>JAFEFR010000228.1 GCA_018240485.1 Pseudomonadota bacterium
GCGAGCGGCGAGTTGACCGCATTGCGCGCGGCGGGCATGTCGAAGTTGCGCATCTGCGCCTCGGTCGTGCTCGCGCTGACGATATTGACCGTTTTCGTCGCCATCGAGGGCGAGCTGATCGCGCCACGCGCGCAACAGAAGGCCGAAGCGCTCGCGCTGACCGCGAAAAATCGCGATGTGACCATCGGCAAGGGCGGCACGCTGTGGGCGCGCGACGGCGAAACGGTGATCAACGCCAAGCGCGGGCGTACGCGTGCACGGGCGGGCGGAACGCCGATGATCGAGTTGTCCGATGTGCGCGTGTTCGAATTCACCCCGATTGGCCAACTTTCGGCGTTGTCGATCGCCAAGTCGGCCACCCACGTCGATGGTCAGTGGACGTTGCACGATGTGCGCCGCACCGATTTTGTCGGGCGTTCGGCGACGAGCAAGACGCAAGAAACCGCGCAGTGGAAATCCGAGCTCGATCCGGATGTGCTCGCCGTGTCGATGATCCATCCAGAATACCTGTCGATGAACGATCTCGTGCGCAACATCGACTACATGGATCGTAACCATCAGGATGCGACGAGCTACCGACTCGCCTACTGGGGCCGCATTTTTTATCCGCTCAACGTGCTGGTGCTGGCGTTCTGCGCGGTGCCGTTCGCGTTCGGTTCGCTGCGTACGGGCGGTCTTGGAAAGCGTCTTTTCATCGGCATGGCGCTTGCCATCAGTTACTACTTTTTCCAGAAATCCGTGGTCAGCATGGGTGCGGTATACAATTTCAACCTTGCCGTGGTGAACGCGTTGCCGTCATTGTTTCTCGCTGTCGCCGCATGGGCGTATTTCCGCCGCAACGCCTAGTTGCGCGGGGCGTGAAGTCGGTGCCGTCAGGCGTTTTTTTCCATCCGCACGACCAGCGTGCCGGCGGCGATGTCGTGCCAGGCGCGTTTGTCGCGATCGATCAGGCACCAGAGAAAACCGGCGCCGAGCGCGGCCAGCGAGACCAGCGCAATCGTGAAGCGCAACGCGGAGCGGCGGAAATCCAGAGGTCCACCATCCGCGCCGATCACGCGCAGGCGCCAGGGCTTCATGCCGACGGTCTGGCCGCCGCGCCGCCACGAGGCGAGAAAGTAGGCAGCGCTGACGGCGAGCAGCAGCGCCTGCACGAGCAGTCGGTGATCGAGGCGGTGCACGTCGAGCGCGCCGCCGGTCAGCGCGAGCGCAAGCAAAGTGGCGAAAAACCACAGCGCGAGCAGCGGGAACAGATCGTACATCGCCGCCAGCAGGCGCCAGCCGAGCGAGGCGGGGGTGGCGGGGCGCAAGGAAGTAGAATTCATCAGGTGCTCCAAGATGTGCGGTTCCAGTTGGCACGGTGAGGACGGAAGAAAATCGAGTCGAGCTTCGGTACGGAAATGAAAAAAGCCACACGCCAATCCGCTGTCATCGCGCTGCGCGCCGGCGATCGGCTTGCGGCGGATGAGCGCGCGCTGATCGAGGGCTTTCTCGAACGCGCCTGGTCGGAGTCGGGCTTGGCCGAAAATTCGTTGGCGAGTTATCGGCGCGATCTCGAAGGCCTGGCGCGCTGGTGCGCAGGCAAGGATACGAGGTTGCTGTGTGTTTCGCGCGCGCAGCTGCACGACTATCTCGCCGAACGGGGGGCGGGCGGCTATTCCTCGCGCAGCAACGCGCGGCTGTTGTCGAGCTTGCGTCATTTCTATCGCATGCAGCAGCGTCTCGGCGCCATCGAGGTCGATCCGACTTTGTTGCTGGCGACGCCCAAACTGGCCAAACCGCTGCCCAAGGCGCTGGGCGAGGCGCACGTCGAGGCGCTGATCCGCGCGCCGGATGTCGATACGCCGCTGGGTTTGCGCGACCGCGCCATGCTGGAGTTGCTCTACGCGAGCGGGCTGCGCGTGACCGAACTCGTCGAACTCGCGAGCGAACAAGTCAATTTCCGGCAGGGGGTGTTGCGCGTCACCGGCAAGGGCGGCAAGGATCGCCTGGTGCCGATCGGCGAGGAAGCGCTCGACTGGCTGGAGCGCTACTGCCGCGAGGCGCGCCCGGTTTTGCTGGCCGGGCGCATCGTCGATGCCGTATTCGTCACCGCGCGCAAGGCGGCGATGACGCGACAGATGTTCTGGACGCGGATCAAGCAGCATGCCGCCACGGCGGGCATCGATGCCAAACGCATCTCGCCGCATGTGCTGCGGCATTGCTTTGCGACCCATCTGCTCAACCACGGCGCCGACTTGCGCGCGCTGCAAATGCTGCTCGGCCACAGCTCGCTGTCGACCACGCAGATTTACACCCTCGTCGCGCGCGAGGGCCTCAAGCGCTTGCACGCACAGCACCATCCGCGCGGATGAATATGCGCGGTTGCGCGCTGCGCCGAGGCGCAGCGCGTCGCGCAAATGCGGCCATGCGCTCGCAGCCGTGCGATAATTGCAAGAATTCGGCGTCGACCCCGGTCGAATCGCGAACGAACTTTCCCCGCTGCGTGACGGTCGCATTCCGAATCGCCGCTCGCGCCTGGTTATCGAGAATCACCATGATCAAATCCTTGCTCATCCTCGCCGGCTTCGTCTTGGCCGCCCCCTTCGCCGCTGCACAGAGCACCACCTCATTCGCCGACGTGAACGCCGGCGGTGCCGCAACACCCGCCGCAACGTCGGCTTCCGGTGTGGAAAAAACCGTGCGCGATGCATTGGCGAAGCTGGCGCCGGGGGTGAAGGTGGAGGTCGTCGAGAAGTCCGATCTGCCGGGGTTTTACGAAGTCGTGGTCAGCAGTGGTCAGGTGCTCTATGTCAGCGCCGACGGCAGGTATCTGGTTCAAGGCGAGGTTTACGATGTCGTCCAGAAGTCGAATCTGACCAGTCGCGCCCAGGCCACAATACGCCTTGCCGCGCTGAAAAGCCTGCCGCAAAGCAAGCGACTGGTGTTTGCTCCCGCCAATCCCAAACACACGATCACCGTCTTCACCGATGTGGATTGCCCGTACTGCCGCCAGTTCCACAAGCAGATCGCCGCCTACAACCAGGCCGGCATTGCCGTGGAATACGTGCTGTTCCCGTTGTCGATTCATCCCGGCGCCGATAAAAAAGCCGAAGCGGTGTGGTGCTCGCAGGATCGCAACGCGGCCTATACCGCAGCGATGAACGGGCAAGACCCGGGGCAGAAGACGTGCCCGAACCCGATTGCGGAAACCACCGCGCTGGCGATGAAAATCGGCATCGGCGGCACCCCGACCATCCTCAA
>JAFEFR010000229.1 GCA_018240485.1 Pseudomonadota bacterium
GCACGGCGTTCGCCGGCTGGTACACCTATGACGTGGCCGGTGGCGGCGGCGGCCAGCGCTGGTACGCCTTGCAAGGGGATGTCTACAGTGACAACAGCATCGCCTCGCTGGGCATCTACACGGCGACGGACGGCAATCTCAACGCGGGAACAAAGCCTCCGATCGTCCGAGTGGGCACCGCCACCGTGAGCTTCAGCAACTGCTCGACCGGCATGCTCGCCTATGCCTTCGACGATGGCCGCACCGGATACATTCCGCTCTCGCGCGTGGGTCAGAACACCGCCTGCGGCGACAACCACTCGGCCCCCGCGAATACCCTGCTGTCGGGCGCGTGGAGCACGCCCGATGCCGTCGGCATGGGCTTCGTCATCGACATCATCCCCAGCCAAACAACGCTGTTCGGCTCGTGGTACACCTTTTTCGCCGCCGGCAGTTCGGCGCCCTCGCCACGGCAACAGTGGTTCGTATTCCAGGACAGCAATTTCGGTTCTACGGCCACCTCGTCGAACGACATCGATCTGCTGCAATCGAGTGGAGGCACCTTCGACGCCACCGTCGGCGGAGGTGTGACGACCACGACCGTCGGCAAGGTCAGCCTCAGCTTCCAAAGCTGCACGGCCGCGACGTTGACCTACAGCATCCCATCTCAGTCGGTGAGCCAGACAACGGTTTCCCTCGTGCGGCTTGGTCCGGCGCCGGCTGGATGTGCACTATGAGGGCCTTGCCGACGATCCGCACTCTTGCAGTAGAAGTACGACCTGCGCGACGAACGCGCGATCTTAACGATTCACCGTCGTGAATCGTTTATGCCGAGTAAAAAGAAACTCCCCCCACATCCGGCCTCGCAGGCCATGATGGTGTTTCAACCGTCAATCGCGGAGGAAGTCTCGACGAGCACTATAACCGTCGGTGTGGCCATGTGGGGAACGGTTGACCTGTTTGGGGATTTACAGCTAGAATCCCGCTTCTTTTTCCCAAGAAAGTACTTATTTCGCCATGGCCACCAAGCGCACATTCCAGCCCGGCAATCTCAAGCACGCCCGCACCCACGGTTTTCGTGCGCGCATGAAAACGCGCGGTGGTCGCGCCGTTCTCAACGCGCGCCGCGCCAAGGGTCGCAAGCGTCTCATCCCGTAAGCAAACGGCGCGTCCCGCCACACCGGCATTATTCACGCGATGAGCGACTCATCGCCCCGCCTCGATTTTCCACGAGCCGCGCGGCTTCTGCGGCCCGGTGATTTCACCGCGCTGCGCCGTTCCAGCCGACGCCTGTCGACGAAACACTTCCAATGCGAATGCCGGTCGACCGACATGTCGACCGCGCGGCTTGGCATGGCCGTATCGCGACGCGTCTCCAAACTTGCGGTCGAACGCAACCGGATCCGCCGCCAGATTCGCGAAAGCTTTCGTTTGCGTCGACCTCAACTTCCGAGTTGCGATGTGCTCGTGATTGCACGCCCTTCGGCTGCGCAACTGGGCAATGTCGAGTTGCGCCATGAACTCGCACAACTCTGGCGCAAACTGGACGCACAATTTGTCCGCGAAACGAACCTGGAGACGAAGGAAGTCGGCGCATCGCCCATGTTGAACGGCGCCGAACCTCCCGGCACAATGCCCGACTACGTCTCATTTTCCCCCTTTTCTTGAATCCCTGCGCTCGCGCCCACAACGCTTGAACGCGCATCTTCTTTTCTCTCTGGTTCGATTATGTCCAGCACTCGCTCCTTCCTGTTGCTCGCTCTGTTCGCCATCGGCTACCTGCTTTACTCCGCATGGGAACAAGATTACGGCGCGAAGCCGGTTGCGTCGGAAACCGCACCGGTAGCCGGCAAGACAACGTCATCGACGACAACGGATGGTGGTAACGATGCGCCGAACGCGGCAAGTGCCGCGACAGCGGCATCAACGCTGACACCGGATGCGCCCTCGGCACCCTCGGTACCGCTTGTCGAAGTGCAGACCGACGTATTGCGTGTGGCGATCAGCCCGGTCGGCGGCAGCCTGGTGCGTGCCGACCTGCTCGACTACCCGATCGATCCCAAAGACAAAACCAAACCGGTGCGCCTGCTCGACGACGGCAACGCGCAGTACTTTGTCGCCCAGACCGGCCTGGTCAGCAGTGGCGGTGCCGCGCCGAGCCACAAGACACTGTTCAACGCCGAGAAGACGAATTACGAACTGGCAGCCGGCGCCGACAAGATCGAAGTGCCGCTGACCTGGACCGACGCTTCGGGCATCAGTGTGCGAAAAGTATACATTTTTACACGCGGCAGCTATCTGATCGAAACGCGCGAGGAAGTCGCGAACGCTAGCGCCGTGCCGTGGACCGGCAACGAATATCGCCAGTTGCAGCGCATCGCGCCACCGAAGCCCGCCGGCGGCATGTTCTCGATGTACAACCCTGAAGCCTATGCCTTCGTCGGCGCAGCCTGGTACGCACAGGGCAAGTTCAACAAGTTGGCGTTCGCCAAGTACACGGATTCCACGCTCAAGAATACCGATGTGACCGGCGGCTGGGTGGCCATGCTGCAACATTATTTCTTCGCGGCATTCATCCCGGTCGCGAACGAAGCCGACCAGTACAGCACATTGGCCGCAAATGCCGACGGTGCCGAGCGCTACCTGATCCGCGCGATGTCGCCGGCGCAGACGATCGCGCCGAATGCGTCGGCCACGTTCGCCACGCACTTGTATGTCGGCCCGAAACTGCAAAGCAACCTTGCCAACATCGCGCCCGGCCTGGAGCTGACCGCCGACTACGGCATTCTCACCTTCATCGCCCAGCCGATGCACTGGGTGCTCGTCCAGCTGCACAAACTCACCGGCAATTGGGGCGTCGCCATCATTTTGCTGGTGTTGCTGATCAAACTCGTCATGTACAAACCTTCCGAAGCGCAATACCGCTCGATGGCGAAGATGAAGCAGTTTCAGCCGCGTCTGGAAGCGCTCAAGGAACGCTACGGCGACGACAAGCAGAAGCTCAACGCGGCGATGATGGAGTTGTATAAAAAGGAAAAAATCAACCCGCTGGGCGGTTGCCTGCCGGTATTGATCCAGATGCCGATCTTCTTCGCTTTGCTCTGGGTGTTGCAGGAGAGCGTCGAACTTCGCCAGGCGCCGTTCTTCGGCTGGATCCAGAACCTGTCTGCGCCCGATCCGCTGTTCATCCTGCCGATCTTGAACGGCGTCGCCATGCTCGCCACGCAGATGCTTTCACCGGCCTCGCCCGGCATGGACCCGATGCAGCAGCGCATGATGAAATTCATGCCGCTGATTTTCGCCGTGATGTTCGCGTTCGCTCCGGCCGGGTTGACCTTGTACTGGACGGTCAACGGCTGGCTGTCGCTCGTGCAGCAGTGGGTCATCACCAAGCGCGTCGGCGCGGCAGCGGCGACGCCCGCGAAGGCCTGACGTGGCGCGCGGGCGCGCGCCAGCGGCGGGCAACGACACGATCGCGGCGGTCGCCACGGCGGTTGGCGCTGGCGGCATCGGCGTCGTGCGCATCAGCGGGCCGCGCAGTCGCGAAATCGCGCGGGCGATGATCGGGAAAAATCCACAAGCGCGCAAAGTACATTTTGCAACAATGCGCGATGCCGACGGCGAAGCGCTCGACCGTGGCCTCGCGCTGTATTTCGCCGCACCGAAATCCTACACCGGCGAGGACGTGCTCGAACTGCAGGCGCACGGCAGCCAGGTCGTGCTCGACTTGATTCTGCGTCGTGCCATCGAACTTGGCGCACGCCTGGCGCGGCCCGGCGAATTCTCCGAACGCGCCTATCTCAACGGCAAGCTCGATCTGACTCAGGCCGAGGCGGTCGCTGACCTGATCGCGAGCGGTTCGGAATCCGCCGCGCGTGCGGCGATGCGCAGCCTCGAAGGCGATTTCTCGCATGCGGTCGACCGTTTGTTCGAGGCCCTCGTGCGGTTGCGCGCGTGGCTTGAAGCGGCGCTCGACTTTCCCGAGGAGGAGATCGATTTCCTCAGCGCGCCACAGCTCGGCGACCAGCTCGCCGCGTTGCAGGCGGGCACGCGCGATCTGCTGCAAGGCGCGCGCCGCGGCGTCGTTCTGCGCGACGGCTTGCACGTGGTCATCGTCGGTCGGCCGAACGCCGGCAAATCGAGCCTGCTCAATGCGCTCGCGCGGAGCGAACGGGCGATCGTCACGCCGGTCGCCGGCACCACGCGCGACGTGTTGCGCGAAAGCGTGCATTTCGACGGTATCGGCCTGACCCTCGTCGATACCGCGGGCCTGCGCGAATCCGACGACCCGGTCGAAGTCGAAGGCATTCGTCGCGCGCGCGCGGAACTCGCGCGTGCCGATGTCGCCATCCTCGTCACCGACGACAAACATGCCAACGCCGACCGCGAACTGCTGCGCGAATGCGGCGCTGCAGCCACGCGCGTGATCGTGCACAACAAGATCGATCTCAGCGGCGAGGCGCCAACGCGCGGCGACGCGATTGCCAATGTCACCAACGAAGTACACATCCATCTCTCCGCCAAGACCGGCGCCGGCCTCGATTTGCTGCGTGCCGAACTCGCACGCCTCGGTGGACGCGGCGCGGAATCGCACGGCGCGTTCAGCGCGCGCCGTCGCCATGTCGATGCGTTGGAACGTGTCGCCGGACATCTGCGAAGCGCCGACACACAGCTGCGTCTGGCACGCGCCGGCGAACTCGCCGCCGAAGAACTGCGCCAGGCACAACACGCGCTCGGCGAAATCACCGGCGAGTATTCGAGCGACGACCTGCTCGGCGCGATTTTCTCGACGTTCTGCATCGGAAAGTAATTTTGGTTCCAACGCAAAAGGCGAAGCGAGCCGCGCAATACCCGCCGGATGCTCGACAAGGACGTGCTGCCGGCCATCGGTGACAAGCAGGTATCAGGCGGCGTAAGGTCGACACATAGCGGGACTCGGTTTCAACCCACTCCGTCAAAGTCGCCATCGGGCACGCCGACAGTCGTTGCGCCCCAAGCAGACAGCACGGCGACGCAGCGGCCTTGGCGCGCCAGTTCGGCGAAGCGCACTTCGCTGTCGACCAGGTGCACGCGCTCCGAGCAGCGCGTGCAGTAGCGCAGATCCGCACGCCCGACGACGGGCTCGAGTTGTTCCCAACGCTGATTGCAGCGATACGCAAGCTTGCAGTTGCGGATGTCAATGCCGGTCATGCCGCCACCTCATCCTGCGCACGTCCCGGATCGTCGTAAAGCACTGGCAGTTCCCCCTGCTGAGAGCCGGCTGCCACGCGAAGCGTGATTTTGCGGCGGCGCTCCTTGATGCGCTTCAACAGCGACTCATGGCCGAGCTTGTTGGCGGCGCCCTCGAGCCAGGCCAGTGCGAAATCATCGAGCGCTTTGAGGTTCAACTGACCATCGAGCGCATCCTGCCAGTGGCTGCGTGCCGTATCGCGATCGCCGAGTTTGTCGAGGATGTCGCCGTGCAAGACGCGGTAGGCGCGTTCCCCGCCATCCTTATCAATCGCGGCCCGGATCTCCCTAAGCGCTTCGTCGTACTGCCCGTTGCGGTGATGCAGAAGGGCGAGGTTGAACTTCGCCGTCGACCAGTTGCCGGCGCGCTCGTAACTGTCGCGCGCACCGTCGCGGTCGCCGATGCGCTGGCGCCAGATGCCACGCAGGTTAAGCCGGTAGTCGCTTTCGCCCAGTTCCTGCAGCGCGAGGCTGAGGTAGTACAGCGCCTTCTGGTATTCGCCGAGGCTGGCACAGTCCCACGCATGCTGCTCGTATTCGTCACCGAGCCGCGCGTGTGGAATCTCATCGCGGCGCAGGCGCTCTTCGCGCTCCAGCGCGCGGCAGCGTACGAGTTGCGACAGGTCGCGGTGCATCAGCGGCGCGTCGAAGCGTTTTACGAAGCTCTCGGTGCGCGCATCGTCCGGGCGTGCAAGGTGCAATTCAATGCACTGGTTTTCGTCCATGCTCCAGGTCAGTTCCAGCCGTTCGTCGGCGCGTACCGGCGGTGGCAGATGCCATAACGAGCGACCGACGAGGCGCTTGCCGTCGGTGAGCACTTCGACGGCGATGTCGACGCCCCTGGCGTGTCTGGCATGCGGCGGGCGCAACAGGATCGGCTCCACCGCCGCGCCCGGCACCGCGTCGCCGGCGCGACACATCTCCGCCGCGCCTTCGGCGAGCTTGAGCGAGACAGCACTGCTGCATACCGGTGCGACGATCGGTTGGCCGAGCACTTGCAGGCTCAGCGCTTGCAGGGCCGCGCCGCGCGCGACCGCGGCTTGCAGGTCGTCCGGCGTGCCGAGCAGGACGTGGTCGGCCTTGGGCAGGAACTTCCTCAGCGCTTTCTGCACCGGTGCCATCAGGCTGCTCGAGCCGCACAAAAGCACGCCATGCAGATCTTCGCGCTCCAGCTTGGCGCGTGTCAGCGCCTGCAGGATCGGCGCGAAGATCGAGTTGCGCAGAACGAACTCGTCGCCCGCCTCGGGTACAGGCTCCGGATCGAGGAAGGGCACGAGCAGCTTGTCGAACGCGGCCACGTCGAGCGAGGGCCGCGCGAAGGCGAGGCGCCTGCCCTCGCAGGTCACATCCAGGTCGACAGAAGCGACGGACAGCTCGGGTGCGGGCGCAGTATTGGCACCGAAGTAGTCCGCGAGGCGCGTGCTCAGCGCGCGCTTGAGACGCTCGGCGACGTCGAGCAATTGGCCTTCGAGTTCGTTTGTCCTGGTATCCCAGGTCACGTCGAAATCCTTGAGGCCGTGCTGCTTGAGTAGTTGCGGAACCAGCACGTCGTGGACGATGGCGCGGTCGATGTCGCCGCCGCCGAGGCGGTGGTAGCGACTGGTGCCGACGAGTCGCGCGCCGAGCGTGCCGCCGCGTACCGTGTCGACACGAAAGATGGCGACATCGCAGGTGCCGCCGCCGAAGTCGAATACGAGCACGTTGGCGCCTTCGCGCAGCAGCGCATCGGCACGCGCCGGTTCGCGGAACTTGAGATCGACGAAGGCGGCGTAGGGTTCGTCGAGCAGACGCACCTTGCCGCTGCGTATGGGCAGGCCACTGCCGCGCTCGGCGGCGGAGATGGTCGCCTCGCGCTGTGCGGCATGGAACGACGCGGGCACGGTGACGACCAGCGGCGGCAACACCGTCTGCGGCAGGCGCGCCTCCTCGTGCAGGTGACCGATCAGCGCCGCGGCGACCTCGCCGGCGTTGCCGAGTCCGGCCGGCGCGTCCTTGTAGGTGTAGCGCAGGCCGATCAGGTTCTTTGCCTCGTAGAACCAGTCGCGGTTGGCACACAAGCCTGGCGCGCTGCGCTGCGCGAGCGCCGCCGCGCCGAACAGACGGCGGCCGCCGACCTGCGCGACGGCGGAAGGCACGGCGAGGTTGCGTGTACCATCGGGGCGCTCGAACTCGACACACTGGCAGTCGAGTGTGTTGGCCTTGGGATCGTACTTGGCTACGGCGAGGCAGCTTTTCGTCGTGCCGAGGTCAATGCCGATGGCGCTGGCGGGTTGCCCGGCGGCGTGCAGCCGGTTGAGCAGGCGCAACTTGAGGTTAGAGATCGTCATGCGGGGTCTCCTTTGTGTTGGGGTTTTGTCGCGTCGACTGGAATTGTCGATGGCAGCCATCTCAGGAATTGCGACCGTGGGGTTGTCGGACTTGCTCGATCAGCACCGACGGGCAGCGATACGGGCGGGGTTGGCTGTCTGCTTCAGGCCAAGGTATGGAAACTTCACCGACGCTTGGGCGGTCTCGAGGACGCCCGTCCTGTTGCACGCGGGTGCAGCGTGTGTACTCCTGCGCCAACGCCTCGGCGAATTTTCCGAACCCGATCCGGCTCGGCGGCTGCACCGTCGGCTGGTTGACCTACGAAGTCGACGAGTGGCTGGCGCGCCAGATCGAAGTCAGTCGCGGCATCTCGAAGTAAGCGTCTGCCGCGTCGCGTCGCTCGCGCAATCCGCGGCTGGTGAAAATCCACCGC
>JAFEFR010000022.1 GCA_018240485.1 Pseudomonadota bacterium
CGGAATTCGTCGCAGCAAGGCGGATGCCGTCGACCGAATCCGCGGCGTCCGCTGCGAAGTCACTCCGGGGTGGGTACTGAGCGAGCCGCATTTACTGAAGATCGACAAGGACGCCTATGTGCTCAGCTATGTGTCGAACATGCAGGGTAGCTGTACAGAAAACGGCAAGACCGAGAAACTCCCCAACTCGGCCCGTGCGGCGACGGTGTGGGTCCGAAACGGCGACCGCTGGCAGGCAGTCTTTCACGGCGAAAACCCGATCGTCGATCCCAGCGCTCCGCCGTCGGGCGACAAAAAGGCAGAACCTGGAACGGACGTCCACGCCGCAACGAACGCCAACACGGGCCATTCAGCGCACAAGGTGACGGCCGATCCGATTACCAACACACTGTTGGCGGTCGAGAATGCCGTGTCGGATGCGTGGATGCGGCATGATGCCAAAACGATCAACGCACTGACCGCAAACGATATCGCCTTCGTCGATATTTACGGCACGTTTACCGCGAACAAGCCTGCCACGGTCAAGGCCTGGACGAGCGACTTGTGTCAAGTCAAGAGTTTCACCTTGACCCATGGCGTCGGAACCTCCGTTTCGCCCACGGTCGGCATGATGACGGTGACGGGGCTCTACAAGGGCACCTGCGGCGGTCAGGACATCGGTGATTTGAAGGTCGCTGAAAACTCTGTCTACGTCAAAGCTGGCGGCTTATGGAAATGGGTATTTGCCTTCAATTCGATCGAGTGACCCGCGCACGGTCCGGTATTGACGCAGCCCATCCTTGCCCGGATAATGCGCGGCTCACTGAGCGCCCGTAGCTCAGCTGGATAGAGCACCAGGCTACGAACTTGGTGGTCGGGAGTTCGAATCTCTCCGGGCGCGCCATATACAAACAAAAAGGCCGATGCCAAGCGCATCGGCCTTTTTGTTTGCGCGCGTTGCGGAACGAAATCGGGCTTGAAGGCGGGTTGCCGGACGGGCACAGTGTCCGCCGACGCCGCGCCCCGCGCCGGCCCACCCGGATCACACCATGCAGACCGAAACGCGCAACCTCGCCCTGTTCTGCGACTTCGAGAACCTCGCCCTCGGCGTGCGCGAGGCGAAGTACGAGAAGTTCGACATCACCCGCGTGCTCGAACGCCTGCTGCTCAAGGGCAGCATCGTGGTGAAGAAGGCGTATTGCGACTGGGAGCGCTACAAGGAATTCCGCCCGGCGATGCACTACGCCTCGTTCGAGCTGATCGAGGTGCCGCATGTCAGCCAGTCGGGCAAGAATTCGGCCGATATCCGCATGGTCGTCGATGCGCTCGACCTGTGTTACACCAA
>JAFEFR010000230.1 GCA_018240485.1 Pseudomonadota bacterium
ACCTCGCGCACCTGCTTGTTGGCGAGCACCTCTTCGGGCGAGCCTTTGGCGAGCACGGCGCCGTCGCTCATGATGTAGGCGCGATCGCAGATGCCGAGCGTCTCGCGCACGTTGTGATCGGTGATCAGAATGCCGATGCCGCGTTCCTTGAGCTGGCGCACGATGCGCTGGATTTCGACGACCGAAATCGGGTCGATGCCGGCGAACGGCTCATCCAGCAACATGAAGCGCGGTTTGGCCGCCAACGCGCGCGTGATCTCCACGCGCCGGCGCTCGCCGCCGGACAACGCCTGTCCCTTGGACTTTGCGATGTGCGAAATCTGCAATTCGTCGAGCAGCGATTCGAGTTCGCGACGTCGACCGTCGGCGTCGAGGTCCTCGCGCAGTTCAAGAATCGCCAGCACGTTTTCCTCGACGCTGAGGCGGCGAAACACCGACGGCTCCTGCGGCAGATAGCCGACGCCCAGGCGTGCGCGCGCGTGCATGGGCATCGCGGTGATGTCGTGTTGATCCAGCGTGATGCGACCGGCGTCGGCACCGATCAGGCCGACGACCATGTAGAACGTCGTCGTTTTGCCGGCGCCGTTCGGACCGAGCAAGCCGACGACTTCCCCTTGCGCAAGGGCGAACGCGAAGTCGCGCACGACGGCGCGACCTTTGAAACTCTTTTGCAGACCGACCGCGTTGAGCATCAGTGCGCGCCATCCGGTTTTGCGTTGGCAGGCGTCTTTTCCGCTGGCTTGGCCGAGACGGGTTTTGCCGTGCCGGCGCCGAAGCCGCAGTTGCTCGCGCTGGTAGCCGGCGCCCGGGTTTTGGCTTCCATCACCATGTGTACGCGTCCGGACGATTCGGATGGACTGCCCGATTCCATGTCGCCCGTATCGGTGTTGTAGAGCATGTGTTCGCCATGGAACTCGCCACGACCCTGCTGCACGACGACCACGCCACCAGTCAGTTCGGCAAGGTTGGTCAGCGGGTTGTAGTCGATCTTGTCGGCCGTGGCGGTCATGAGCGCGCAGTCGCCGTCGTGCAGTTGCTGCATGTGCGCCTGCTTGCCGGTCAGTACGAAACGCGACATCTGGCCTGCGTTCGCATCCTTCGCCGAGGACGGGATGCGATAGGCCGTGGCATGGGCGGAATTCATCTTGATCGAGCCGCGCGTGATGACGACGTTGCCGTCGAGATCGACGATGTCAGGGTCGCTCGCCACGCCGCTTTTGCTTTGCGATTCCTTCGAATAATTCGCATCGACGTTGGCCGGTTGTTCCTTATCGGTCTTGAGCGCGAAGGCCTGGCCTGCGAGCAGCAGCGTGGCGCAGCCGGCGATGACGATGGTTGCCGTTTTCATTGATGTTTCCCCGGTAATGAAATCATGTGTACGTCGGATAAAAGTTCCGTGGTTTTCAGATCGAGGTCGGCTTTCATGCCGATGCCGCGAGACACCATGCTCGCCTCGAAGATCGTCGTCGGTGCCGCGGTTGCCATGCGCTTGTCGCGGTGGGGGGCATCGGCGACGGGGTGGCCTTGCGCATCCTTCTGCTTCGGGTCGGTGGTGATGGTCAAGTCGCTGGTGAGCACATCCACGCGCTGCACGGCCTCGGTCGGCACGCGATGCATCGCCACGGCGCCTTCGAGTTTCATCACGTCGCCGTTCTTGTCGACCCAGGCCGTCTCGGAGGTGCCCTTCCAGACATGCCCGCCGTTGTCGACGAGTTCGTAGTTGGGGTGAGTGACGTAGATCGAGCCGTCGTCGCCACGACGCGCCATGCGCGGGCCGCTGACGTTGAAGGCATAGGCGCCCTGGCGGTCGAGCGCGTCGAGGGTGAAATTGTCGAGGGTGTAATCCGAGCGCGGCGGGCCGACGAAGTCGTCGCCCGTGTCGCGTGCGCGCAGCAGCCAGACCTCCATCCATGCGGCGAGGGCGATCGCGGCAAGGACGGCGATGACGAGCGCGTTACGGCGATCGATCATGGGACGGTCGGAACGACGAGCTTGCCTTGGGACGCAAGCAGAAGGTCGCAGACTTCCCGCGCCGCGCCTTCGCCGCCGCGTAGGCGTGTGCGCCAGCGCGCACGTTCGCGCACGAGCGGATGTGCGTTGGCCGGCGCGATCGACAGCCCCGCGCGCAGCATGGGCGGCAGGTCGACCATATCGTCGCCGGTGTAACAGGCTTGCTCGTGCGTCAAACCGAGCGCGCCGAGCAGATGTTCGAAGCAGACCAGCTTGTCGGTGCGCCCCTGATACTCATGAGCAATGCCGAGTTCGGCCATGCGCATCGAAACCACGTGACTGGTGCGCGCCGTGATCACCGCGATTTCGATGCCCGCCGCGCGCAGTTGTTTCATGCCGGCGCCATCGTGCGCATGGAAGGCTTTCAGCTCGCTGCCGTCAGCGGCGTACCAGAGTCGACCGTCGGTCAACACGCCGTCAACGTCGAACACGGCCAGTTTGATGCGCGAGGCACGTTCAAGGATATCGCTGGGCAGATCGGTGGGCAGCATGGGGGCTCGGGGGATTCGCAAGGCTCGATTCTACAGCCAGTGGCCGTTAACGCGGGCTGAGGTGTGGCGCGGGACAGGTCGGTCTGAGTCCGCAGCTTTCGCCAATGACAAGCGCGGATCGCCGAGGCCTCGCCTCTACACCACCCGTGCGCGGAACAGGTCGTGGATGTTGAGTGCGCCGACGAGGCGTTCGTTCTCGTCGACGACGAGCAGTGCGTGGATCTGGTGCGTTTCCATGAGTTGCGCGGCTTCGACCGCAAGTTTGTCGGCGCGAATGGTCTTGGGCCGGGTGCTCATCAGTGCGGTGACGCGGGTCTTGCGCAGATCGATGTGGTCGTCGTCGATGGCGCGGCGCAGGTCGCCGTCGGTGAACACGCCGACGAGGCGGTTGTCCCGATCCAGAATGGCCGTCATGCCCAGACCTTTGCGCGTCATTTCGGCCATCGCTTCGAACAGCGTCGCCTCCGACGGCGTCGTCGGAATGCGTTCGCCGGTGTGCATGATATCGCCGATGTGCACGAACAAGCGCCGCCCCAGCGCGCCGGCGGGGTGCGAGCGGGCGAAGTCCTCTTCGGTGAAGCCGCGCGCTTCAAGCAGGGCGATGGCGAGGGCGTCGCCCATGACCAGTGCCGCGGTCGTGCTCGCCGTCGGCGCAAGGCCGAGCGGGCAGGCTTCTTCCGGCACGCTGACGTCCAGATGCACATCGGCCATCGCGGCCAGCGAGGAATCGGGATTGCCGGTCATCAGGATCAGCGGCACGCCCTGACGTTTTATCAGGGGCAGGATGGCAAGCAATTCGTCGGTTTCGCCCGAATTCGACAACGCCAGCACCACGTCTTTTTGCGTGATCATGCCAAGATCGCCATGGCTGGCTTCGCCCGGATGGACGAAGAAAGCCGGCGTGCCGGTCGAGGCCAGGGTGGCGGCGATCTTGCGCGCGACGTGACCGGATTTGCCCATGCCGGACACAACCACGCGTCCCTCGCAATCGAGAATTCGCTCGCAGGCGTGCAGAAACGTCGTGTCGACGCGTGCGGCGAGCAACCCGATCGCGCGCGCTTCGGTTTCGATTACCGTGATGGCGCTGCGTGTCAGTGCGGCGAGGTCCGGTTGGGGTGAAGAGCGTGTCGGCATCGGGTGGGGTGTTTTCGCGTTCATCAAAGACAAGATCGAAGAGGGATGGGGTGGGCGATGGGGGGGTGCGGGTTTCTGCGCCCGAGGGA
>JAFEFR010000231.1 GCA_018240485.1 Pseudomonadota bacterium
CGGCGGTGGCGATCCGGGCTGTACGGCGGCAACGGGCGAACCGTGCGATCCGTCGACGCCGGATGTGCCGGTGGCGAATCCGTCGAACGTGACGGTGACCAAGGGCAACCCGACGATTGCGAACGTGAGCGGCACGCAGTACACGGCGACCTACGTGATCAACGTGCAGAACACGGGCGGCGTGCCGGGCACGTACACGCTGACGGACACCCCGGGATTCTCGAATACCGGCGTGACGCTGAACAGCTGGACGGTCACGCCGAGCAACGGTGGCGTGGTGAACCCGTCGCTGCCGGCGGTGGCGAACAACACGGCAGGCCAGATCAGCGCGAGCAGCGTGTCGATCGCAGGTGGCGTGACGCACACCTACACGGTAGTGATCACGTTCACGATGGGCACCGGTGCAACGCTGGCGTGCAATGGCAACCCGAACAACGGCGCGTACAACGCGGCGGGCATCACCGGCAGCGCGACGGGTAACTCCTCGGGTTGCGGCTCGCTGCCGAATCCGCCGAAGGTAACGGCGACGAAGACGGCCTCGGCCAGCCCGCTGCTGGTGGGCGTGTCGGGTCAGAGCTACGCGATCAACGTGACAATCACGAACGGCCCGACGACGGCGCCAATCGCGATTGCGGACACACTGCCGACCGGCATCACGCTGTCGGGTGCGCCGAGCGTGAGCGGTGCAACGCTGAGCGGTTGCAACGGCGCGGGCAGCAGCAGCTTGGGCGCAGCCTGCGTCTTGAGTTCGCCGCTGAACAACGGCACGTACACGATCACGGTGCCGATCACCGTGGCGGCGCCCATTGGCGCGCAGAGCGGCAACAACACGGCGAACTTGAGCGGCGGTGGTGATCCGGGCTGTACGGCGGCAACGGGCGAACCGTGCGATCCGTCGACGCCGGATGTGCCGGTGGCGAATCCGTCGAACGTGACGGTGACCAAGGGCAACCCGACGATTGCGAACGTGAGCGGTGCGCAGTACACGGCGACCTACGTAATCAGCGTGCAGAACACCGGCGGCGTGCCGGGCACGTACACGTTGACGGATACGCCGGCGTTCCCGAACACGGGCGTGACCTTGAGCCCGAGCTGGAGTGTGTCGACGGTAGGCGGCACGCTGAATTCGCCGCTGCCGAGCGCGGTGAACAACACGGCGGCGCAGATCAGCGCGA
>JAFEFR010000232.1 GCA_018240485.1 Pseudomonadota bacterium
ATCGCCAATGTCGAAGCGTATCGCGCGAATCGGAATGCCCTTGCGCCGGATTCGCTGAAGCGCCTCCAGCAATGCGCACGCGATCGCGAGAACGTGTTCGCGCAGCTGATGGAGGCGGTGAAGTACAACAGCGAAGGGCAGATCAGCCACGCGCTGTACGATGTGGGTGGGGAGTATCGAAGGAACATGTGACATCGAGACTGCCGCGCCGGCCTTGTCGACGATGCGTTTGTCGCTCTCGCGCGGTCGATGTTGCCGTCCACATGGGTGACGAATGGGCGTTTGTTTGCCGGGGCGAAGGTGAGCTTGTTGCGGTAATGGCGCAGGCTGTGACGGCGGTAACGGAATTCCTTTCGCCGCCGTCGGTTCGATTTGAAATTCCCTTCCAAATCGTGAGAAGCATCACGTTCAATCGCGATGAATTTTCCTACCATCGAGCAAAGCTCAGAAGGTGCTATCGCCGCGTCGGGTTCAGGGGGCCCGATACGACATAGAGGAAAGTCGTCATGTCGTGGTTCCGCCAGAAAATCCGTTCTACCCCCTCCGCGTCTGCCAATGATTCGCCGGAATCCGAGCCATCGGCGCAGGTCGATGCCGCAGCGGTGTCTGAATCGGGCTCAGTGTCGAATCAGGGAAGCGGATTCCATGGGCAAGGCCAGGATTGGTGGAGCCGCCTGAGCGAAACCCAACGCGATATGGTCGGGCCGTTGTCCGGGCTGCTGTTCGAGAAACTGGACGATGCCCTGTTCGATCGTTCCGGCTCGTCGTTCCAGCAATTTTTTGAAGGAATGCGCATCCTGCGAAAGCAACGGGATGTGCTGCTCAAGAGCTGGTTCGATCGCCTCGATGAGGCGTGGAAGAATCTGAAACCGCATCTTCCGGGGGCGTTTCGCCCACGTTTGGTCTCCGCAACGGAAGTGGCGAATTCGGCAGCCAGTTTGTCGTTGGTCGACGAAATGACGCTCGAACGCAACCTGGCCATCGATAGCGCGGTGGCCAGAGGCAATTCGTTGGCGCGCATGGAGCTGCCGCCGTTGTCGCATCGACTTGTCGTTCTGCGCAATGGGGCTACTTTCGAGGCGGACGAATTGCCGGCCGCGCCTGCCGTACTGATGCGAACCTTCGCCCAGTCGCTCGACGAAGTTCCGAACCTGCCCGTCGAAGTCGCCCTTGTCGTGTTCAAACTGTTCGATCGGGTCGTGATGAGCCGGGTCGGAGCGATCTGCAAGGAGCTCAACCGGGTTTTGGTGCTGGGAGGCGTCGTCCCGCAATGGACATGGGCGCCCGCCGCATCGCGTGCCGGCGCCTCGCGTCGGATGCCCCTGCCGGAGGCGGCTGCGAGATCGGAAGCGCATGACGAATCATCCTGGTTGGAGACGGTGCCGGGATTCGAGCAGAGCATTCCGGACGCCAACGCCTTTCTCGCAGAAGAGGGACCCGTTGGCGATGGCGGTTTCGACGCAGTCGAAAGCCAAACCGCTTACCCAAGTTTGCCCGATATCACGCGCAAGACGCGCTTGACCGCGAACGTTCGCGCTTTGCTCGAACATCGTCGACTCGCGCGCTACGCGGAGGCGTTGGGCATGGCGACCGATCGCTCGCTCACCGCGAGCGAGGCGTTGGAATCCCTTCTATCCATGGACAATGGCCAGGGGCGTGGCATCAAGCCAATGCCCGCACTGCAATTGGAAACATTGATGGAAGCGCTCGCCGCGCTGCCGCCGCCACGCTTACCGACATCTTGGGTGGGCGACGTCGAAGAAGAGTGGAATCCCGATCTTCTGAAAGACGAATTGAGCCGCACATTGGTTCGCCATGTCCGCAAGAGCGGAGCAAACAAATCTCCTGCGAGCGCGCAGGCGGAAGCCAACGTCGCTGCCCTCGGTGAATACGAGGACACCATCGACATGGTTGCGATGATGTTCGGTTTCATCCAGCAGGACAAAGCACTGCCACCAGCGGTACAGGCGTTGCTGTCACGGTTGCAACTGCCGTACCTGCGGCTGGCGTTGACCGATCAAGGCGTGTTTTCGGATCCCGACCATCCGGCGCGTGCGTTGATGGATCGCTTGGCCGAAGTGGGGAAAAGCTGCACGCCGGACAGCCCGATGCTGGCCGAGCGAATGCTCAGGATGCACGCTCTCGTTGGCCGCATCGTCGGCAAGCATGATGCCAACCGGATGTTTTTCGAAAAGGAATGGATGCAGTTCCGCGCCTGGTCGGATGCAGTCGAGCAGCGTGCGATTGCACGCGAGCGCGATCAGCTTGCGGCCTTGGCCGAATCCACCCCCGAGTCGCTGAGTGACACGGTCGATGCCGTTGCCGAACCGGTGTTGCCGGTCGCGGAACCCGAGGCGAGTGAAATCATCGAATTCGAATCGGCGCTTGAGCGTTCGCTGCAAGGGTTGGAGGGGACGCTTTCAGCGAAAAGCGAAAACTCGATTGAGAAAGATCATCCTGTCGAGCGTCTTGCGGTCGAACGCGTGGTTGCGCAAGAGGTCGACACGCAGACGTCCGAGCGTGCGCGCGAGCATCGTGTCCGACTGTTTGCGACGGCGCGGATGCACGAGTGCCTCGATGGCCGCGACGTACCCGAGGGGCTGCGGAACATCTTGTCCTTGCTTTGGGTGAATCGGCACATCAAATTGTGCTTGCAGTTCGGGGAAAAATCCTACGAGGCATCCTGGTTGCGCAAACAGTTGGACATTATCGTCGGATTGCTTTCGGTCGAGCCCGGTCGCGCGGCGCAGAGCGATTTCGAGCGTGACTGGCCTGGCGTCGAGCGGGCATGGGCGCAGGTGTTGGCCGAGGGGCCTGCTTCGGCAGAAGCGCGCAGTCATTGGATCGCCATGTTCAAGCACTGGGCCGACGTGCGCACTGGGCAGGTCGTGGCCGACCCGGCATGCCAATGGCGTTGGCAAGATGGCATGTCCGCAGAGGCGAGCTCGAGCCCAACGCCGATTCCGCCCGCGAGCGTACCGATGACGTCGAGCATGGCGGTCGATGCTGCGGTATCGGCGCCGCTTCCCCAGGGCGAAGTGGCGGTGCAGGTCGTGCCGCAGGCGGCGGCTGGCGCACGCCCCGCCGGCGCAGGAAACAAGGTGGCTCCTGCACGATGGACGATTGGCGATTGGATTGAATTCACCCCCGATGCCGGCAAGGTCGATATCGCCGTCGGCACATCCGCCGCATCGTCAAGCATCGCTGGGCGCGGCAAAGTGTCGTGGATAGGAACCTTTACCGGACGCACCATTCTGGTCAAGCCGGATGGCACGTTGTGGCGGGAAGAGAGCCGTACCGATCTGGACGGCTGGCTCGACAGTGGGGCGGCATTTATCGTGCCGCGCGAATCCCTGTTCGATCGTTCGTTGCAATCGATGCTGCGCAAGTTGCGCGACGGTGCCGCGTCCGCACACGCCTGATCGTCGAGCGAAGAAGCACCCGAGACATCAACCCACCTTCAGCACGCTGTCCTGTTCGTACCAGTCGCCGAGCACGGTACGCGTGGCAGTGCGACCGTCGAGATCGAGCCGATGCACTGCCGGGCGATGCGTATGGCCGTGGATCAAGCGACGCACGCCATGTGAGCGCAGGATGGCATCAACCGCATGTTGATTCACGTCCATGATGTCGGATTGGGTCGCCGAGGTGTGCTTGCGGCTTTCCGCTCGTGCCTGCGCGGCAAAGGCGCGACGTTCGGCCAGAGGCCGGGCAAGGAATTGGCGCTGCCACGCCGGGTCACGCACGAGAGCGCGGAATTTCTGGTAATCGACGTCATCCGTGCATAACGTATCGCCGTGCATCAGCAGCGTGCGCTCGCCGCCGAGTTCGATCACGCAGGGATCGGCGAGCAGGGTCATGCCCGCGCGCGCTGCGTAGTCCGCACCGAGCAGAAAGTCGCGATTGCCATGCATGAAATAAATCGGCACGCCCGCATCGCGAAGGGCGCGCGTGCAGCGCGCAACGCGTGCGGGCAGGGGGGCGTCGTCGTCGTCGCCGATCCAGCTTTCGAACAGGTCGCCCAGGATGTACAGCGCATCCGCATCGCGCGCCTCCCCGGCGAGCAGTGCGGCGTACAAGTCAACGATGTGCGGGCGCGATTCGTCTAGATGGAGATCGGAAATGAACAGCGTCGCCATGCGAGGCATCCAGCGAAGCGGGCCACGAGGAGCGGCGCGCGAATCGTCCTTCTCCCCGTCTGCCTGCGGGGAAAAGGGAACGACGAAATCGGTTAAGGCAAAAGATCGACCTTGTCGATCGTCACGGGGGTGGTCGGCACGTCGCTCGGCAAGGGGCCAGCCGCGCCGGTCGGGATCGCAGCAATCTTGTCGACGACGTCTTGTCCTTTGATCACCTTGCCGAATACGGCATATCCCCAGGTCATGCCGTTGGTCTCGGCGGTGAAGTCCAGGCGTTTGTTATCGACGAGGTTGATGAAAAATTGTGCCGTGGCCGAATGCGGGTCTCCCGTGCGTGCCATGGAGACGGTGTACTTGAGGTTGGGCAAGCCGTTGCTGGCCTCGTTCTGGATCGGCGCGCGCGTGCGCTTGATTTGCAGATCCTTGGTGAAGCCGCCGCCCTGGATCATGAAGCCCGGAATCACGCGATGGAACACGGTGCCGTTGTAGAAACCGTCTTTGGCGTATTGGAGAAAATTCTCGACCGACTTCGGCGCCTTTCCGGCATCGAGTTCGATCGTGATATCCCCTTGGCTCGTGTGCAGGACGGCTTTGGACGCGGCCACCGGGGCTGGCGTGGCTGCCGCGGTTTTCGCCGCCGGTGCGGTTGCCGACTTGGCCGCCGGCTTGGCGGTGGCCGGTTTCACGGGGGGCTGGCCGAAAGCAAGCGGCGCGGCGAGAAGGAAGGCGAAGCTCAGCAGAAGTTGCTTGGTCATGGGCGAAGATCGTCGGGGTGAAAGAGACCTGCCATCATAGCGCACTGCACGGCGCGCGATCAGGCCGAGTGCGGTCAACGCCCGAGGTTGTCGTCGAGCTTGACCTGCAATTTGATATCGAGATGCTTTAGATAGTCCCGTTCCTGATCGAGGTCGGTGCGCGTCAACGGATGTGCGTCGAGCCAGGATTGCGGCAGGTGCAATTGCAGCGTCTTGTCTTCGACGTTGAGTGCGAGAGGCGGCAACGGTTCGGCCTTGCGCGCACGTTGCAGCAGCACGGCCAGGCGCAACAGTGCGGTGACGCGAGCGGTCGAGCGGCGAAGGCGCTCCGGAGCGATGTCGATGATGCCTTGATCCGGTTTGCGCCGATGACAGCGCAAGATGATGGCGAGCACGATCTGTTCGTGCCGGGCGAAGCCGGCGAGGTCGGAATTCTCCACGATATAGGCACCGTGGACGTGATGCTGGCTGTGCGCGATCGCCAGACCGATTTCATGAATGCGTGCGGCCCACGCAAGCCAATCGCGCTCGGCATGACCCAATTGCCAGTCCACTGCGATCGAGTCGAACAGGCTGTGGGCAGTGGCTTCGACGCGCGCAGCATGCGCACGGTCGACGCCATAGCGCTGCGCCAGTGCGGCAATGCTCGCGGTCCGCGGATCGCGATGCTCGGCGCGACCGACCATGTCGTACAGCAGGCCCTCGCGCATGGCGGTTTCGCAGACGCGCATGTGGCGGATATCGAGTGCGTCGAACGCTGCCATGAGGATCGCCACGCCGCCGATGAACACGCCGACTCGATCTTCGGCAAGCCCGGGCAGACGGATTTTGTCGACGCTGCCCATGGCGAGCAACGTATCGCGAATCCTTTCCAGCGCGACGCGCGAAATGCCGGTTTCGCACCATCCGGTCGCCTGAGCGACATTGCCGATGGATTTCACCGTGCCGGACGAGCCGATGGTTTCGCTCCAGCCGTGCGCCCGATAGTCGGCGGCGAATTGCTGAAGCTCGACGGCGATTTCGCTCTGCGCACGCTGCCATCGTTTCACGCTAAGTTTTCCGTCGTCGAAAAAACGCATCGTGCTGGCGACGCAGCCCATCTGCAGGCTTTCCTTTTCCAACGTCTCGAATCGCTGGCCGATGATGAATTCGGTACTGCCACCGCCGATGTCGATGACCAATCGGCGTTCGGAGGATTCGGGTATGCCATGCACGACGCCGAGGTAGATCAGGCGCGCCTCCTCGCGGCCCGAGACGACTTCGATGGGATGGCCGAGCGCTTCTTCGGCGAGGGCGAGAAAAAGGCCGGGAGCCGCGAGGCGGCGCACCGTGTTCGTCGCCACGGCGCGCACGCGATCGTGTGGCAATCCCGACAGGCGCTGACCGAAGCGGGCGAGGCTGGCGATGGCGCGATCGCGGCGAACCTCATCGAGACTGCCGTCGGCGCGCAAACCCGCTGCCATGCGCACGCTGTCGCGCAGGCGATCGATCACGCGCAACTCACCGTGTTCGTAGCGCGCGACGACGAGATGGAAACTGTTCGAGCCGATATCGACGGCGGCGAGCAGTTCGCCGTTGTCGAGTTTGTGATTGCGGGCGGTCATCGCGATGGTGGGTCCGGTGGTTTTCGATGGCGGATGGCGAGGTGCGAAAGATCGCAAATCGTAGCCTGCCGTTGCAAGCGCAGTGTGACAGTCGATGCGCAATTGCGCGTATGATGCCGTGCTCCTTCGCTTACGCGCGATCGCACTCGACGCAACTTTCGATTCGATGGGTTCCTCTCCGCCGAAGCTGCATCGTACCCTGCTCGCCGGCCTGCTCGCGGCGCTGGCGATGCTCGGCCCATTTTGCATCGATGCGATTTTCCCCGCGTTCCCGTCGATCGCGCAGCACTTTGGCGCGAGCGATGTCGCGATGCAGCAGACGATTAGCGTGTATTTGTTTTCCTATGCGGCGCTGTCGTTGTTTGTCGGCGCGATGTCGGATGCGTGGGGACGACGCGCGGTAATTCTCGGTGGTCTGGTGGTTTTCCTTGTCGGCACGATCGGCTGCGCGTTGGCCTCGTCGATGCATGCGCTGCTCGCATTCCGGGCTGTGCAGGGCATGAGTGCGGGTATCGGCATGATCGTGGGGCGGGCGATCGTGCGCGATTGCTTCGAGGGGCCGCAGGCGCAACGACTCATGGCGCACATCAGCATGATTTTTGGCCTGGCGCCTGCGCTTGCGCCGGTGCTTGGCGCGTGGCTCGTTGCCTGGGATGGGCATCCGCTGACTACGCCGCCGGCGGGATTGATCGGTTGGCATGCACTTTTTTGGACGCTGGCGTTGTTCACGCTCGTGCTGATCGGATTGTGCCTGGCCGTATTGCCGGAGACGCATGCCCCCATCCACCGCGTCGCCTTTCGGCCGGGCACCTTGTTCACGAATTACCGCCGCATCGTCACCGACAGTCAATTTGGCGCGCTGGCACTGGCCTTGACGTTCAATTCGGCCGGATTTTTTATCTACATCGCCAATGCGCCGGCCTTCGTCCTCGATATCCTCGGGCTCGATCAGAATCATTTTCCGTGGCTGTTCGTGCCGGCCATCAGCGGTCTGGTATGCGGCGCGATTTTGACCGATCGCCTCGCCGGAAGGGTGCCTATGCGCATCCTGGTCGCCATTGGCTACGCGCTGATGCTCGTTGCCGCCTTGCTCAATCTCGCGGTGGCATTTTTCGTGCAGCCAGCGCGCGTGCCGTGGAGCGTGCTGCCCATTGCGCTCGGCGCCATCGGCGTCAACCTCGTCGCGCCGGCGCTCAATCTGCTCGTGCTCGACCGTTTTCCGCAATATCGCGGCGGCACCTCGTCGGTTCAGGCATTTCTGATGCTGAGCTTCAGCGCCTTGCTGGCCGGCGTTTTTGGCCCTTTCGTTGCGGACTCGGCTTCGCACCTGGCCATCGCCTCGGGGTTGTTTTACCTGAGCGGTCTCATCGGCTGGCGATGGTATCGACACATCGCCAAACGGCTGCCGGAAAACATCGGTGGCGATGCGGCTGCGGTCGCAACGGCAGGATCGAGCTCGAATTGAATGGTCGGCGCGGAATCGGATTCGGCACTCCGCCGTGGGCATGCGTCAAACACCGCCGTTTCATCGATGCAATGTCGAGTGCATTGCGCGACGCGCGCTCGGCGGCATGCGAATTCATTCGGGGTTGGCACGCCATCCTCGATGTTGCGAGCGTGAGGTTTCGCGGGCTTGCCTTGTCTGGAAACGGCGTCCGAATCATGGCGTTGTGACGCCGCATCGATTTGCCCGGTTCGGCAAGGGCAGGGTGACGACAAAACTGTTGCCGTGCGGTGTTGTCGCTCGATATTCCACCATGCCGCCATGGCGATGCGCGATTTGGCGGACCAGGCTCAACCCCAAGCCGGCCCCTCCGTTCCATTTCGTCGCAGGGCCGCGGTGGAACGGCTCGAACAAATGCCGCGTTTGATCCGCCGGAATCGTCGGGCCGCAATCGCTGACACGGATCACGACGCAGGCGCCATCGCGCTCGATGCGCATGTCGATCGGAGCAAGCCCGTGGCGCTGCGCGTTGTCGAGCAGATTGCGCAACAGACGGCGCAGCAGACGCGGATCGCCGCGGTAGTCGACGGCAATGCCGTCGAGCTGCGCGTCGCGGTAGCGTGCGCATTCTTCCGCGGCGAGGGCGAGCAGATCGATGTCCTCTTCGGCGTTGGGCTCGGCGAGCGCATCCAGACGGCTCGCGAGCAGGATTTCTTCGATGAGTTGATCGAGTTCGGCCATGTCCTGCTCAAGCCCGGCCTTGCGCTCGGCATCGGCCGACTCGCCCATCAGTTCGATGCCGATGCGCACACGCGCAAGCGGCGTGCGCAATTCGTGCGAGGCGTTGGCGAGCAGACGCTTGTGTGCGCAGACGAGTTCCTCGATGCGCTGCGCGCTGCGATTGAAGCTCTGCGCGAGACGTGCGACCTCGTCGCGG
This sequence comes from Pseudomonadota bacterium, assembly GCA_018240485.1. GTDB lineage: Bacteria > Pseudomonadota > Gammaproteobacteria > Xanthomonadales > Rhodanobacteraceae > Rudaea. The sequence continues at coordinate 8,880 of JAFEFR010000232.1, forward strand.
CCTTCCACCGCAACGCGTGCGGAAAGATTGCCCGCACCGAGTGATTCGACGGCGCGCTCCAGACGCTCGAGTCGTTTCGTCAGACGCCGCGTCAGCGGCCAGGTGGCGAGTGTGATGCAGAGCGCGAGGCAGGGAAAAATCAGGAAGCCGTGGACGGCGTGGACGACCGGGCTGCCGTCGTCGACGTGCCACATGACGATGCCGCCGAGCGCGAATGCGGCCAGGCTGCCGATCAGGGTGACGAAGAAGCGCGTATGCAGATGCGACACGGGCTCAATCCTGTGCCTTGGCGAATACGTAACCCGCGCCGCGGACGGTGATGATGCGGCGCGCATGCTTCGGATCGTCCTCGATCTCGGCGCGGATGCGCGAGATGTGCACGTCGATCGAGCGATCGTAAGCCTCGAGTGTCTCGCCTTTGACGAGATCCATCAGCGTTTCGCGCGAGAGTACGCGGCCGGCGTTTTCCGCCAACGCCACGAGCAGCGCGAACTGATACGACGTGATCGTTCGCGCGGTGCCATCCAGGCACACGGTTCGTGCGGAACGATCGATTTCGAGTCGACCAAAACACAGCGACCGTTCGGCTGCCGTGCCATTCGTGCGCCGGCGCAGGATCGCGCGCAGGCGCGCAAGCAGTTCGCGCGGCGCGAACGGTTTTGGCAGGTAGTCGTCGGCGCCGAGTTCGAGGCCGACGATGCGATCGGTCGCGTCGCCACGCGCGGTGAGCATCAGCACGGGCGTGTCGAATTTCGTCCGTAACTGGCGGCAAACGTCGAGGCCATCCATGTCCGGCAACATCAGGTCGAGTACCACGGCATCGCAGGGTTCGACGCCCAGATATTCGAGCGCCGTCGTGCCGAGCGTCACGTGCGCCACGCGGAAACCAGCCCCGCCGAGATACTCCGAAAGCATTTCGGCAAGGCGGGCGTCGTCTTCGACAATCAGAATGCGTTCGGGCATGGTGCAGGTCAGCTGCGATCCGGATACGGATCGCAGCATGCTTGTGTCGTTCGGTTAATGCCCATGCGGTTGCGACATGCGTTCGACGATCGCTTTGCGCTGAGCCGGCGTCAGCGTTTCGGCGACATCGACGATGAACTGCGTCGAACGTCTGGACTCTTGTTCGGTAGCGCTCATCTGCGCCGCGCGAGTCGCTTCGACGGCATTGCGATCGATGCTTTCCGCCATGAGCAGGGAGAACATCTGTGCATGGTTCTTGCGCATCCGATCCTGGATCGGCGCGAGGTCGCTGCTGGCCTGCTGCGCAAGTGTCGCAAGCCGAGCTTTTTGTGGGTCGGTCGCCCCGGGATTTTCATAAACGGCTTGCAGCATGTCTTGCACGTGGGCAACGACATTGTTGACGGGATCGTGCGCCGACGCGGCCGTGCTCACAATCAGAGCAAGGGCGCCGAGAAGAATCGAACGGGCGGATTGGGCGA
>JAFEFR010000233.1 GCA_018240485.1 Pseudomonadota bacterium
TCCGACTTGCCCACGGTCACGCCGCCGCCGCGCGTGCGAATGTCGACCTTCATCTTCGCGCCATTGCTGCAACTGACCATGCCCGAGCCGGAGGCGGTCTTGTAAAACGCCGACCAACCGGCCAGATCGAAGGTCATGTCGCAGCTGATTTCGCGCGCGCTCGCCGCGCCCGCCCAGAGCAGGGTGGTAGCCGCGAGCAAGCTCATCGTTGTGCGAATGCGCATGGGGTAACTCCATCGTCGAGGGTGAGGCGAGCCTAGCAGCCCGTCGGTCGACGATGAAGACGCGCCACGCCGGCGATTCAGTTTCGTGAATCGCCGGCGCTGCGCTGCCGTTTTACGCGCGACGCGCCCGCGCCGCCTTCGCCATGCGCAAGAACGCCGCCGCGATCACTTCGCGTGAGCCAGCGTCAACGCCATGTCGAGCATGCGGTTGGAAAAACCCCACTCGTTGTCGTACCAGCTCAGCACCTTGACCAGGGTGCCGCCCATCACGCGCGTCTGCGTCGCATCGTAGATCGACGAGCGCGCATCGTGGTTGAAATCGACCGACACCAGCGGCTGATGATTGATGCCGAGAATGCCCTTGAGCTTGCCCTCGCTCGCCTCCTTCACCGCCGCATCGATTTCGTCCTTGCTGGTCGCGCGCTTGGCGACGAAGCAAAGATCGACCACGGAGACGTTGATCGTCGGCACGCGCATGGCAAAGCCGTCGAGCTTGCCGTTCAACTCCGGCAGCACGAGACCCACCGCCGCCGCCGCACCGGTTTTGGTCGGAATCTGGCTCATCGTCGCCGAACGCGCACGACGCAGATCCTTGTGGAACACGTCGGTAAGCACCTGATCATTCGTGTAGGCGTGGATCGTCGTCATCAAGCCGTGTTCGATGCCGATCTTGGCATGCAGCACCGAGGCGAGCGGCGCAAGACAATTGGTTGTGCACGAAGCGTTGGAAATGACCTCGTGCTTGGCCGTGATCGTGTCGTGATTGACGCCGTAGACGAAGGTGCCATCCACGTCTTTCTCGCCCGGCGCGGAGATGATCACCTTCTTCGCGCCCGCCGCGATGTGCGCGCCGGCCTTGGCCTTGGAGGTGAACAGGCCGGTGCATTCGAGCACCACGTCGACGTCGAGTTCTTTCCACGGCAGCTTCGCCGGATCGCGCTCGGCGCAAACCTTGATTCGGTCCTTGCCGATGACGATATCCCCGCCCTCCACGCGCACCGCATGCGGAAAGCGCCCGTGCGCGGTGTCGTATTGGGTCAAATGCGCATTGGTTTCCGCATCGCCCAAATCATTGACCGCGACGATCTGGATTTCATTCGTGCGGCCCGACTCGTACAACGCGCGCAACACATTGCGACCGATGCGGCCATAGCCATTGATGGCGACTTTCACAGACATGGACAAAACTCCTGGGAAGGGAAACGAAATCGAGCGGGGGATGCCCCGCGCAAGCGCAATCGGCAACCGCTGCGAATTTTACCCCGCCGGCGAGGATTGCGCTCGGTGCGATGCAGGCGCTATTGCGCGTATCGCCCGCACTCCGCCGGAAGGCGCCCCGCACCATCCCAAAGCCTGCCACCTCGATCCAGATTGCCACGTCGCCCCCTCACCCAACCCTCTCCCCCGAGCAAGCTCGGAGGAGAGGGCTTTACCACCCACGCATCGCGGCAATATGCGTGCGCGACGATCCGCATTCCCGCCCCCAACACCTTCATCCTCACCCAACCCACCCTCAAACACCCACCCTCAAACAACCCACCCCCTCTCCCTCGACAGCTTCACCGTCGGGGGAGAGGGCTGGGGTGAGGGGGCGCTCTTGCCTTGCCCGCGCCCCCACGCAAATTCTTCCCCCACACATCCACCCTCAAACAACCCACCCCCTCTCCCTCGACAGCGTCATCGTCGGGGGAGAGGGCTGGGGTGAGGGGGCGCTCTTGCCTTGCCCGCACACCCGCGCAAATTCTTCCCCCCACACATCCACCCTCAAACAACCCACCCCCTCTCCCCCGACAGCGTCATCGTCGGGGGAGAGGGCTGGGGTGAGGGGGCGCTCTTGCTTTGCTTTGTCCTCGCTCGCCCGCTCGCCCGCTCGCGCGCCCATCGCACGACAGCCAACGTTGGCGATACGATTAGTGCTCCCTCGCCCACGCCCGCCCCCATGAACCGCTTCCAGGCCAGCGCCATCCATTTTTCCATCAGCCTGTGCGTTGCCGCGCTGGTCGGCGTGCTGATCTATTTCGTCTGGTACCCACACCCCTACTTTCAGGTCGCCGGCGGCAGCGCGCTGATGGTGTTGATCATGGGCGTGGACATCGTGCTCGGCCCGCTGCTCACCCTGGTTGTGTATCGCGCCGGCAAGAAGGGCCTCGCGTTCGATCTCGCCTGCATCGGCCTGCTGCAAGCCGGCGCGTTTTTCTACGGCTTGACGGTGATCGCGCAGGCGCGCCCGGTGTTCATCGTCGCCGTCATCGACCGCTTCATCCCCGTGTACGCGAACGACCTCGACGACGCCGATCTCGCCCAGGCCCGTCGCCCCGAATTCGCCACCCGCTCGTGGACCGGCCCGCGCCTTGTCGGCGCCGCGATGCCGACCGAGGCCAAAGAGAAAAACGACCTCACCTTCGCCGCCGTCGGCGGCAAGGACGTGGAAAAATTCCCGCGCTACTACGTGCCCTATGCCGAGGTCGCCGA
>JAFEFR010000234.1 GCA_018240485.1 Pseudomonadota bacterium
ATGATCGATATCGCCGATTTCGCCGTCGGCCAGTCGCGCATGCTTTACGGCAACGCCATGCACAGCGAGCGCCCGGGTCACCGCATGGGCGAGCAATGGCACCCGCTCGGCCTGGTCGGCATCATCTCGGCATTCAACTTTCCGGTCGCGGTGTGGGCATGGAATGCGTTCATTGCCGCCATTTGCGGCGATATCTCGATCTGGAAGCCCTCGCCGAAAACGCCGCTGTCCGCGATCGCGTCGATGAAAATTTGCAACGAAGCGCTCAAAGCCGGCGGGTTCCCCGACTTGTTCTTCCTGTTCAACGACGCCGGTGTCGAGCTCGCCCAGGTTTTCGTCGACGACAAGCGCATTCCGCTGATCAGCTTTACCGGTTCGACCGCGGTCGGACGCACGGTCGGCGAGCGCGTGGCGCGGCGCATGGGTCGCTCGCTGCTCGAACTCGGCGGCAACAATGCGATCATCGTCGACGCCAGCGCGGATTTGAAGCTGGCGATCCCGGCGATCGTGTTCGGCGCGGTCGGCACCGCCGGCCAGCGTTGCACGACAACGCGCCGCGTATTCATCCACCAATCCATTTTCGCCGACGTCGTTGGCAAGCTTGTCGCTGCGTACAAGCAGGTCGAGAAAAAGATCGGCGATCCGACGCTCGCGACCACGCTGATGGGCCCGCTCAACAGCAAGGCTGCCGTCGACGGCTTCGTCAGCGCCATCACCAAGGCCAAAGCGGCCGGCGGCAAGATCGAAACCGGCGGCGCGGCCATCGAAGGCAAGGGCAACTTCGTCCTGCCGACCATCATCAGCGGGCTAAAGAACGCCGACGCCGTCGTGCAGAGCGAAACCTTCGCGCCGATTCTGTACGCGATGCCGTTCGCCACGCTCGATGAGGCGATCGAACTGCAAAACGGCGTGCCGCAGGGCCTGTCGAGTTCGATCTTCACGCGCGACATGCAGACCGCGGAAAAGTACCTGTCCGCCGCCGGTTCCGACTGCGGCATCGCCAACGTCAACATCGGCACCTCGGGTGCGGAAATCGGCGGCGCGTTCGGCGGCGAGAAAGAAACCGGCGGCGGTCGCGAATCGGGCAGCGATGCGTGGAAGGTGTACATGCGCCGCCAGACCAACACGATCAACTACTCCGATTCGCTGCCATTGGCGCAGGGCATCAAGTTCGATCTGTAAACGACGGCGGCCTGCACCCTTCCTCGCGGAGTGTGCAGGCCGAGCGGCGCGCGGCTGGCCAAGTCGCGCCAAAATCCGCCCGACGAAATCCGCTTGTCGCCACACGACAGCTTGAGTTCGCGCCGAATCGCACCCATCATCCTCGGCGACATCGCCCGAATTGCGAGACGACCATGCCGATCTACGAATACGCCGCCGTCGACTCGGGTTGCGCTTATTGCGTGGCGCATTTCGATGTCCGGCAGAAACTCGACGACGCCGAATTGACCGCCTGCCCGCAGTGCGGCGCGCCGATCCAGCGTGTGATCTGCGCCCCGAACGTGGCCATCGGCAACGCGCACACGCTCAAGGAGAGTCACGTCGCAGCCAATGGCTTCACTCAGTATCGCCGCGCCGGCAAGGGCGTGTACGAGAAAACCGCCGGCAAGGGGCCGCAATTCATCAGCGACGACTGATCGAGGAAGATTTACCGCACAGGCCGTATCATGGCAGCACCGTTGCTGCGGAAACGCTCATGCGCCCCCTGCCCTCGTTTTGTTTTGCGATCACTCTGCTCGCAAGCGCGTCCGCCCACGCGGGCGATGCCGCGCTCGCCTATCCCGCCGCGATGCGTAGCGCGCAGGTCGATACGTACCACGGCGTGCAAGTCGCCGATCCCTATCGCTGGCTGGAAAATCTCGACAGCCGCGACACGCGCGCCTGGATCGACGCTGAAAACACATTGACCAGCGCCTATCTTGGCGCCATACCGGGCCGCGAGCACATTCGCCAACGCCTCGCCGAGCTTTGGAATTACGAGCGCTTCGATGCACCACGCCACTACGGCGAGCACTGGTTCTACACCCGCAATGACGGCTTGCAAAATCAATCGGTGCTGTACGTCGCTGATGCGCTCGATGGCGCCGCGCGCGTGTTGCTCGATCCAAACACGCTGTCCAAGGACGGCACCGTCGCGCTCAAACAATGGTCGGTGAGCGACGACGGCAAGTTTGTCGCCTACGGCGTGTCGTCCGGCGGTTCGGACTGGGAAGAATGGCATGTGCTCGATGTCGACTCCGGCAAGCCCACGCACGACGTGCTCAAGTGGGTGAAGTTCTCTGGCGCCAGTTGGCGCCGCGATGGCACCGGGTTTTTCTACAACCGCTACGACGAACCCAAGGGTGAGGCGCTCAAGGCGGCGAATCAATTCCAGAAACTGTATTTCCATCGGCTCGGCGAGGATCAGGCCGATGATGTATTGATCCACGAGGAACCCGCTCATGCGGATTGGCGCTTCGATGCGCAGGTCAGCGATGATGGCCGGTGGCTCATCGTGCATGTCAGCCATAATGCCGATCAAAAAAACCTCGTGCTGTATCGCGATCTCGCCAAACCGTACCGGCAAAAGGGCGAGAAAAAGGAAATCGCGCAAACGCGTGCGCCCGGCCCCAACGTGCGCAACATGCAGGGCCGCAAGACCAAGCGCGAGACCGCGCTCGCAACGCTGGATACGTTGATCGGCGAGTGGAATGCGCGCCATGAATATCTCGGCGATGCGAAAGGCACCCTGTTTTTTCTGACCGACGCCGACGCGCCGCGCCAGCGCATCGTTGCCATCCCCATCGACCACCCGCAAAAGGAAAACTGGAAAGAAATCGTGCCGCAGGCCCGCGACACGTTGCAGGGCGCGCGCCTGGTCAATCACGAATTCGTGGCCAACTACCTGCAAGATGCCCACAGCGTCGTGCGCTTGTTCGATGAAAAAGGCAAACCGCAAGGCGACATCACCCTGCCCGGCCTTGGCAGCGCATCGAATTTCAGCGGTCGCACGCGCGACCAAGCAACGTTCTATGCGTTTTCGAGTTATATCTCCCCCACCGCCATCTACCGCTACGACCTCAGCGCACGCAGCGGCGGCGTATGGCGCGCGCCGAAAACGGCGTTCGATTCCTCGCGCTATGAAATCACGCAACGCTTCTACTCAAGCCGCGATGGCACGCGCGTGCCGATGTTCGTGACGGCAAAGAAAAACCTCGCCCTCGATGGCAGCCATCCGACCATTCTCTACGGCTACGGCGGCTTCAACATTTCACTCCAGCCTGCCTGGTCGCCCGCTGTCGCCGCGTGGCTGGACTTGGGCGGCGTGTACGTCGTCGCCAACCTGCGCGGCGGCGGCGAGTACGGTCGCGACTGGCACGAAGCGGGCACCAAAACCCACAAGCAAAACGTGTTTGATGATTTCATTGCCGCCGCCGAAACCCTGATCGCGAAAAAAGTCACCTCGCCCGCGCGGCTTGCGATTCGCGGCGGCTCCAACGGCGGCTTGCTCGTGGCCGCAACGGAATTGCAACGTCCCGACTTGTTTGCCGCCGCCGTGCCGCAGGTCGGCGTGCTCGACATGCTGCGCTTTCGCGACTTCACCATCGGCCGCGTCTGGGAATCCGACTATGGCTCGGTCGACGTGGCCGACGAATTCAAAGCCTTGTACGCCTACTCGCCGCTGCACAACGTAAAACCCGGCGTCGACTACCCGGCAACGCTGATCGTGACCGGCGACCACGACGACCGCGTGTTCCCCGCGCACAGTTTCAAGTTTGCGGCCACGATGCAAGCCGCCAACCCGCACGGCAAACCCGCGCTGATCCGCATCGAAACCCGCGCCGGCCACGGTCAGGGCAAACCGACATCGATGCAAATCGACGAAGCCGCCGATGTGTATGCCTTCATCCTCAAATCGATGAACCTCGCACAGTGACGCGCGCGCCGCCGCGACATCGCGTGCGCGCACCGCGCGCGCGATGGAAACGCAGGAATATGGATATTCCACACGCTTCGATGCGCAGCCCTTCCAACGCGCCCACGCACGCCTATACTCGGCCCTCACGCGTTGCTACGGAAACCCGACATGATCTACAACAGCATTCTCGACACCATTGGCCGCACGCCCATCGTGCGCATCAATCGCCTCGCCCCTGCGGGCGTTGAGATGTACGTCAAGGTCGAAGCCTTCAACCCCGGCGGCAGCGTGAAGGATCGCCTTGCCATCGGCATCATTCTCGACGCCGAAGCCAAAGGTTTGCTCAAACCCGGCCAGACCGTCGTCGAAGCCACCAGCGGCAATACCGGCGTTGGCCTTGCGATGGTGTGCGCCGCACGCGGCTATCCCTTCATCGCCTTCATGACCGAAACCTTCTCGGTCGAACGGCGCAAACTCATGCGCGCGTATGGCGCCAAGGTCGTTCTCACCGCGGCGGCGTTGCGCGGCACTGGCATGGTCAAGGTGGCCCGCGAATATGCGCAGCAGCACGGCGCGTTTTTCGCCAGCCAATTCGAGAACGAAGCCAACCCCGCCTACCACCGTGCCACGACGGGCGCAGAAATCGTGCAGGATTTCGCCGGCAAACGTCTGGATTGGTTCGTCACCGGCTGGGGCACCGGCGGCACCGCCACGGGCGCGGGCGAAGTCATCCGCCTTGCCCGCCCGGAAACAAAAATCGTACTGGCCGAACCCGCCAACGCCGCGATGGTGGCAGGCCAGGAATGGAAACCGCACAAAATTCAGGGCTGGACACCGGACCTGATCCCCGCCGTCCTCAACCGCAACGTCGCCCACCAGTTGCTGGGCGTGGATGAAGTTGTCGCACGCGACACCGCCCGCGCGCTGGCACAACACGAAGGCCTCTTCGTCGGCATCTCCTCCGGCGCAACTTTTGCCGCCGCTCTCGACATCGCCAAACAAGCCAAACCCGGCGATGTGATTCTTGCCATGCTGCCCGATACCGGCGAGCGTTACCTTTCCACCTTCCTGTTTGAAGGCGTGAACGAAGGCACCGACGAAGTCTGAAATCCCCCACCGCGCACCCGCTCAATCCAGCGGGCTGCGCACCCCAAGCCCGCCGCGATTGAGCACGTGCGTGTAGATCATCGTCGTGCCCACGTCGGCGTGGCCGAGCAATTCCTGAATCGTGCGAATGTCCTGCCCCGCTTCGAGCAGATGCGTGGCGAATGAATGGCGCAGCGTGTGACATGTGGCCGGTTTGTCGATACGCGCCTGCCGCCGCGCCCGCACCACCGCGCGTTGCACCACCGACTCGTCGAGATGATGTCGGCGCGTTTCGCCGTCACGCGGATCGCGTGAGCGCCGCACCGCCGGAAAAACATACTGCCAACCCCACTCGCGCGCCGCACCGGAAAATTTTCGCGCCAGCGCATCCGGCAACCACACCGCACCGAATCCTGCCGCCACATCGGCGGCATGCACACGCCGCGCCTCCTCCACCTGCGCGAGCAAAGGCGAAACCAGCGTGGCGGGCAGCATCGTGCGCCGATCCTTGCCGCCTTTGCCATCGCGCACCGTCAGCTCGCGCCGCGCGAAATCGATGTCTTTCACCCGCAACCGCAAACCTTCGAGCAAGCGCAAGCCGCTGCCATACAACAAGCTGGCAACCAACCACGTCACGCCACTCATCTGCCCGAGCAGATTCACCACCTCATCGCGACCGAGCACCGTCGGCAACCGCTCGGGGCGCTTCGCCCGGCGGATATCTTCCATCCACGGCAAGGCCATGCCGAGCACTTCGCGATACAAAAACAACAACGCCGCCAAGGCCTGATTCTGCGTCGACGCCGATACCTTCCCGCGCACCGCGAGCGTAGTCAAAAACGCCTCGACCTCCCGCGCGCCCATCGTCGATGGATGGCGCTTGCCATTGGCCACGATGAAGCGCCGAATCCAGCCGACATACGCCTCTTCGGTGCGCCGCGCCAAGCCCAACCGTCGCACTCGCGCACGCACCTGATCGAGCAGACGCGGCGCCCGCGCGCCCGTCGTCGAAACCACCGTCACCGCCAACCCCGCCCCCACACCCGCACTCGCGTCGCTTGAATTCACACCCATCCCATGCAAAGCTGGCATCGCCTGATCTCCCCGTCACAAACGCGACTAGATTAGGCTGCGGGATTAGGCTGCACCATCGGCAATGGCCGTTGTTTTTTGTAGGAATTTCGCGCTACCGATACGATCGAGAGCCGCATTAGGCTGCGGAGTTAGGCGGCGATTTTCAACCGAATAGTAGTTA
>JAFEFR010000235.1 GCA_018240485.1 Pseudomonadota bacterium
GCCGGGCATTTCTGGCTGCCGCAGCAGCTCGCAATTCCGAAGCTCGCGGTATCCGACTACAAGGGCGTGTCCTACGCGCGCAAGTTCCCCGACAACCAACGCGTCTACGAGAACGCCTCGCCGTTCGGCTATCTCGAAGTCTATTCGAGCTCGTACCTGCACTTCGCGCCGGGCTTGTCCGACAACGCGGGGTTCAACCTGCCCGAAATGCCGGCGAACGCGTACCTGGGCATGTATATCGACAGCGAAGGCCCGATGGGCGTGATGCGCAAGCTCAACGATGCCGAGAGCGCGTACTTCCGTTATCTGCCGATGGACTATCCCTACGTCATCAAACCGGCGCCGAACACGTTCGTCGTCCAATTCGGCGGCGGCATCTCCACGCGCGTCGCCCTGCACAACTCGAAGCACGTGACCGTGGCCGAGGGCAATCCGGAAATCCTCAACGCGTTCCGCAACGACAAGGGCCTGCGCGATTTCTCCGGCGACATTCTGAACGATCCCAAGCTCGACGTGATCGACTACGACGGGCGCCTGTATCTGGCCAACACCGACCAGCGCTACGATGTGATTGATCTCTCGCTCGCCGACTCGGCGGGCTTGTCGAGCCCCGGTGGTTTCGCCATCGTCGAAAAATACGCGTACACGCGCGAGGCGATGCGCGCCTACATGCATGCGCTGGCCGACGGCGGCGTGCTGTCGGTGACGCTGTGGAACAAGGAAGAGCCGCCGAAATCCGTGCTCAAACTGTATGCGACGATGGCCGATGCCGCACGCGACATCGATCCCCAGGGCGATTTGTCGAAGAATTTCTACGCCGTCGCCAGCTATCTGTCGACCGCGACTGTACTCTACAAGCGCGGCGGGTTCAGTGCCGACGATATCGAAAAGCTGCACGCGCACACGCACGCGATGAGTTTCGATGAACTCACCTATCCGGGCTACACGTTCGACACGAAACAGACCGCAGACAGCTTGAAGTCGTACCGCGAAAGCATCTTCGGTGAGGACGACAGCGCCAAATCCGCCGCCGCGGCCGGTATCGCCAGTGGTGCCGCGAAGGCGCGCCCCGCCAGTGCAATCGCCCCCGCAACGCAAGCCGATCCGACGGCGCCCGCCGCGGACCCGACGGGGCCGGCAGACCCGACCGCTCCCGCCGCCGATCCGACCGGCCCCGATGCGAACGCCCCGACAGCCGATGCCGATGCCGAATCCGCACCGGTACCCGCAACGATCATGGGCCAGCTCGCGTGGCACTCGTTGCTGTACGGCAATGGCAGCGATCTTGCGAATTATGTGTTCGACACGCGCCCGTTGACCAATGATCGCCCCTACTTCGCGGCTTACGTCAAACCGGGCGATCTCACCCGCACCACCGATCGTCTGGAAATTTTCCAGGACGAATGGGGCTATCTGCTGCTCTGGGCGACGCTCGGGATTGCCGCGATCGCCGCGCTCGTGCTCGTCGCGATCCCGGTGCTGGTCGGCTGGCGCACGATCTTTTCGCGCACGCCGGGCCAGCTGCGCGTCATCGCCTACTTCGCCTGCCTCGGCCTCGGCTACATCATGGTCGAGGTCGCGCTGATCGCGAAGTTCGTGCTGCCGCTCGGCAACCCGACCGTATCCGCATCGATCCTGATCACCGGCATGCTCGTGTTTTCCGGCCTCGGCAGCCTGACTTCGGAACGTTTCATGGACCGCGCCAGGTTCACGATGCCGGTCATCTTCATCGCGATCGGCGCGCTGCTGATCGCCTACGGCTTCGTGATCGACCCGATCCTCGACGCGATCGGCCGTCTGCCGTACGCATTGCGCCTGGTCTGCTGCTTCCTTTTGATCGCGCCGCCGGCGTTCCTCATGGGCTTCCCGATGTCGACCGCGATGACCTGGCTCGGCCGCCTCGGCAAGAACGCGATGTTCCTCTGGGCCTGGGGCATCAACGGTTCGTTCTCGGTGATCGGCGCCGCGCTCGTGCCGATCATCGCGAC
>JAFEFR010000236.1 GCA_018240485.1 Pseudomonadota bacterium
GCCGCCCGGAGGCGATCGGGCCGGTGCTGGGCATCGTGTATCGAGCCATCGCAGGTTGGCTGGTGGATCAAGCGGGTCTTGCACGTGCCCGCGCGCAAAGCGGCGCGGTGACGCTGATCCAGCGCTTCGGCAGCGCGCTCAACCTCAACGTGCATTTCCACATGCTCTTCCTGGACGGCGTGTACGAGGAGGATCGCGGGCGCTGGCGCCTGCGCTACGCGCGCGCGCCGACATCCGCGCAACTTGCCCAACTGACCGACACCATTGCGCGCCGCGTGTGCCGGCATCTGCAGCGAACCGGGTATCTGGAAGGCGACGACGACGGGGCCTTCCTATCCGACCTGTCCGCCCGCGACGACGGTTTGGACGCAGTTCGGATGAGTTCGATCACGTATCGCATCGCCACTGGGCCGCATGCGGGGCGCAAGGTGACGACGCTGCAAACCCTGCCCGGCGATGCGGGCCCGATCGAGGGCGAAGCGGGGAAGGTCGGCGGGTTCTCGCTGCATGCCGGCGTGTCGGCCTCGGCCTGGGAGAGCGACAAACTCGAACGCCTGTGTCGCTACATCAGCCGCCCGGCGATCAGCGACAAGCGCCTGACGCTCACCGCGCAAGGCCAGGTACGCTACGCGCTGAAGACGCCGTGGCGCGATGGCACCACGCATGTCGAGTGGGCGCCGCTGGATTTTCTGGCGCGATTGGCGGCACTCGTGCCGCCGCCACGCGCCCACCTGACACGCTTCCACGGCATCTTCGCACCGAACGCGACCCTGCGTGCGCAGCTCACGCCCGCCGGGCGCGGCAAACGGCCCGATGCGAACGCGTCAACGGAATCGACGAACGAACGAGAAGACGCATCTGCCGACCACCGTGCACCTGCGGAAAAACGCGCCGCGATGACCTGGGCGCAACGCTTGAAGCGCGTGTTCGGCATCGATGTGCACACCTGCGCGCACTGCGGCGGGGCGGTGCGCATTGTGGCGGCGGTGGAAGACCCGCTGGCCATCCGGCAAATCCTAGCCACTTCGACAAGCACGGGGCGTTGCCGCAGGCACACTATCGGCCCGCTACGCGCGCACCGCCCCATGCCGTGGCGGCGTGAAGGCTTGGCTCACGCGCGGTGCCATCGATCGACGAAAACCTGCCCACCTCGAGGATGCGGCCACGGTGCGCAGGGTCGCGTTCGGCGCGCGGTGGAAAATCGCTCGGAATCCGAAGTTTTCCTTTCATGCACGAGTGCGAATTCCCGGCACGCCAAGGCTTTTTCGGTACCTGCTCGGTACTTGCAGCGATGTGGCCTGCCGGCGAGAATGGCCATAAAGGGCGGTTGAATTTCCTATACGC
>JAFEFR010000237.1 GCA_018240485.1 Pseudomonadota bacterium
AAGCGGAATTCGGATTACCGATCTTGCCATTGTGATCGTCTTTGTTGATCGCGGCGCTGGCACGATTCTGCTCGCGCTGGATCTGGGCTTTTTCCGCAGCGCTCAACGGGCCATTCTTCATGTCGCGCGCTTCGGTGCGATCGATGCGTTGTTCCTTGTGTTCCAGACTCGCCGCTTCGCGCGTAGTCAGCTCGCCGGATTTCAATCCTTGCTCGATGCGGTTTTGCTGGTTGGCGTCACGCTGCGTGTCGGTGACGGCATTCTGCGCATGGGCGCCGAACGCAAGCAGGGCAGTGACGAGGGTGGTGGCGATCAATTGGCGCTGCATGAACATTCTCCGTGGTTGGGTGGGGCACGATGCCGTGCGAGGAGGCAACAACGAACGACCCGGCATCGCGTTGACGTCGAACATGAAGCGAAACCAAATGCAGCACCATCGTCGATCGTTGTCATCCGATCGGCGTTTCGCACGTTATTGGCCGTAGTCTCCCTTTGCACGGCACATCGACATGGCACGATCCTCCATTCTGTATGCGGCTTTGCTTGCCACCGGCATCGGTACGGCGCAGGCCGCCGCGAGCGCCCCGGCGGCGTTGAGTCGCGACGATGCGCTGTGGCTCGACCGCGTTACGTATGGGCTCGACTCCGCGACCGTTGCGCGCTTCCGCCAACTGGGCCGTCAGCGTTTCCTCGACGAGCAGCTCGCCGGCAAGAACGATGCACTGCCTGCCGCGGTACAGGCGCAGATCGACAACCTCGACATCGCTCACCAATCCGCCGCCAAACTCGTCGTCGACGAGATCGCCGAACAAAAACGCATCAATGCGCTCGGCGACGAGGAAATGAAAGCGACGGCGCGCAAGGACCGCAACGCCATGGGTTACAAGATGACCTACGAGGCGACGCGACGCGAACTGCTGCGCGCAATCTATTCGCCCGATCAACTCAAGGAGCAGATGGTCTGGTTCTGGCTCAATCATTTCAATGTGTTCGCCCCCAAGGGCTATGTGAAATTTCTCGTCGGCGACTATGCGGATCAAACGATACGACCATACGCACTGGGTCACTTCCGCGATCTCGTCATGGCCACACTCAAATCGCCGGCGATGCTGCAGTACCTCGACAATGCGCAGAATGCCAAGGGTCACATCAACGAAAATTACGCGCGCGAGCTGATGGAGCTGCATACGCTCGGTGTCGACGCCGGGTATACCCAGGGCGACGTGCAGGAGCTGGCGAAGATTCTCACCGGTGTCGGCATCGATCCGAATCATGCGGACCCGAAGGTGCGCCCGGCACTGCGCCGGTATGTAGTGCGCGAAGGGCTGTTCACGTTCAACCCCGAGCGGCACGATTTCGACGACCACACCTTGCTCGGGCAGAAAATCAAGGGCGGCGGCTTCGATGAAATCGAGCGTGCGGTCGATCTGATCGTCAAACAACCTGCATGCGCGCAGTTCGTCTCGCGCAAACTTGCAACGTACTTCGTCGCCGACGATCCCTCTCCGCAGCTCATCGACAAGATGGCGAACACGTTCCAGCACACCGACGGCGATATCGCCCAGGTGTTGAGAACGCTGTTCGAGTCGAGCGACTTCACCGCTTCGCTGGGCAAGAAGTTCAAGGACCCGATGCATTACGTCGTGTCGAGCGTACGCATGGCTTACGACGGCAAGACGATCACCAACATGCATCCCGTTGTGACCTGGCTCAACAATCAGGGCGAAGCCTTGTTCGGCCACGTCACGCCCGACGGTTATGCGCTGACGGAAAACGCGTGGGCCAGCTCGGGGCAGATGAGCCGACGCTTCGAGGTTGCGCGCATCATCGGCAACGGCAATGCCGGCTTGTTCGACGCGGCAGACGGCACCAAGAGCGTCGAAACCGGTTTTCCGCAACTGTCCTCGAAACTGTATTTCGATGCCATCCAGCCTTACCTGTCGAAATCCACGCTGGCCGCACTCGACAAGTCGGCCTCGCAACAGGAATGGAATGCTTTTCTGCTCGCTTCGCCGGAATTCAATTCACGCTGACAACCCACCCTCTCGCGTCTGCGGGAACAATAAAGAACGTACGAGGTATCCCCTATGAAACGTCGTCATTTTCTCCAACTCGCCGCCAGCGCATCCACCCTGCCGGCACTCACCGTCGCCGGGCGCGTGTTCGCCGCATCGCCCTCCTCACCCCGCTTCCTGCTCGTATTTCTGCGCGGCGGATACGACTGCGCGAACCTGCTTGTGCCTTATTCGAGTGATTTCTATTACCAGTCGCGACCGAACATCGCCGTGCCCAGACCCGATCCGACATCGACTACCGGCGCACTGGCCCTGGACAGCGATTGGGCGCTTGCGCCGGTGCTGCGCGATTCGATCGGCTCGCTGTACAAGGACAAACAAGCCGCGTTCATTCCCTTCGCTGGCACCGACGATTTGTCGCGCAGCCACTTCGAAACCCAGGACAACATCGAGCGTGGCGAGCCGCTGCAGGCGCATCAGGATTTCAACTCGGGTTTCATGGCGCGGCTCTCCGGCATCCTCAGCGGCAAGGCGCCGCCAATCGCCTTCACCGATGCACTGCCGCTGTCGTTTCGTGGCGCAGGCGATATTCCGAACATCTCGCTGAAGAACGTCGCCAAGCCGGCCTACGACGCACGTCAGTCGGCGATTCTGACCTCGATGTACGAGGGCAACGCGCATCAGGCGGCGGTCAACGATGGTCTCGAACTTCGTGCGCATGTCGCAAAAGAATTTGCCGATGAAATGAATCAGGCCAATCGTGGCGCGATCAGCGCAAAAGGTTTTTCGATCGAAGCGCAGCGCATTGCCCGATTGATGCGCGATCAATATCGACTTGGCTTCGTCGATATCGGCGGCTGGGACACGCACGTCAACGAAGGCGGCGCGCAGGGCCAGCTGGCCAACAACCTCGCCAATCTCGGCAATGGCCTGAAAGCCTTCGCGCAGGAACTTGGCGAGGAATGGAAAAACACGGTCGTCGTCGTGGTCTCCGAATTCGGTCGCACGTTTCGAGAGAACGGCAATCGTGGCACCGACCACGGCCACGGCTCGGTGTACTGGGTGCTCGGCGGCAGCATCGACGGCGGCCGCATTGCTGGCGAGCAGGTCAAAGTGCAGCAATCCACATTGCTGCAAAACCGCGACTACCCGGTGCTCAACAACTACCGCAACCTGCTGGCCGGCATGTATGGGCGCTTGTGGGGATTGTCGCCCGCGCAACTCGCCACGGTTTTCCCGCAGGCTCGGGCGGCAGATTTGCGCCTGGTGTAATTGGCATGGCCGATCGGCGCGGCGCCCGGACCGCATCCGACGCCATGCGCACAACGAATTTTCAATGCCGATGTAACCGCGATTTCACTCGCTTCGGACTAGGCTTTCCCTGCGCGACGCATCGTCGTCAGCGCAAAATTTTTATCTCGAAGTCCGAACGATCATGCAAACCGATGTCATCCGGCGCCATTGGGCGCGACTCAAATCACCCATCCGCGCCCAATGGAGCAAGCTCACGCGCGCCGATCTCGCGCGCGAACAAGGCAGTCGCCGTTATCTGATTTCGCGCCTGCAAGAGCGCTACGGCTGGCGTCGCGACAAGGCCGAACTGGAATGCCGGATGTTCCTGCACACGCTCAAAGGCATTCTGCGCGGCGGGCATGCCGTGTAACCCGCGCCTCTGCCGACGCGGCAATCACGTACCTTGTTTCAATGCCGCAAGGTCGGCGAGAACCTGGCCCGAGTTTTCCTTGGGATCGACATCGACGTAGTGCTTGACGATGTTGCCGGTCGGGTCGATCAGAAACGTCTCGCGTTTGGCGTAGCTGAAGCCGAGCTTCGAGGTCAACACGCCGTAGGCCTTGGCGGTGGTCTGCGTGTTGTCCGCAAGCAGCGGAAACGGCACGTGATACTTCTCGGCGAATGCCGCGTGCGACTTGATGTCGTCGAGGCTGACGCCGAGTACCTCGGCACCGGCTTTGCGCAATTTCAACACGTCGTCGCGAAACGTGCAGACCTCGGTCGTGCACCCCGGCGTGTCGTCCTTCGGATAAAAATAGAGCACGACCCATTTGCCGCGATACTGATCGAGCGAGCGCCAATCGCCTTTTTGATCCTGCAACTTGAACGTCGGTGCGGTCGATCCGAGCGTCGGCGCTTCGGCGTAGGCGGGAATCTGCAACGCCAATATGCCGGCAACGATCGCAGCGGCGCAGCGAAAAAATGTCTTCATGTCATGCCCTTTCGTCAGGAGTCGGCGAGGAGACCGGGGTGTAGTGTGTTTTCTTGCGCCTCACGGTGTTTTCTTTTTCGTCGTGTTCGGCAGATGCGACAGGTCGAGCCCGCCAGTCTCGAACACCAGCGTTTTCTTGCCTTCGCCTGCCAGCACGACATCGATCGCCACCTTTTTTGTCTTCAGCACGCGGGCGATGAACGCCTTGTCGTCGTCGATGAACAGCGCCGGCTCGCCGGTCGGCGGTATCGTCGCCTTCCACGGCCTGGCCGACTCGCCGTCGAAGCCGACCGGCAAGGTTTTGCAGCCCGACTTGCAGTTGAATTTTTCGTTGTCGAGAATCAGGTACACCGTCTGCCCCCATTCCGGGTGCTGGCGCAATATCAAGTGCACGTGTTTGGCGTCCTTGCCGCTCAAGCCCGGCGGACTCAACGGCGGCGCATTCTCGATCGAGGCGGCGTACTGCGTGCCGCCCTTGACCGACGTGACGGTGTAGGCCCACAGATGGGCGAGTCGGCGCGCTTCGCCATCGGCCTTCGCCTTCACTTCGACCTCGTCCAACGTTTCCCTGATTTTTCCCGCTGCCTTGCTGTCCGGGTACTTGGCGACGATTTCCGCGCCAATCTGGGCGGCGATATCGAGACTGCCGCTGGCACGCATTTGTTCGTAGAGTTTCAGGCCTTTCTCGGCCTGCGCATCGGCATTTGTCGCGCTCGCCACCGCTTGCATCGCGGCGGAAGACGCCGCGGTGCCGGGCGGGGCGGACCCGGAGGAACAGGCAGCAAGCGCGAGCGCACTCAGCGAGATAAACGGGAAAACCCACCGCGACGGCATGCGACACCTCGTTGCTGGACGACGCAGCAACGATACCCGATTTCGCCGCGCCTGCCGAACGCGGCGAGGCGCATTTTCCGGCGTGAGGAATTCAACGGCACGGATCGTGGCCGAGATTCTTCTCGTAGGTCGATACGTCCTGATCGTGCTCGCGACCGCGTCGACCCGCCGCACCAGCCCGGCGCAACTCATAACAGGCTTGTTCGCGCGGAATGCGCGTCGAGGTGACCGCAATGGATTTGCCTGACGCGGCCTTTGCGCCATGCCCGCGAGTGCGAGTGCCCTGCTCGACGGCGGCGACCGACCGTGGGCAGGCGCTGTGGCGATAGAACACCTGACCATCGCTGGTGCGGCATTCGTAGGCAGCGCCGTCGCTGCCATCGCTGCGCCGGCGTGTCGCCGCCACCGGCACCCGGGCTGACCGCCCGGCGCGATTTACACTCGTCTCGCGCCCGCCGGCATGGGCGGGCGATGGCGCAGGAACCGGCATCGGCGCGAGCACCACGGTGCTCTGGACGGCGTTCGCCGCACAGGGGCGATCCTGAAAGGCCGCCGCACCATCCATGCCGGTGCATCGATAGATTTCCGCGTGTGCGCCTGCAGACCACGCGGCGAGCAGCAACAGGATCAGCCATTCGTGCCAGCGCAACGGGCGTGGCGTGCGTTCGAAGTCGTGCATGTCGTCTCCTCCCCAATGAGGCTGTCATCCTGCACCGTACCTGTATGCAGTGCCATGCGCGAAACGCGTGGCGCGATGTAGGAAATCGCCGATCCACGCATCTGGATGGCAGCCTGTCGGTGCGATGGCACAATGCACACATGCGCAAGATCGTGCACATCGACATGGACGCGTTCTACGCCTCGGTCGAGCAACGTGACGACGCCGGTTTGCGCGGCAAGCCGGTCGTTGTTGCATGGCGTGGCGCGCGTTCGGTCGTCTGCGCGGCCTCGTACGAGGCGCGCAAGTTCGGCGTGCGTTCGGCGATGCCCGCCTTGCGCGCGGCCCGATTGTGCCCGCAGGCGATTTTCGTGCCGCCGGATTTTTCCCGCTATCGCGCCGTGTCGAAACAAGTGCGCGAGATTTTTCTCAAGCACACCGATCTCGTCGAACCGCTGTCGCTGGACGAAGCCTATCTCGACGTGACCGCGCCGAAAACGGATTTCTCCTCCGCCACGGCCATCGCCAAGGCGATCCGCGCGGAAATAGTCGAGACCACGCGACTCACCGCCTCGGCTGGCGTCGCGCCGAACAAGTTTCTCGCCAAGATCGCCTCGGATTGGCGCAAGCCGGATGGCCTGTTCGTGGTCAAACCGGAGCAGGTCGAGGCGTTCCTCGCTCCACTCGATGTGGGCAAAATTCCCGGTGTCGGCAAGGTGATGAGCGCAAAGCTCGAAGCGCTCGGCGTGCATACCTGCGCCGATTTGCGCGCGTTCGATCTGCGCGAGATCGAGCGCCGTTTCGGTCGCTACGGGTTGCGTTTGCGCGAGCTGAGTTTCGGCATCGACGCGCGGCGTGTGAACCCGGATCAGAGTGTGCAGTCCATTTCCTCCGAGGACACCTTCGAGCACGACAGGCTGCTCGGCGAGATCGAACCCGCGATCCGCGATTTGGCCGCGAAAACCTGGTCGGCGGCGCGCAAAACCGAGCGCATCGGCTGCACCGTCGTGCTCAAACTCAAAACGACCGATTTCCAGATCCTCACACGCAGCCACACGCCGCCTGCCCCGCCACAGACCGAGGAGGGGTTTCTTGCGCACGCGCTCGCATTGCGTGCGCGCATCGACTTGCCGCCACGCACGCGTTACCGCCTCGTCGGTGTGGGGCTGGCCAACTTTCGCGACGAGCACGAATTGCCGCCGCAGGTGGGCTTGTTCGACACGAAGGAGTGAAGTCGCACCGCGCCCGTCCGGCTTGCGCCGAATTTCAAGAAGTAAAGCAAGCGGACGCGAGTATCGGAATGTTGAACCGTGTGTTCGCGCACGCGCAGAGCGGGGCGGACCGCAGTCCGCCCCGCGATGCCGTTACGGCAGCAATTGCACCGTCGAGCCGACGGCAGAGGACGCTGCCTGCGAATACTGATCGCGCCACGAAAGCGTGTTGACGCCTGGCAGACACGCGCCACCGTCTTGCCAGCTCGACAGGACGCGATTTTGCGAGGCGATCTGACGACTGTAGCAAGCGCCAAATGGGGCGAAATACGTATACAGCTGAACCGACGCCGCCGGCGCGGAAACCAGCGAGCCTGCGGCATTGTAGTTGCGCGTGACCGTGGAGATCACATGATTGTCGCGCGACGCCACTGCTACCGCATAGCCGTTTGCCGGCGCGGCGACTTGCTGGGCGAACTCCTGGTCGACATAGGTATACAACGTGTAACTGCCATCGCCGGCTGCGGTCGGCACCTGCTCGTATTTGAAGGTAAACGGATAGGCGCGTTGCTCATGCACCACCGTCGTGTTGCCGCCCGCGTTGCGCGTGGTCATGAGATCGATCTGGGTGTTTTGTACCGCATCCTGCACGTATGTCGTACTCGTCTGCTGCAGGTTCTGATTGCTCGAAAAGGCGATGTTCGCAGCGACCTGGGTGGTGACGGTGCCGTGCGAAGTGTTCACGGTGCCGGAGATCGCATAGCTGCGATTGGAGGTCACCGCAACCGTCCCCGAGGCGGTCGAGCCATCGGGCGAGACGGTCACGTTCTCGTTCACGTTCACGGTCGGCTGTGCAGCGAGCGTGTTCGAGGTGACGCTGCCCGTGACCTTGTTACCGCCGTGATCGAGATACATGAGCAGGTTGCCGCCGACGGCAAAATAGTTCGTCGAGTTGTACACGCTCAAGGCGAGTGCGTGGGGCTTGCCATCGCTGAGTACTCCGGCAAACGGCGTGAGATCCACACGGAAGGCCTCGAAAGCGAGCGTCTGCACGCCGGGCGTCGGGCGCCACAGGATCGGATCGGCACCGCCGGTGAACACCCATGGGAAGATCGGGGCGATACCGGCTGGCTGGCCATCGATCAGCACCAACGTTTCGCGCAAGGCCGTTCCGGTATTGTCGCCGAACACACCGGCGATGTCGTTCGGCAGATTGAAGTACCAGAACTCGTCATCGCTCTGTCCCTGCGCGTACACGTCGAGAAACGCACGCTCGATGTTCGTCGGCAACGCCGAAAATTTCGCGATGAATTGATCGCCGGGTTTGTGCAGGTAGGACAACCCATTGGTGGCACTCGCATTGAGCGACAGCACCGCATCCGGGCGCGGCTGCAGCGCGCCCTGGCGCACGCCACCGACGACCGGATAGAAACTCAATGTCGCGGTACCTGTGATGATGCCGTTGTACGTCACCCCACCGGAAGTGCCAACGAAGTTGCCCAGGTCGGTATGGCCAACCTGATTCGCCGTGAACAAGGCGCTGTAATCGGTCAGATCGCGCTCGACATGCCATTTCGTCGAATCGGGCGGGGCGACCAGAGGCTCCTGCGTGGTACCGAAATAGACGATGGCGCCGCCGAGCCACATTTGTGCCGAGCGGTCGAACTGGCGTGTGCCACTGAGATTGAAGTCGATGCTCAGCACGACCTTCTGCCACGGGCCGGCGCAATTGCTCGGTGGCGCATAGCTGAACGGTTTGGCGCTGTAATCGGTGAACTGTTGATTGGCGAACAGGGTGACCGTGCACGGTGTGGTCGGTGGTCGCGGAACGACCGGGTCGGCAATGGCGACGTTCTTGGATCCAACCATCAAGGCCTGCGCCGGAGCCGGCGTGGACGACGCCATGCAAAAAGCGAGCGATGCGACAAGAATCCCTGACAAACGCGGTATGGAAAACATAAAACCCCCAAGCGTTGATAAGCCCCTTTGCGGGGCGGGTTTAGCAGACCAATGCGGTACGATTTCTCGATTTGGATCGATGCAAATACTCACCACAATCTGTCCCGACCTCTGGTCGGCGGCAGAGGAAGGGTAACATTGCATCCCCCTATCGTCGATGCTTGCCTGGAGCGCGCAAAACCCGCCCCCGCATGGATAAGAATTTTCCGTGTTCTACGCCTTCCACGCGAGCGCGCCGGCGCGTGCACTCGCGTTCACGGTCGGAAAGGCAGCCATTCGGCGACTTACCCACATTTGGAATAGCCGCAATTCAAGCACGTCGCGCAACCATCCATCAGGATCATGGCTTGGGTATTGCACTTGTTGCACATCGTTGCGCCCGACGGGAACGCGCTTGACGCTGCGGGCTCGGTAAATTCGATATCGGACGACTTGCGCGCGGATTCTCCACCAACACCCGCAAGATCAGCACTCAAACCCTGTGGCGCGCGGTGATCGTCTGCTTTGTTCGCCGCGACTACGTCAGACTTTTTTTTTGTGTCCTTGCCAGCGGCCCGCGCTTCGTAGGCGGCGCGCTTTTCCGCAATCAGACGGCGTTGCGACTCATCGAGTTCAGGATCGTGCAGCAGGCCGATCATCTTCAGATGTTGTTCGATGATTGCGCCAAGCTCGGCGACGATCGAGGGCATGTACACGCCACCGGCCTTGAAGTAGCCGCCACGCGGATCGAACACGGCTTTTAACTCATCGACGAGGAAAGTGATATCACCGCCCTTGCGGAACACTGCCGACATGATGCGGGTCAGCGCCACGATCCACTGGAAGTGATCCATGTTCTTGGAGTTGATGAACACCTCGAACGGTCGGCGCAACTCGTGCTCGGTGTCGGCATTGAGCACGATGTCGTTGATGGTCACGTACAACGCGTGCTCGAATAGTGGCGACTTGATCTTGTAAGTGGCGCCGATCAGGGTTTCCGGACGCTCGACCTTCTCGTGCATCTGGATGACTTCGGCCTTCGCCGGCACTTCAATCGCGTCGCGCGGATCGGGGCCAACGGTGGGAATCTTGCCCTCGTCGGGCTTGCCGACGCTGTAGCTTTTGATTTTTTTCGAGATCTTGATTGCCATGATGTCATCTGTCTGTGCGCTCGCTTCCAGGCGCGATGATCGCGAACAGCCATCCTTGGCCGTGCTTTTCAACAACGGCAACGGCGCAAGTGCGCGCGTTGCCGCATGCAGGGTTATTTTTTCTTCTTTGCTTTGACGGCTTTCTTCGCCTTGGCGACGGTTTCGGCCTTGGACTTGCGCTTCATGTCCATGCTGTGGGCGCGCTTGTAGGTCTGAATATCCTTGAAATGACCCTTGGCGTCGCGTACCGCATAGAGTTTCTTGCCCTTGCTGGAATACAGCGTCGTGCGATGGGCTTTTTTCTTTGCGGCTTTCTTTGCGGCTTTCTTTGCACCCTTTTTCGGCGCGACTTTCTTTGCTGCTTTCTTGATCGCCTTCTTCACCACCGCCTTCTTCGCTGCCGCCTTCTTCACCGTCTTTTGGGCCGCCTTCTTCGGAGCAACCTTCTTCGCGACCTTTTTGGCGACCGATTTGACGGTTTTTACTGCCGCCGCCGCTTTCTTGGCGACCGCTTTTTTCACGGTCGCGGCTTTTTTCGCTACGACGTTTTTCGCCGCGACGGCGGTATTGCTCGCTGCGGCTGTCGTATTGGCGACGACGGTTTTGACTTCGGCGACCACGGCCCCGGTCTTTTCGACCGCAGCCTGACCGACTTCCTGAGCTTTTTCTACGATGGCATCAACCGCATTGCTCGCGGCTTCGCCGATGGATTCAACGCTTTGCATAATTCCCTCCGGTTACGTAAGCATCAGACCTGAGACACAACGGCCATCCCGAACGACGACGTGCGATTCGGTTCTGCGAATTTACCCGTTGCGCGAGCTTGCGCAAGCGGTTTTTTCAGGGATGTGGAACCGGAGGCGAGGGCACAAAATGAGAATGGGCACCCCGGTAGGCGCTCCTTCGCCTTCCCTCCGCCGTACTTCATTCCCGCGTGGTCAGAACTTGCCGTAATAACCCTCTTTGAGCGCATCGAACAGGTTGGCAGCCGTATGCGTTTCACCGTCGTACTCGATTTCCTCGTTGCCCTTGGCCTCGACCATCGAACCGTCTTCGAGTTCGAAGCGATAGAGCGTACTTTCCAGGTCCGACTCCTTGACCAGCACGCCCTGGAACGCGGCGGGGTTGAAGCGGAACGTGGTGCAGCCCTTCAACCCCTGCTTGTGCGCGTAGCGGTAGATGTCCTTGAAGTCCTCGTAGGGGTAGTCGGTCGGCACGTTCGCGGTCTTCGAGATCGAGGAATCGACCCATTTCTGCGCGGCGGCCTGGATGTCGACGTGCTCGGTCGGAGTCACCTGGTCCGCGGCGATGAAGTAATCCGGCAGCTTGGCCTCGGCATCGTCCGTGAATGGCATGGCATTGGCATTGATCAACTCGCGGTAGGCGAGCAGCTCGTAGCTGTAGACCTCGACCTTTTCCTTGCTCTTCTTGCCTTCGCGGATCACGTTGCGGCTGTAGTGGTGGGCAAAGCTTGGCTCGATGCCGTTGGAAGCGTTGTTCGCCAGCGACAGCGAGATCGTGCCGGTCGGCGCGATCGAGGAATGATGGGTGAAGCGCGCGCCGACCTCGGCCAGCTCGGCGACAAGCTCCGGCGCGACTTCGGCCACGCGCTGCATGTAGCGGCTGTACTTGGCATGCAGCACCCTGCCCGCGATCTTGTCGCCGACCTGGTAGCCGTCGCGCGCCATTTCCGGACGCTGACGCAACATCTTCGCGGTGACCTCGAACTCCTGGCTCATGATCGGCGCCGGACCTTTTTCCCTGGCGAGTGAGGCGGCGACTTCCCAACCGGCGATGGCCATGTCGCGCGCGATCGCTTCCGTGAATTCGCACGACTCCGGCGAGCCGTACTTCATCTTCAGCATCGTGATCGTCGAGCCGAGACCGAGGAAGCCCATGCCGTGGCGGCGTTTGGACAGGATTTCGTTGCGCTGCTGTTCCAGCGGCAGGCCGTTGATCTCGACCACGTTGTCGAGCATGCGCGTGAACACGCGCACGACTTCCTTGTATTCGTCCCAGTCGAAGCGCGCCTTCGGCCCGAACGGATCGCGCACGAAAGTGGTCAGGTTGACCGAACCGAGCAGGCAGGAGCCGTACGGCGGC
>JAFEFR010000238.1 GCA_018240485.1 Pseudomonadota bacterium
CATGGAAATCTCCCGTGAGAGTGAGTACGACGAGTTGCCGACTTTCTGATGCAGACAAGGTGGAAAAGGGTTTACCGGACTGCGGCCTGCGGGGGAATTCCGTTACCATTGCCATGATATCGACGCCACCCGAAGGATGCCCGACGTGACCGCACCGAAGCCGGTTTTGCTGCTGATTCTCGATGGCTGGGGTCATCGCGACGATCCCGCCAACAACGCCCTTGCGCTGGCGGAGGTGCCGACGTGGCGGCATCTGCTGGCGACGTATCCGCACACGTTGGTCGAGACGCACGGCCGCTTCGTCGGCCTGCCCGACGGGCAGATGGGCAATTCCGAAGTCGGTCACATGAACATCGGCGCGGGCCGCATCGTGTATCAGGACCTGACCCGCATCGACGCGGCGATCGAGGACGGCAGCTTCTTCGACAATGCCGCACTGGTCGGCGCGTGCGCGGCGGTCAAGCGCACGGGCGGCACGCTGAATGTGTTCGGCTTGCTGTCGCCCGGCGGCGTGCATTCGCAGGAGGATCACATCGTCGCGATGCTCGATTTGGCCCGGCGCCAAGGCGTGGCCCGCGTCGCCGTACACGCGTTTCTCGATGGCCGCGATACGCCGCCGCAGAGCGCGCGCGCGTCGCTGGAGAAACTGCAAACCGCATGCGGCAAGCTCCCCGATGCGTTCATCGCGACGGTCAGCGGCCGCTACTTCGCCATGGATCGCGACAAACGCTGGGATCGCGTCAAGCTTGCCTACGACGCAATCGCAAGCGGCGACAACGCCTCGGGCGAGGACATCGACAGTGATGTCCTGAAGGCGCTCGACCGAGCGTATGCGCGCGGCGAAACCGACGAATTCGTCAAGCCCACGGTGACCCACGAAGGATGGTTCATGGCCGATGGCGATGCGGTCGTCTACATGAACTTCCGTTCCGACCGCGCGCGCGAATTGACTCAGACTTTCGTCGATCCGACGTTCGATGGTTTCGTGCGCGCACGCCAGGTCGCGCTATCGGCATTCGTGAGTTTGACCGAATACAGCCAGAGTCTGGCCGTCAGCGCGATCGCCTATCCGCCGCAATCGTTGTCGAATTCGCTCGGTGAGTACCTTGCGGCGAAGGGTTTGAGTCAACTGCG
>JAFEFR010000239.1 GCA_018240485.1 Pseudomonadota bacterium
CGACATGAAGAATGGCCCGTTGAGCGCTGCGGAAAAAGCCCAGATCCAGCGCGAGCAGAATCGTGCCAGCGCCGCGATCAACAAAGACGATCACAATGGCAAGATCGGTAATCCGAATTCCGCTTCATCCCAGCGCATGCAAGCCGACGTGCAGCGCAACGCCAATCAGGAAAAGCGCATCAATCAGGGCCTGAAGTCCGGCGAGTTGACGCGCAAGGAAGCCGGCTCGCTCGAACGCGGGCAAGCGCACGTCGACCGCAGCGAAGCGCGTGCCGGTGCGGATGGCCACGTCGGCGCGGGCGAGCAGGCACGCATCCAGGGCAAGGAGAACCGCCAGAGCAAGCGCATCTACAACAAGAAGAACAACGACAAGGTTCAGGAGTAACGCGTCGCACCGCGCGGTCACATTGCGCGGGGTGGCCTTTGTCGGGTGACGTTGCGGAGTTACTGCAACGTCACCTTCTTGCGATTGTCGTTCGAGTTGCGATCCACCAGTTTGTTGTACGGATCGATGCCGGCCTCATAAGGTTCGCCATCGACGACGAGGGTGAGGGTGCTGTCACCATCCTTGATCTCTCGCTTTTCCAGATACAGCACCTTTTCGTTCGCTTCCTTGCCGTCGGCCGCGCGTGCGAACACGCCGATGTCGATCGGAATATCCACCTTGCCTTCGCTTTCCTTGCCGACGCCGTCGGTATACTTTTTCTCGGCGTGCACGGCGAGCGTCACCTCGTATTTTCCGTCGGCACGTTTCTTCGCCGTCGCTTGCGTCACACGATTGTCGAAAAACGTGATTTTGTCGAACATATCTTCGATCAACCCCGCCCATTTCGCATCGGTGCCGGCACGCAGCATGGCGAGCAACTCGTAAGAGGTCGTATACGGCGGTGACTGGAACGCCTTGTCCTTCAGGAATGCCGCAAGCACCGCATTCACGGCCGCCTCGCCGACATAATCCTTGAGCGCATAGAACACGACCGAAGCTTTGTTGTAGTGGATGTACTGCTGGTTTTCGTTGAGCGCGAGCGGCATTTCCTTGACCCGCTCGGTGGCGCGCATCGCAAGGTAACGGTCGAGCTCGTACTTCAGGAATTTGCGCATCTGCCCGGCGCCGTATTCGTGTTCCATCACCATCAACGCCGAGTACTGGGCGAGCGACTCGGACAGCATCGTTGCGCCCTGCACGTTGGCGCCGATCACCTGATGCGCCCACCATTGATGCGCGACTTCATGCGCGGTGACATAGAACACATAGTCGATGGCGTCCTTGTCCGACAAATCGGCGACGAAGCCGATGGATTCGGAATACGGAATTGTGTTGGCAAAACTCTGCGCGAAGCTCGCGTAGTTCGGAAATTCGAGGATGCGCACCTGACGAAACTGGTAGGGCGAATAATTTTTCGTGTAGTAGTTGAGCGACTTCTTCACCGCCTCGATCATGCGCTCGACGTTGAACGCATGCTGCGGATCGTAGTAAATCTCGATGGCGACGTCGTTCCAGCGATCCTTTTTTACTGCCCAGCGCGCCGACAGCCAGGAGACGAAGTCGAGAATTTTGGTATCCGACTTGTAGTGGAAATAGCGGCGCTCGTTGCCCGCCGCATCTTTGGCCGTCCATTCGCGTTGCAAGTAACCCGGCGCCAGCGCGATCTGATCCGGCACGGTCGATACGGTGGTTTCGAAATCGACCCAGTCCGCATCGTTTGAGATGTAGGTATTGCCGCGCGCGGGCATGTCGTCGATGGACGCCATACGCGGCATATCCGGCAGCCCGTATTTGCGCCGATCGTTGCGGTCGCTCAACTGCGCACGCTCCTGATAGCCGAAATGCGGCAGGTCACGGCTGTTGAAGAAGGTGCCGTTGTAGACGATCTGGGTTTGCCCGCCGGACATCGGAAAGCCCCGCTGGCCGATCTCGATGTCGAAATCAAAATCCATCGACGCGCCCGGCGCCATCGGTGTGGCGAGCTTGTATACGACGAGGTCGTCGTCATCGTCGCGAAGGCTTTCGCTGTGCGCGGCGAACGTGAGCTTGCGCACTTTCTTCACATCCTCGAAGTGCACGAAGAATTCGTCAATGGGCTGCGCCGAGCGGTTTTCCAGTCGGTAGTGCCCGCGCACGGCGGCGCGCAATTGGCTCGGGTAGATGTCGACGTCGGCCTTGACGGCGGTGATGCGCGGTTGCGCACGATCCTTCCACGCCGCGCGATAGGTTTTTTCGTACTTCGCACGCTGTTCCTTGCTCGCGTCTTCGGATTGGTAATGGTTCAACACATTGGTGTTGTAGAAAATCCAGCTACCCAAGGCCACGAACGCGAGTAGCGCGCCCGCAAGCGTCGCTTTCGATGGGCCACGGCGCAGTTGGGCTGCCGCGCGCCGCGCACGCTGACCGAAACTCATGCCTGTGCCGCGCGGCCAAAACGCCGCCGCAACCACCAGCATGGCGACGACGAGCGCGCCCCAATAGGCGCGCAAGGTCAGGTTCGGGCCGATGAAGTGGCCGTAGCCATTCATGTCCGACAGCGGCGCGGGCGTGGCCCGCCCGAAGTTGTAGAGCAGATGGTTCCAGCCGAGCATCGGTAACGCAATCTGCGTGACAAGCACGACAACGACGAGCAGATAGCCGAAAAACTTGTTTTCGCTGATGGTCTGCAAAAACACGAACAGCCCCGCCGTGAGCACAAACGGCAGCACCGCGAGCAGGCCGATTTTGGCGTACAGATCCACTTGCAGATGGGTGTAGCCGTGCAGCAACTGATAGCCGATGCAGAACACGATACCTGCCAGCACGAACACGAGGCTCGCACCGATCAAGGCAACGAGCTTGGCCGCAAGCGAAACCCAGTTCGGCGCGGCACAGGCATCACTGACCTCGGCCACGCGCAGCGTGCGCTCGCGCCAGACCAACTCGCCCGCATACACCGCGAGCACAAGGGTGAGGAACAAGCCGATGCCCCCGCGCAGCACCGTATCCATGTGCGAGGTGAGCGGCAAAACATTGGTGCCGAAAATCTGGCCGCTGAACATGAGCACGGTGAACATCACGAGCAGGCCGAGCACGAGCATCGCCAAAAACGGTGCGCCGCCCAACACGCTATGCAGATCGAATGCGCTTTGATGCAGAAACTGTTTCCATTGCGCACCGCGCGAAGTTTGCAAGCGCACACGCGGCAAGCTCACGGCGGTGCTCGTCGTCGCGACGCTCGATATCGCCACCGCCTGCGGCTTGCGCCGGAACAGGCGCAAGCCTTCGCGATCGATGCGGAACAAGCGGAATGCCGCGAGCAGCAAGGCCGCGCTGAGCGCAAGCCACAGCGCGCGATTGGCTAGCAGCCAGCCCGACAATGGCGGCAAGCGCGTGTTGTTGTCCTGCGCCGACCAGTAGCGCGTGATTTCGTGCAACGCGCTGCCGCCGAACGGATCGATCATGGCACCGATCCAGCGCGCATCCAGATTCGCCGTCATGCTTTCTGCAACTTCCAGCAATACGACGAAGGCAATCGCGCCGAGATAGGTGTACAGCATCGAGCGTGTGAGCGTTGCCAACGCGAACATCAGCGCGGCGATGAACAGCAAGTTGGGAATCACCAGCACGCCGAACGCCCACAGATACGCGCCGAACGCCGTCGGCCCAAGCCGCGCTTGATCGAGCCACGGCATCGTGCTGCCAAGCCACAGGCCAAGTGCGGCGACGAGCAGCACGCCGAGCGCGGCAAAGAATCCGCCGCCGAAGCGGCCAAGCAGATAATCGCGCTTGCGAATCGGCGTGGTGAAAAACAATTCGGCGGTGTTCTGCTCGAAATCGCGCAACGCGGCCCCGGCGATGAAAATCGTCACCAGCAGGATCGACAGAAAACTTAACGCGCCCAAGAGATTGATGACCACCAGCGGCGCATTGCGATGCACGTTGCCGATGCCGCCGCCGAAGTTGAGGTTGTCGGAGGCCAGCATGCTGAACGCGAGGCCGCCGAACACGAGGGCGACGATCCAGAACAGCGGGCTGCGCAGAATCAGTCTGCGCTCGAAAGCGAGAATTTTTGCGAGCATGGGAATTACGCCGCCTGCGCCACGGGAGCGGCGGCGCGCCGCAATTCACCGAAATACACATCTTCGAGATTCGGTGCCACGGCCACAAAACCCGCGCCGGGGCTGGCGTCGGCGAGCACATGCACGACCGGCGCGCCACCGACGAGGCGCGTGGACAGCACATGGTGCTGTGCCTGCACGCCCGCGAGTTCGTCCTTGGTCAACACCTTGCGCCAGACGCGACCATCGAGCGAGCGAATCGCCTCATGCGGCTCGCCGACGAGGCGCAACTGTCCTTGCGCGATGATCGCCATGCGCGGGCACAGGTCGGTCACGTCGTCGACGATATGCGTGGACAGAATCACGACGACGTTCTCGCCGACTTCGGCGAGCAGATTGAGAAAGCGATTGCGCTCCTCGGGATCGAGCCCGGCCGTCGGCTCATCGACGATGATCAGGCGCGGCTGCCCGATCAGCGCCTGAGCAATGCCGAAACGCTGACGCATGCCGCCGGAAAACGTGCCGAGTTTGTAGTAGCGCTTCTCCCACAAGTTGACTTGCTTCAATAGCGCTTCGACGAGCGTCTTGCGTTCTTTCTTGTCGGTTACGCCCTTGAGTACGGCGAAATGATCGAGCATGACCTCGGCGGTCACTTTCGGATAGACACCGAATTCCTGCGGCAGGTAGCCCAGGGTCTGCCGCGCCGCCTGTTTGTCGGCGAGCACGTCGAGATCATCGAGCTGGATCGAACCCGAATCCGGGTCTTGCAGCGTGGCGATGGTGCGCATCAAGGTCGACTTGCCCGCACCGTTCGGACCGAGCAGCCCGAACATGCCGTTGGGAATGTCGAGCGTGATGTCCTTGAGTGCCTGCACGCCGTTGGCGTAGGTTTTCGACAAATTGCGGATCGCGAGCATGGGGGATTCCCTTGGGTAGCGTGTATCGGCAGACAGCATAGCGGCAGCAGCAGGGTGTGACGTGGGCCTAAAGTCACGCGCTGACGCCATCGCCGCGCTCGTTGCGCGAATTTCGGCGCAATTGACGCGCCGCTCTAGCCGAACGGGGTGCGGTTCGGATTATCATTGCCCGGCGGCTTCGTCCGCATACCGATTCATTCGTTGCAAGCGGTGCGCTGCCAGCGGCGGCAGACGCGCCCAGCGTAAGGAGGGAGCAATGGCCGAGGTCGTAGAAGCCAAAGTGCCGGATATCGGCGATTACAGCAACGTGCCGGTGATCGAGATACTGGTCAAAGTCGGCGACACCGTGACAAAGGATCAGGGCCTCGTCACGCTCGAATCGGACAAGGCGACGATGGAGGTGCCATCTTCGGTCGCCGGCGTGGTCAAGGAGATCAAGGTCAAGCTGGGCGACGAAATCGCCGAAGGCCATGTCGTTGCCCTGATCGAAGCTGCTGGCGCTGCGATGCCTGCACCTGCTGCCGCAGCTGCGCCCGCACCTGCACCTGCACCTGCTTCAGCGCCCGCGCCCGCGCCAGCAGCACCTGCGCCCGCACCGACGGCGTCCGCCTCGGCTCCAAGCTCTCCGCCCATCGCCTTCGGTGCCGATACGGTGATGCCAGACAAAGTGCCCTACGCAAGCCCGGCCGTGCGCGCGATCGCGCGCGAGCTGGGCGTCGATCTGAACCTCGTCAAGGGCAGCGAACGCAAGGGCCGCATCACCACCGCCGACGTGCGCAAATACGTCAAGGACGTGCTCTCCGGTGCCGCGCCAATGCCCGGCACGGCGAAGGCGGCAGGCGGTGGTAGCGGCGTGGGCCTCGATT
Source organism: Pseudomonadota bacterium (assembly GCA_018240485.1). Taxonomy (GTDB): domain Bacteria; phylum Pseudomonadota; class Gammaproteobacteria; order Xanthomonadales; family Rhodanobacteraceae; genus Rudaea. Next base: position 5,810 of record JAFEFR010000239.1, read on the forward strand.
TGTTGCCGTGGCCGAAAGTCGATTTCGCCAAGTTCGGCGAGATCGAAACCAAGCCGCTATCGCGCATCCAGAAGATTTCCGGGGCCAACCTCGCGCGCAACTGGGTGATGATTCCGCATGTCACGCACAACGACGATGCCGATATCACCGAGCTCGAAGCGCTGCGCGTGTCGCTCAACAAGGAATACGAGAAGGCCGGGGTCAAGTTCACCATGCTCGGCTTCCTGATCAAGGCGCTGGTCGCCGCGCTGAAGAAATTTCCGACCTTCAACGCTTCGCTCGATGCGAGCGGCGAAAACCTCGTGCTGAAGAAGTACTACCACGTCGGCTTCGCCGCCGACACGCCGAACGGTCTGGTCGTGCCGGTGCTGCGCGACGCCGACAAAAAAGGCGTAGTCGAATCCGCGAAGGAAATTTCCGCACTGGCCGCCAAAGCGCGCGACGGCAAGCTCGGCCCCGCGGACATGTCGGGCGGCTGCATGACGATTTCCTCGCTCGGCGGCATCGGCGGCACCTCATTCACGCCGATCGTCAATGCGCCGGAAGTCGCGATCCTCGGCGTGACCAAGTCGGCGATAAAGCCGGTCTGGGACGGCAAGGCCTTCGCGCCGCGCCTGATCCTGCCGCTGTCGCTGAGCTACGATCATCGCGTGATCGACGGTGCGCTTGCCGCGCGCTTCACCGCGCACTTGGCCGCGCTGCTCGGCGACATGCGCCGCGCGATGCTCTGAGCGAAGGATTCGACACCATGGCAAACATCGAAGTCAAAGTCCCCGATATCGGCGATTACAGCAACGTCCCCGTCATCGAAATTCTGGTCAAGGTCGGCGATACGGTGACCAAGGACCAGGGCCTCGTCACCCTCGAATCGGACAAGGCGACGATGGAAGTGCCGTCGTCGGTCGCCGGCGTGGTGAAGGAAATCAAGGTCAAGCTCGGCGACGAAATTGCCGAAGGGCATGTCGTGGCGGTCCTCGAAACGTCTGCTTCCCTTCCCCCGACGGGGGAAGGTGGCGCGGCAGCGCCGGATGAGGGGAAAACATCGCACAGTGGAAAGGCCGTCGACAGCGGAAAGGCCTCTCCCTCACCCGCGCCTGCGGCGCGACCTCTCCCGGCGGGAGAGGTGAAGCAAACGGCGCCGAAAGCCGCGGGCGCTTCGGGCCGCAAGGCCGATATCGAATGTCAGGTCGTCGTCCTCGGCTCGGGCCCGGGCGGCTACACGGCCGCGTTCCGCAGTGCGGATTTGGGCATGAATACGGTGCTGATCGAGCGCTACGCGACGCTCGGCGGCGTCTGCCTCAACGTCGGCTGCATTCCGTCGAAGGCGTTGTTGCATGCGGCCAAGGTGATCGACGAGGCCAGCCACGCGAGTGACATCGGCATCGATTTCGGCAAGCCGAAAATCGACATCGACAAGCTGCGTGGCTTCAAGAACAAGGTCGTTACGCAATTGACCGGCGGCCTCGCCGGCATGGCCAAGCAGCGCAAGGTCACGGTCGTGCAGGGCACCGGCAAGTTCGTTTCGCCGAACGAGATCGAGGTCGAGACCGCCGACGGCAAAAAACTCGTGCATTTCGAGAAGGCGATCATCGCCGCGGGCTCGCAGGCGGTGAAGCTGCCGGGCTTCCCGTGGGACGACCCGCGCATGATGGATTCGACCGACGCGCTGCTGCTGCAGGACGTGCCGAAAAAACTGCTCGTCGTCGGTGGTGGCATCATTGGTCTGGAAATGGCCTGCGTCTATGAATCGCTTGGCGCGCAGGTGACCGTGGTCGAGCTGCTGGATCAACTGATGCCCGGTGCCGATCCGGACCTGGTCAAGCCGCTCGCCGCACGCTTGTCCAAGCGCTA
>JAFEFR010000023.1 GCA_018240485.1 Pseudomonadota bacterium
GAAACCGAATTGATCGGCGGATCGCCTGCGATGCGCGACGTGTTTCGTGCCATCGGTCGCGTCGCCGCGAGCGATCTCAACGTACTCATCACCGGCCCGACCGGCACCGGCAAGGAACTGGTTGCACGCGCCTTGCACCGCCACAGCGCGCGCGCAGCGCGGCCATTCGTCGCGCTGAACACGGCGGCGATTCCGACCGAACTGCTCGAATCGGAATTGTTCGGCCACGAAGTCGGCGCGTTCACCGGTGCGGTCAAACGCAATGCCGGTCGTTTCGAGCAGGCCGAGGGCGGCACCCTGTTCCTCGACGAAATCGGCGACATGCCGCTGAGCCTGCAAACGCGCCTGCTGCGCGTGCTCGCCGAGAACGAGTTCTATCGTGTCGGCGGACGCGAACTGCTGCGCGCCGATGTGCGCATCGTCGCGGCGACGCATCAAGATCTCGAAAGCAAAGTCGAATGCGGCGAATTTCGCGCCGATCTGCTGCACCGCCTCGATGTCGTGCGCCTGCGTCTGCCGCCGCTCGACGAACGCGCGGTGGACATCCCGCTGCTCGCCGCGCATTTTCTCGCCCGCGCAGTGCAGGAAATGAAGCTCGATGCGAAGCGGTTCACGCCCGCCGCGCTGACCGCGCTTGGTCAGCGTGCGTGGCCTGGCAACGTGCGCCAGCTCGAAAACCTGTGTCGTCGCCTCGCGGTAATGACGCCGGGGCGCGAAATTCGTCCGCTGGATCTGCCCCCCGTCGCGAACGTGCCTTCGCTCGCGCGCAGCGAAAACTGGCGTGAATCCCTGCAAGCGCTCGCGCGCGCCCGTCTGGCGCGCGGCGAGCGCGACATCTATGACGCGTTGCGCCGCGAATTCGATGCTGCGTTGATCGATGCCGCATTGGCCGAGAACGCCGGCCGCCGCGTGCATGCCGCCGAACAGCTTGGCCTGGGCCGCAACACGCTCACGCGCAAGATCGGTGCAGCGCGTCGACGGCGCGACAAATGAGCTGCGCAAACAAGAGGATAGCCGACCCCTCGCGTTGATCGGCTTGGCGCGCGAGGGTATGATCCTGCGCCCCGTTTGCCCTGGATCGAGAATGCTGCACCTGCCGAACTACAAGACCACCTGGGATGCGAAGTCCACGACGCCGGTGCACGCGATGCTCTCGGTCGACGGCAGCGCCAGCGAGGAGCGCACGCGCATGACCGGCGCCTATACCGCGCGTCAGGTGAGGGCGGCGCTGGATCTGAAAGCCACCGATCGCGTGCTCGATCTCGGTTGCGGCGTGGGCCGCATCGGTCGCGAACTTGCGCCGCACATCGCGCACTGGGAAGGCTGCGACATTTCCGCGAACATGCTCAAGGTCGCGCGTGATCGCCTGGCCGGTTTCGCCAACGTCGGCCTCACCGAATTGACCCGCAGCAACTTCAAGCCGCTGCCCGATGCGAGCTTCGACAAGGCCTACTGCATCGCCGTGTTCATTCACATGGACAAGGAAGATTTCTATCTCTATCTGGAAGACTGGGCGCGTGTGGTCAAGCCGGGCGGCCTGGTGTTTTTCGACACGTGGAACCTCGCGCACCCGAGCGGCTGGCGTCGCTTCGCGGTCGAGCTCAATCCGTTTCGCGATGTCGAACCGAGCGAGCGCAAGGATGTCGCGCGCAATCAATTCAGCCACCCCGAAGAAGTGCGTGTGTTTCTGGATCACGCAGGTTTTGATGTCGTCGACATGTTCAGCGATTCGCCGTGGGTGCAGGCCGTGGCGATGCGGCGCGGTGGCGGCGATCTCGCCGTCGAACGTCGGCGCGTTGCGGCTGCGAAAGAACGCATCGCCTATTCGCCGCTGTGGACGGAATTGTTCGACAACCTGATCGCCTCCCAGATCAACGGCACCCTGCCGCTGGCCGATGCGCTCGCCACCATGCAGGACGACTCGCGCGGCGAAGAAGTGCCGTTGTTCCGCTCCGCCTTCATCGAAGTGTGGCGCCACAACGAGAGCGCCTGGGGGCCGATTCCGCCGCATCTCGTCAAGCCGTAGCGCTGCGCCGCACTCGCGCCTTTCACTCCGTCGAAAACGGACATGGATGGTCGATCCTGCGGCGGCGGGAGCATAATGACGGCCCGTCTTCGGCCTTCCTCTCGACTCATGACAAAACGCGCAGCCATTCTCGGCGGAGTTCGCATCCCGTTCTGCCGCAACAACACGGCCTACGCCGATGTCGGCAATTTTGGCATGGCGGTGAAGACGCTCGGCTCGCTCGTCGAACGCTACGATCTGCACGGTGTGGAACTCGGCGAGGTCGCGTTCGGGGCGGTGATCAAACTGTCGTCCGACTGGAACCTCGCCCGCGAGGCCGTGTTGTCCTCAGGCTTGGCGCCGACCACGCCCGGCTTTACCACGGCGCGCGCGTGCGGCACCTCGCTCGACAACGTCGCCTTGATCGCGAGCAAAATCGCGACCGGCCAGATCGAAGTCGGCATCGCCGGCGGTTCGGACACCACCAGCGACGTGCCCATCGTCTACAGCCGCGCGATGCAGCAGCGCTTGCTCGCGGTCAACCGGGCCAAGGATGCTGGCGACAAACTCAAGGCCGCGGTCAGCGGTTTCTCGCTCGGCGAATTGAAGCCGAGTTTCCCCGGCGTGGCCGAGCCGCGCACCGGCATGTCGATGGGCGATCACTGCGAACTGATGGCGCGCGAGTGGAACATCACGCGACAGGAACAAGACGAGCTCGCGCTCGCCAGCCATCTCAAGGCCGCCGCCGCCTACGAGCGCGGCTTTTTCAAAGACCTCGTCGTGCCGTTTCGCGGCCTCGACCGCGACGGCTTCCTGCGCCCGGATTCGACGCTGGACAAACTGGCCGTGCTCAAGCCCGCGTTCGACAAAACCTCGGGCCAGGGCACGCTGACGGCAGGCAATTCGACCGGGCTGTCCGACGGCGCCTCGGCGGTATTGATCGCAAGCGAGGACTGGGCGGCAAAACGCGGCCTCAAACCGCAAGCCTTCCTGACCTATTCGCAGGTCGCCGCGGTCGATTTCGTTCACGGCGAAGGCCTGCTCATGGCACCCACCGTGGCCGTGCCGCGCATGCTCGACATGGCCGGATTGACCTTGCAGGATTTCGACTACTACGAAATTCACGAAGCCTTCGCCGCACAAGTGCTGTGCACGCTGCGCGCGTGGGAAGATGCGGACTACTGCAAGCATCGTCTGGGCCGCGACCAACCGCTCGGCAAGATCGACCCGGCCAAACTCAACGTCAACGGCTCCAGCCTTGCGCTTGGTCATCCGTTCGCCGCCACCGGCTCGCGCATCGTCGCAACGCTGGCCAAGTTGCTGGAAGAAAAAGGCTCGGGTCGCGGCCTGATCTCGATCTGCACCGCCGGCGGCATGGGCGTGACGGCCATCCTCGAACGGCCCTGAGGCGTCGCCTCGCGCGCGTCAGCGGCGCCGCTTGAGACGCAGCACGGCCGAGACATCCTCCTCGCCGTGGCCTTGCGCCATCAACTGCGCATAGTCCGCGAGCGACTTGTCCAGCAC
>JAFEFR010000240.1 GCA_018240485.1 Pseudomonadota bacterium
CCTTGCGACACCAGAATTTCGGAGCCGTCCTTGTAGTAGCGTGCCGACAGCGTGCGCGCCACGCCGTTGCCATCCACGAGGCCAAATCCAAAACCGTTGCCGGCAGCGCGGTGCTTGGCGGCGTAATCCTGCAAGTACTGCCACAGGTGCGCCGTGAGCGTGTATTTCGCGGCGACCTTTGCCTTTGGGCCTTCCGTGTACGGCGGCTGCGCTGCTTCGCTGCCGTCTTGCGGGTGCAGGATGCGGGCGAGCTTTGGCCCCTGCTTCGGCAATTGCAGATCGTCCCATGTGAAATCCGTCGGCTCGCGAAAACCGGCAATCAAAATACGTTCGCGATGCTGCGGTACGTAACATTGCCCGTCGATCACCTTCCAGAAAACGTGATAGCCGAGTTCCTTTTGCAGCACCTTCAGAATCACGCGAAACGTGTTGCCCTTGTCGTGACTGGCAAGATTCTTCACGTTTTCCAGCAGAAACGCCTTGGGCCGTTTCGCCTTGATGATGCGCGCCACGTCGAAGAACAGCGTGCCTTGCGTCTCGTCGGCGAAACCGTGCTTGCGCCCGAGCGCATTTTTCTTCGACACGCCGGCAATGCTGAACGGCTGGCAGGGAAATCCTGCGAGCAGCACGTCGTGATCGGGAATGTCGCGCGCATCCACGCCCGTGATGTCGCCGGCGAAGTGATGCGTGGCATCCGGAAAATTCGCGAGATACGTTTTTTGCGCCCACGCATTCCATTCGCTGGTGAACACGCAACGCCCGCCATGCGCCTCGAAGCCCATGCGGATGCCGCCGATACCGGCAAACAGATCGATGAAGTTGAACGCCGCATCAGTCGTGTTGGGCACATCGAGCGGCAGCAGCCGTTGCCGGATGGCGTCCACAAGATACGGCGGCGGATCGGTTTCGCGGACTTCCCAGCGCCGCAGCGTGCGCACGTCCACGCCCAGCGCCGCCGCCAATTCGCGCTGGTTGTAGCGTCCGCGCAGGCTGGACAGCAGATGCACCACGTTTTCCACGCCGTTCCCCTTGCGGAATCAACAGCGGGCAGTATGTCCGCTTTTATTCCCTTAGACAAGGGTAACCCATGGGCACTGGAAGCGACTGACAAGCAAGGGTGCGAAACGCCGATTTACCCGCTGACGTCGCGCGGCGCGAGCGGGTCTACGCGCCATCCCGCAGCCACGCCGCAATGTCGCGCTCGCCGTGCAGCACGCGCCAGATGTCGACTTGCGCGGATCGCTCAACGTAAAAAATGAGATACGGAAAACGGCGGGTTTGCCAGTAACGCAAGCCCGGCGTGCCAAGCATGTCGGCGTAGCGCGGAGAACCGCTCGGGGCGTGAGTGCCGATGAATCGCAGTGCGGCTTCCACGGCTTCCGCCCAGCGCCGTGCGAGCGTTGCCCCGCCTTCGCGCCGGTAATGCTCCACCACTTGGTAGATGTCCTGCTCGGCCTTGGGCAGCAGGACGATGGGCTTGGCGCTCACGCCGCGCGGCGACGCCCAGCGCGGGCGCGCAGTTGCGCGAACCAGGCGTCGTCGATCGCCTTGCCCGGCCCGGAATTGGCGCCTTCCAGCAGTAGCGCGCGCAGCTTGGCCACGTCGCGCTGCTTGCGGATCAGGTCGCGCAGGTATTCGCTGGTCGAGCCGAACCCGTGTTCGCTCACCTGTTCGTCGACAAATGCCTTGAGCTCATCGGGCAGAGAAATGTTCATCGTCGCCATGGCTGGCCTCGTATGGCAAGGTTTGCCATGGCATCGTAGCACCGCGCGTGCGGTGGCGCCATTGCACGCTCACGC
>JAFEFR010000241.1 GCA_018240485.1 Pseudomonadota bacterium
CACCGCCGCCGTACTTGCGGCGCTCAAGGCCGGCTATCGCCACATCGACACCGCGGCGGCCTACGGCAACGAGCGCGAGGTCGGCGAGGCCATCCGCCGCTCCGGCATCGCGCGCGACGAGGTTTTCATCGAGACGAAAGTGTGGGTCAGCGACTATGGCTTCGATGCGGCGCTGCACGCCTTCGACAAGGCAGTCGGCAAGCTCGGCGTCGACGTCATCGACCTGTTGCTCCTGCACCAGCCGCGGGTCGAGGACTTCGACCTCACCATCGCGGCGTACAAGGCGCTGGAGAAGTTGCTCGCCGACGGCCGCGTGCGCGCGATCGGCGTCAGCAACTTCACGCCCGCGCTGCTGGCGCGCTTCCTGCGCGAAGTCACCGTCGTTCCGGCCGTGAACCAGATCGAACTGCACCCCTATTTCAGCCAGCGCGCCAACGTGGCAGCGAACTCTGCGTCCGGCATCCTCACCCAGGCGTGGTCGCCGATCGGCGGCATAACCCATTACCGGGGCACGCAAGCGACCAGCACGCTCACCGATGCGACCCTCGTGGACATCGGTCGCCGCCACGGCAAGACGCCGGCGCAGGTGATGCTGCGCTGGCATATCCAGCAGGGCCGCCAGGTCATCCCCAAGTCGACGCGCGCGGCGCGCATTGCCGAGAACTTCGACATCTTCGAATTCGTGCTCAGCAACGCCGAACTCGCCGCCATCGATGCGCTCGACACGGGTGTGCGCGGTGGCCCGGATCCGGAGCGGCCACAGCCCGGGTTCCTGAAGTTTTCGATTCCCGAGGCCTGAGGCTCGCAGCGCCCGGTGCTGGCCATCGTCGCCGCGCTGAAACTGTTCCAGCCAGCTACACAGGAGGACAGATGAAAACCCTGATCGCAGCGCTGGCCATTCTTTTCATCCCGTTCCTTGCACAGGCCAAGACCATGTCCGAACCCGCCCTGACCCAACGTCTCCAGCAGCTCGAAGACCGCGTCGCGCTCAAGACGCTGGTCGATACCTTCTCCAACCTCGCCGACACCAAGTCGGTGGACGAGCAGGTGCTGCTGTTCACCGAGGACGCCA
>JAFEFR010000242.1 GCA_018240485.1 Pseudomonadota bacterium
GGCACCAATATCGGTTCGGTGCGCTACGCGCTGCAGCGGCTCGGCGTCGACGCGCCGCTGTCGAGCGACGCTGAGGAAATCCGCACGGCGACGCACGTGATCCTGCCCGGCGTCGGCGCGGCCGCGCCCGGCATGGCGCGCCTGCGCGAAAGCAGACTCGTCGAGGTCGTGCGCGGCCTGACCCAGCCCGTGCTCGGCGTGTGCCTGGGCATGCAGCTGTTGTTCGAGCACTCCGAGGAAGGAGATACGCCTTGCCTCGGCGTGATTCCGGTCGGCTTGCGGCATTTTGCACGAGGCACGGATCTGCGCGTGCCGCACATGGGCTGAAACTCGTTGCAAGTCGAACGGGCGAGCCCGCTGCTCGCCGGCATCGAGGACGGCGCGTTCGCCTACTTCGTGCACAGCTACGCGGCGCCCGTCGGCGACTACACCCTGGCGAGCTGCGACTACGGCGGCGCGTTCTCGGCGATCGTGCGGCGAGACAATTTTCATGGCGCGCAGTTTCATCCCGAACGCTCGGCCGCAATCGGCGCTCGACTTCTGCAGAATTTCATAGCTCTGTGAGTATTGAAAAATGATCGCTTCTATTGAGAAGTGCGGCCAAGGATGGCCGCTTCGTGATCTTCGCGATCAGGGACGAGAGAAAAAATGTTAGTTATTCCCGCCATCGATCTGCGCGCCGGGCGCGTCGTGCGCCTCAAACAGGGCGACTACGCGCGCGAAACGCGCTACGAGTTCGACGCCGGTGCGCTTGCCGCCGACTATGCCGACGCCGGCGCGACCTGGCTGCATCTGGTCGATCTCGACGGCGCCAAATCCGGAGCCTTCGAGAATCTGCGCGCGATCGAGAAGATCGCGGCGGCGGAGCGCCTCGCCGTGCAGGCCGGCGGCGGCGTGCGCGGCGAGGACGACGTACAGCGCCTGCTCGACGCTGGCGTCGCGCGTGTCGTCGTCGGCAGCGTCGCGGTGCGCGAACCGGAAAAAGTGGAGAAGTGGATTTCCCGTCATGGCGAGGATCGCCTGTGCATCGCGCTCGACACGCGCAACGAGAACGGCGTCTGGCGCCTGCCGAGCTCGGGCTGGACGCAGAGCGAAGGAGCCACGCTCGACGAACTCGCGCCGCGCTACGCCGCGGCCGGCGCGAAGCATCTGCTCTGCACCGACATCAGCCGCGATGGCATGCTGACCGGGCCGAATCTGGATCTGTATGCGCATGTGCGGCGCATTGCGCCGCGGCTGGCGCTGATCGCTTCGGGCGGCGTGCGCGACGTCGGCGACGTGCGGGCGCTGCGCGCGCAGGGCATCGACGGCGTCGTGCTCGGACGCAGCCTGCTCGAAGGCAGGCTGACGCTGACGGACGCGCTCGCATGTTGACCCGACGCATCATTCCCTGCCTCGATGTGCGCGACGGCAAGGTCGTCAAGGGCGTGCGTTTTCGCGATCACGTCGAGATGGGCGATATCGTCGACCTCGCCCAGCGTTATCGCGACGAAGGCGCGGACGAGCTCGTGTTCTACGACATCGGCGCGAGCCCGCAGGGCCGCTCGGTCGATCGCGACTGGGTCGCGCGCGTGGCGCGCGTGCTCGACATCCCGTTTTGCGTCGCCGGCGGCATCCGCAGCGTCGCCGACGCACGCGCTGTGCTGCACGCGGGCGCGGACAAGGTGTCGGTCAATTCGCCCGCACTCGAGCGGCCGGAGTTGATCGACGAGCTGGCCGACGCGTTTGGCGTGCAGTGCGTCGTCGTCGGCGTCGACTCGCTGCGCGACGCCGACGGCGAATGGCGCGTGCGCCAGTACAGCGGCGA
>JAFEFR010000243.1 GCA_018240485.1 Pseudomonadota bacterium
CAAAATTGCGGGCGCGGAATTGGCCAGGCGTCCGGCGCGCACGTCTTCGTACTGACGCGGCAGGTATTGGCTGAGCAAGGCCAGCGGCACAGCGCCGTTCGGCGTCACGCCGCCGAGGTTGCGCAGCAACGCATCGCACGCCTGCCGGATCCTCGGATGTGCCCAGTAGTAACGCACGCGATCGCTCAGACTGTATTGCAGATCCTGCGCGAGGCGGGCGGCATCGGTGTAGTACTTTTCCCAGTACTTCGGTTCCGCGCGCATGACGCCGAGCACGACCTCGCGCAGATGCGATGCCTGCGCCTCGCCGAGCAATTCGTTTTCGATCGCGGCCAGCGCCCACAGCGTTTCGCGCAGCGCATAGGTCACGCCCGGGCCGACCTTGAGGATCGCGAAGTGGCCGCGCACGAGGGCGGCCAGCGCTTCGGGTGTCTGGTAATCGGTGGAATGCGCTTCGTAGACGAGGCCGGGAAACGCATCGAGCGCGGCGCTGAGAGCGCGCGCCTTCTCGGGCTGGAAATCCACCACGTCATGATGGTCGAACTCGACGCCGGGTTGCACGACGAGGCCGATCACGCGCCGCCATGCGGCGTCGAGACCTTGTTCGGAAAATGCCTTGCGGTGCGCTTCGACCGTCGCCGCCATCGCTTCGGGACGCGTGGCCTGCAACGCGTGCAGTTCTTCGTGCGCACCGCCCGGTACCGGCACTTCGGTGCCGACGATATAGACCGGCGCTTCGCCCCCGCTGCGCTGCCACGCGCGCTCGGCCACGGCGGCGAGGCGCGCCGCGCGCGCGGCCACTTCGGCATCGGCCAACACCGGCACATCGTCGGCGCAGGACATCGAGCAATCCAGATGGATCTTGCGAAAGCCGGCGGCGACGTAGGCATCGATCAGGGTTTCCGACTTCGCCATCGCGGCCGTCGCGGTTTCGTTCTGCCAGCAGTTGGGGCCGAGATGATCGCCGCCGAGCAGCACCTGCGCGCGCGGCAATCCCGCCGCGTCGGCCTTG
>JAFEFR010000244.1 GCA_018240485.1 Pseudomonadota bacterium
ACGCCGATGAAGCGCTTCGATTTGATGAGCGAGGTCAATTCGCGCGGCACCTTCCTCTGCGCGCAGGTCTGCCTTCCGCCTCTGCTGAAAGCGGCGAATCCGCACATCCTCACGCTCGCGCCGCCGCCGTCGCTCGATCCCAAATGGTGGGCACCGCACACCGGGTATACTTTGGCAAAAATGGGCATGAGCTTCGTCACGCTGGGCCTTGCCGCCGAATTTGCCGGCAAAGGCATCGCCATCAATGCGCTGTGGCCGCGCACGCTGATCGCGACCGATGCCCTCAACATGATTCCCGGCGTCGACGCCGGCAACGGGCGCAAGCCCGCGATCATGGCCGATGCGGCGCACGCGATCCTCACGCGCCCCGCGCGCGAGGCCACCGGCAAATTCTTCATCGACGACGACGTATTGCGGGCGGCCGGAACAACCGATTTTTCCGCCTACTCGGTCGATCCGTCGAAACCGTTGTTGCCCGATCTGTTCCTCGACTAACCCGCCATGAAATACCTGCACACGATGATCCGCATCCGCGACCTCGACGTGTCGCTGAAATTTTTCTGCGAAGGCCTGGGGCTCATCGAAACGCGACGCAAGGAAAGCGAGCAAGGTCGCTACACCCTGGTTTTTCTCGCCGCGCAAGATTCGCCCGAAGCCGAGATCGAGCTGACGTACAACTGGCCCGACGCCGACGGCAAAACCGAGAACTACGGCAGCGCGCGCAACTTCGGTCATCTCGCCTTCCGCGTCGCCGACATCTACGCCACCTGCGCGCGCCTGCAGGCGATGGGCGTGACCATCCACCGCCCGCCGCGCGACGGCCACATGGCCTTCGTGCGCTCGCCCGACTTGATCTCCATCGAGCTGCTGCAAGATGGCCACCTGCCGCCGCAGGAGCCGTGGGCGTCGATGCCGAATACGGGAACATGGTGACATGAACGATTGCGTGTTCTGCAAAATCCTCGCGCGCCAATTGCCGGCGAGCTTTGTCGCCGAGGACGAAACCACGGTCGCGTTCATGAGTTTGCGCCAGCCCGTGCCGGGGCATGTGCTCGTCATTCCGCGCCGACACGCCCCGACGATCTACGATCTGACGCCCGATGAAGGCGCCGCGGTGATGAATCTCGCCATTCGCGTCGCGCGCGGCTTGCGTCGCGTCTACTCGCCCGCAGGACTGAACTTGTGGCAGTCGAACGGCGAAATCGCGGGGCAAGA
>JAFEFR010000245.1 GCA_018240485.1 Pseudomonadota bacterium
CTCGAACTGCTGGGCGAGGTCGGCGATCTCGACGCGCTGATCGCACCGGTCGGCGGCGGCGGCCTGATCGGCGGCAGCGCGATCGCGGCCAAGGCGCTCAATCCCGGCATCGAAATCTACGCCGCTGAACCCGCCGGCGCGGACGATGCGTATCAATCGCTGCGCCGCGGCGCGCGCGTCACCGACATCGTGCCCGACACCGTCTGCGACGGCCTGCGCGGCACGATCGGCGAGATCAACCTCGCCCTGCTGCGCCGTTATGCCGTGCGTGTGCTGCCGGTCGACGATGCGCGGACGATCGCGGCGCAACGCCTCGTCTTCGAGCGCATGAAGATCGTCATCGAACCCTCCTCGGCAATCGCGCTCGCCGCCGTGCTTGACCACGCGGAGTTTTTTCGCGGACGCCGCGTCGGTGTGATTCTTTCCGGCGGCAACGTCGATCTGGAAAAATTCTTCCCATGAACCGTGCGACCACCGATCTGATCCATCGTTACTACGCTGCCTTCAACGCGGGCGACTGGAACGGCATGCTCGACTGCCTCGACGACGAGGTCGTACACGACATCAACCAGGGCAAGCGCGAAGCCGGCAAGCCCGCGTTCCGCGCATTCCTCGCCCACATGGAGCGCTGCTACCGCGAGCAGCTGCGCGACCTGGTGGTGATGGCCAACGACGACGGCGCGCGTGGCAGCGCCGAGTTCGTCGTCCACGGCGAATACCTCGCCACCGACGAAGGCCTGCCGCCTGCGAACGGGCAAAAGTATATTTTGCCCGCGGGCGCGTTCTTCGACATCCGCAACGGCAGGATCGCGCGCGTGACCAACTACTACAACCTGCCGGACTGGACCGCGCAGGTCGCCAGCAGGCGCTGACGTCGATGGCGACATCCACGACACGGCAGCGTTGCCGCTGGGCCGACGGCGGCAACGACCTCTACCTCGCCTACCACGATGAGGAATGGGGCGTGCCGTTGCACGACGACGCCAAACTATTCGAATTCATCGTGCTCGAAGGCGCGCAAGCCGGGCTGTCGTGGGCGACGGTGCTGAACAAGCGCGAAGCCTATCGACGTGCGTTCCACGATTTCGATATCGCCAGGGTCGCGCGCATGACCGACGCCGCGCTGGAAAAACGCCTGCTCGATCCCGGCATCATCCGCAACCGGCAGAAGATCTGGTCGGCGCGCAACAACGCGCGCGCCGCGCTCAGGCTGATCGACGAGGTGGGCAGTCTCGACGCCTATTTCTGGTCGTTCGTCGACGGCAGGCCGATCCGCAACCGCTGGCGCGCGCACGGCGACGTACCAGCACGGACCGCGATCTCGGACAAACTGAGCAAGGACATGCAGAAGCGCGGCTTCAACTTCGTCGGTTCGACGATCGTCTACGCGCACATGCAGGCGACGGGGATGGTCAACGACCATCTGACCGGCTGCTTTCGCGAACGCGAAGTCTGAGGACGGGCCGCGATTTCAGGCGCCGTCAGCGGACGATCTCGCGTCTTTTTCGACGGCCACGCTCGCCGGCCACGTCACGATGGTCAATGCCGCAGCGATCAGCGCGATGCCGAGACTTTCCATGAGCGACGGCCGCTCGCCGAGCAGGAGCCAGGCGAGTGCGATGCCGGCGATCGGCACGCTCAGGCTCGACAGCCCGGCGATGCTCGCCGGCAGTCGCGAAACCACGAACGACCACAACAGCCAGGCCAGGCCGGAGGCGAGAATGCCGTTGTAGGCAAGCGCGCCGACGAAAGCCGGCGACCATTCGATCGGCCTTTCATGCGTGGGCAGCGCAATCGCGACGAGCACGACGGTGCCGTACAGCATCTGCCACGCCGTCAACGACAACGCACTGACACCGCAGCGTCGGAACAGACGCTTGGACAGGATGACGCCGAAGGCCCAGCTCAGTCCGCCGAGAACGGCCAGCGCCGCACTGCGCAGACTGGTCTGGCCCTGCCAGGGCTCGAGCACGAGCAGCAGGCCGGCAGCGGCGACGAGCAGGCCTGCCCACAGGCGCAGCGTCGGCCGTTCGGCCAGCAGCCACCAGCCGAGCAGCACGACCCAGAATGGCATCGTGTAGGCAAGCAACGCCGTGCGTCCGGCCGCGCCTTCGACCAGGGCGCATTGCGCGAGCGCCTGGAATCCGGCGGTTTGCGCTATGCCGATCAAAGCCGTCAGCAGGAACGGCGGCGGCGCCAACGGTTCGCGCCGCCACAACATGACGCCGAACAGGACCACGGTACCGATCAGAAAGCGCAGCGCGGAAAATGCGAACGGACCGGAATACTGCAGCACCTGTTTCATCACGATCCAGTTGTAACTCCAGATCAGGATGACGATCGGCAGGGCGATCAGCGCAGCGCGGCGGGTCGTGGCAAGGGCGTTCACGGCGCGGATTCTAACGTGTGCGGGCTGACGCAGGCGCGATGGACCCGGGACTCGATCGGGCCGGTCGCAACCGGGCCTGCGGCGAGGCCTGAGCAACTAGCCACGGCGCGATCCACGCAGACGTTCGAGCGGAAAGCTCGCGATCTCGCCACCGCGACCGCGTCTCGGCTGACCCGGATCGGGCGCCCAGGCATGCGCGTAGATCACTTCATAGGTCGCCGGCAAGAGACCTTTGTCGCGAAACGCTTCGTACGCCTCGACCGCGCGGCGATAGCGCGCGCGACCGGTCAGCCCGCGCGCGCGCGCGGGATCGGCATTGGTCGCACCGATCGCCTTCAACTCGCGCATCAAGGTCGGCGCATCGTTGTAGGTCAGGGTGAAATGTTCCGCGTCGAGCACCGGATCGCGGAAACCCGCATGCATCAGCGCATCGCCGATGCGGGCAATGTCGGCGAAGCGGCTCACATGCGGCGCATGGTCGGTTTCCGCCCAGGCGCTGCGCAATTCGTGCAGCGTGTCGGGGCCGAACGTCGACAGCGCGAGATAGCCGCGCGGGCGCAGCACGCGGCGGAATTCGTCGAACAGCGCCGGCAGATCGTCGATCCACTGGATGCACAGGTTGGAAAACAGCACATCGACGCTCGCATCGGCAAGCGGCAACGCGCGGGCATCGGCGTTGACGCGCGCGATCTGGCGCAGCCAGTTCGGCTTGACCCGAGCCAGCATCGGCAACGCGGCGTCGAGCGCGATCACCTGCGCGCCTCTCCAGCGCAGGCGCATGGCCTGCGCCGCGTGGCCAGGGCCGCAGCCGAGATCGAGCACGCGCGCGGGCGCCGCGTCGAGGTAGTCGAGGCGTTCGAGCAGGCGCCGCTCGACTTCGTGCTGGAGCACGGCATGCGCCTCGTAGCTCGCCGCGGCGCGAGCGAACGCACGGCGCACCTGATGCGTATCGAACGGCGGCGTCATGCGCGCGCTACTCTGCCGGCGAATTCGACGATGGCATCGGCGACTTCGCGTGGGTGACTCAGAAACGGTGCATGCCCGGAATCGATTCCGACGAATTCGCCGTGCGCGGTTTGCTGCGATGCCCAGCGCATCGCCGCGGCGCGAATCAGTCGATCGCGGCGGCCGGCGATCCACAGATTCGGCATCGCAAGATCGGCCAGACGCGCGCGCAGGTCGGTGGCTTCGAGTACGCGCAAACCGTCGACGAGCGCGCGCAACGACGGTTCGCCGCGCTCGAACACGCGCGCCTTGAGCTCGCGCAGCATCGATTGCGGATGCGGGCTGCCGATCAATTCGAGTGCGAGAAAGCCGTCGACCGTGGCGCGGTAGTCGCGTTCCAGCCCCGTCTCGAAACCTTCGAGCACCGTCGGCGTCATCGCGTGCGTCCAATCGGCGGCCGCGACGAAGCGCGGCGAATTCGCGATCTCGACCAGACCGCGCACCGATCGCGGATGATCGAGCGCCGCCTGCAACGCGACGAGCCCGCCCATCGACCAGCCGGCCCATAGCGCGCACGGCGGCGTCGCGGCGGCGATGCGTGCGGCCCAGTCGCGCGCATCGACCGGCCCGGCGTCGTCGCGGCTGAACCCGTGCCCCGGCAGATCGACCAGATGCACGCGGAAACGTTCGGCGAGCAGCGGCGTCAGCGGCGCGAAGATGCCGCCGTGCATCGCCCAACCGTGGATCAGGACCAGATCGGGACCCGCACCGACCGTTTCGATATGCAGCATGGTTCAACGTTCCTTTTTCATCGCACGACGCGCCTGTGCAATCGCGCGCGCGAGGGCGTTCAACAGTTTTTCCACATCGGCCTCTTCGTGCAACGCCGAGAAGGTGACGCGCAGACGCGCCTTGCCTTGCGCGACGGTCGGCGGACGGATCGCCGGCACGAAGTAGCCGTCGGCCTCCAGGCGCTGCGCGCCGATCAGCGCGGCGCGGCTCGCACCGATCAGTACCGGCTGGATCGGCGTGCGCGAATCGAGCAACTCGATGCCGCGCTCGCTGGCGCCGTGGCGAAAGTGCGCAACGAGACGATGCAGCTTGGCCCGCCGCCAATCTTCGAAGCGCGCAATGTCGACCGCCGCGCTGGCCGCGGCCGCGAGCGCGGGCGGCATCGCCGTCGTGTAGATGTGGGTGCGCGCGAACTGCACGAGGCCATCGGTCAGCGCCTTGCTGCCGGCGACGAACGCGCCGCCAACGCCGAGCGCCTTGCCGAGTGTCGCCATGAGCACGGGTGCGTCGCCCTGTTGCAACCCCGCCTCGATGAGACTGCCGGCGCCTTCCGCACCGAGCACGCCGAGGCCGTGCGCGTCATCGACCATCAGCGTCGCTTGCTGCGTTTTGCACAAGGTCGCGAGATCGGCGAGCGGGGCAACGTCGCCATCCATGCTGAACACGCCGTCGGTGGCGAGCAGCGCAGCGCTGTCCGCATTCGATTCGAGCTGGCGTTTCGCGCCGGCGACATCGGCATGCACGTAGCGCTTCAGCGCCGCGCCGGACAGCCGCGCGCCATCGATCAGGCAGGCGTGGTTGAGCTTGTCCTGCACGCAAACGTCGTTGTCGCCGAGCAGCGCCTGAATCGCGCCGAGGTTGGCCATGGTGCCGGTCGAGAACAACAGCGCGCATTTGCGTCGCGTCCAGCTTGCGAGCTTGTCCTCGAGCGCTTCGTGTTCTTCGCGATGTCCGCCGAGCAGATGCGCCGCGGTCGCGCCGACGCCCCACTGTTTCGCGGCGCGGATCAGCGCCGCCTGCAACGCCGGATGCTGGGCGAGGCCGAGGTAGTCGTTGCTGGCGAAATTGACCAGCGTCTTGCCATCGATCTGGATGCGCGTGCCGTCTACCGCCTCGACCTTGCGCAGGCGGCGCAGCAAATCCTGCCGCGCGCGTTCGGCTTGTGCGGCGGCGAGACGTTCGATGAGATCGGGACGTGTCATTCTCTATTCTTCCCTTCTCCCCCCGGGAGAAGGTGCCCGAAGGGCGGATGAGGGAAGGGCGCTCCGATAGGTAGATGTGGCGCCGTCGAATACCGCAAGGCGTTTCCCTCATCCGGCGCTTTGCGCCACTTTCTCCCGAGGGGGAGAAGGAAAGCTTACGCGGCTTCGACGATATCCGCATGCACCGTGCCCGGCTCCAGCTCGACCCGCATCGGCGCGATGCCGAGCCGCGCGAACAGCGCCTGGTCGTGCTCGACATCGGGATTGCCCGTGGTCAGCAGCTTTTCGCCGTAGAAGATCGAGTTCGCGCCGGCGAAGAAGCACAGCGCCTGCAACTCGTCGCTC
>JAFEFR010000246.1 GCA_018240485.1 Pseudomonadota bacterium
AGGATGCCGCCGGCCGGCGCGGACAACACCACGCCGAGCACGGTGATGAACGGAAACTTGAAATTGCCGTACAGCACGAACAGCAGCAGGAAGATCAGGAACAGCGTCAACGGCAGGATGAGGCTCAACTGGTGCCGCGAGGCCGTGTACTCTTTGTACTCGCCGCCCCAGTCGAGGCGATAGCCCTGCGGCAAATGCACCTTGGCCTTGACCTGCGCCATCGCATCCTCGACCGCGCCGGCGAGATCGCGGCCTTGCACCGAAAATTGCACGCCGATGTAGCGCGAGTCGTTCTCGCGGTAGATGAAGGACGCGCCGTTGGTCACGTCGATCTGCGCGAATTCCTTGAGTGGAATCTGCGCGCCGCCGGGCGTGGCCACGGGGATGCGACCGATCGATTCGGCATCGTCGCGATACGGGCGGTCCAGGCGCACGACGAGGTCGAACTGTTTTTCGCCTTGCACGACCTGCGTCGCTGCGCTGCCGCCGATGGCGGTCGCGATGAGGTTGTTGATGTCGTCGACATTCAACCCGTAGCGCGCAATTTTGGCGCGGTCGATGGCAATGCTCAGGCTCGGCTGGCCGAGTTCGCGCACCAGGGTCACATCGCGGATGCCGCGCACGTTTTCGAGAATCTGCTTCACGTCCTTGCCGCGCGCTTCGAGCGTGTGCAGGTCGCGGCCGAACAATTTCACTGCGAGCGCGCTCTTGAGGCCCGTTTCGGCCTCGTCGACCGCGTCCTCGGCGGGCTGGGTGTAGTTGAACGTAATGCCGGGGAAGGATTTCAGTTTCGCATCCATGGCCGCGATCAACGCAGCCTTGTCGCGATAGGCGCCGTTCCAGGCCGAATACGGTTTCAGGCCGACGTAGAACTCGACGTTGAAGAAGCCGGTCGGGTCGGTGCCGTCGTCGGGGCGGCCAAGCTCGGAGGCGACCGTCGTTACCACCGGAAACGACTTCAGCACGTCGCGAATCTGTGGCGTGATCTTCGCCGACTCGGCGTAGGAAATCGTGTACGGCATGGTCGCGCGCACCCACAGCGCGCCCTCGTCCATGTGCGGCATGAACTCGGCGCCGATGCGCGGCAGCAGCAGCAACGACAGCGCCAGCACCAGCGCCGACACGACGGCGGTCGCGCGCGGGCGCGCGAGGCACCGGTCCAGACCGCGC
>JAFEFR010000247.1 GCA_018240485.1 Pseudomonadota bacterium
GACACGGGCGCACTGCGTTCACTCGACATCGTCGAACTCAATCCCGCGTTCGACAAGCGCAACCAGACCGGCAAGCTCGCCGTCGATCTGGTCGAAAGCCTGTTCGGCAAATCGACCTTGATGCGCGGTTAGCGCATCAAGGTCGTCCTCGCCAGGGACTGGCGGGGACCTATTGATCCGGCACGAATATGTATAAACCCGTTCGGGCTGAGCGTAGCGCCGAAGGCGCGAAGTCGAAGCCTGTCGCAGCAGCCCTTCGACTTCGCCGCTGCGCGGCTACGCTCAGGGCGAACGGTTCAAACTTCATCGTGCCGAATCAATAGTGCCAGGGACGGAAAATACCAGCGCGGTTAGCGCATCAAGGTCGTCGTTTCGCTTGCTCTCCCGAGACTCACGCTCCGATCAAACTCTCCGCGGGAATGCCGAGGTTTCGATGCAGGTTGCGGATCATGTCGAGGGTAAGGCTGCGCTTGCGGTTCATCACTTCGTACACGCGGTTGGGCTGGCCGATGGACGGCACCAGATCCTTGATCGTCAGGCCGCCCTGTTCCATGCGAAAACGGATCGCCTCGACAGGGTCGGGCGCCGCGATCGGGAAACGCCTCGCCTCATAGGCCTCGACCAACGTGACAAGAATCTCGAAGCGGTCGCCGTCCGCGCTGCGCGGTTCCGGCTCATGGTCGAAGTAGGCCGACAGCTCGCGCAGCGCGGCCTTGTAGTCTTTCGCGTTGCGGATGGGATGGATGTTCATGATTTCTCCACGGTGGCGGCATCGATCCGGTCGTACTCGGCGTGCGTGCCGACGAACTTGATGTAGACCGCCTGAAAGCGCCAGGCCACGGCCACGACAAGCCGGTAGTCGTTGCCCTTGATGTTGAAAACCACGCGGTTGCGGCCGACGAAGCTGGCGCTGGCATAGCGGGCTTTGACCTCTTTCGGCGCCGTCCACGCGGCATGTCTGGCCTCGTCATACCACGCCTTGAGGGGCTGTTCGGCATCCGGATGCCGTGCCCAGAAGCGCTGCAGCGTGCCAACGGCAACAATCCTCATGCGCGAAGAATAGTCCCATTTCGGGACTGAAGCAACCGCTTCTGCCAGCGCGAACCCGCGCGGTAGGTTCGATGGAACCAGATTGCCACCTGGCGCGCGAGTTTGAGTGCGGTCAGCGCCTCGCCCGCACTGCCACGGTGCTCATGGGCGGCATCGTTGCCCGCCTTGCGCAGGAAATGGAACAGCTCGGCGACGTCGCGCGGAAGGATGCTGCGCTGCTGGAGGCTGCGCAGAAGCGGCTCGAAACCGGGGCTGCGGCCGTCGGGGAGCAAGGCATTGCGCGCCGCGATCTCGTTGGCGATCTGCTCGGCGAATGTGCGCAGTTTGACCAGTGCGGTCGGCGCGTCTTCAGCGAAGTAGCGTTCCGCCAACGCCCCAAGCTTCGCGAGTTGCGAGTGGCTTACGGCCAGAAAATCGAAGTTGCCGAGCATCTCCCCCATGAGCCGACTTTAGCACGATGCGGAAGTTGCCCTTCCTTCACCTACCGAGGGGATCAAAAGCGTTTTTTCTTCGCTCCCGGCTTGCCGGTTGCGTGCGGCGTGCGCTTCGGCGCATGCATGCCGTCGCCGTCGTGGCCGGTATCGCGACTGATGCGCAGCCGCTGCCCGGCGACCCACACCTTCTTGAGATGAGCGAGTAACTCCGGCGGCATGCCTTCGGGCAGGTCGATCAGGCTGTGATCGTCGCGGATGTCGATGCGGCCGA
>JAFEFR010000248.1 GCA_018240485.1 Pseudomonadota bacterium
GAACGAAACCCGATGACCGCGCCGAGGATGAGCACCATCAGCGTGCCGTTGACCCAGGGAAGGAAGATCTGCCCCTGCTGCTCCTTCGAGGTGTGCTTGATCGCCATGCGCGGCGCGAAACCGAGTTGGATCGCCTCACGCGTCATCGAAAACGCGCCCGTGATCACCGATTGTGAAGCGATAACCGTAGCAACCGTGGCGAGCCCGATCATGGGATACAGCAGCGGTTGCGGCACGGCCAGATAAAACGGATTGGAAATGGCCTCGGGTTTGTCGATCAGCAGCGCCCCTTGGCCGAAGTAGTTCAGAACCAATGCCGGCGAAACGTAACCGAACCAGGCCAGCCGAATCGGCTCCTTGCCGAAATGACCCATGTCGGCGTACAGGGCTTCCGCACCGGTGAGGCACAGCACCACACCGCCAAGCGCAAGAAACGCATGCGTGCCGTTGTCGCGGAAGAACATGAAGGCATGCCAGGGGTTGACCGCATAGAGAATCTGCGGCTGCTTCACTATCTGATACACGCCGATCGCCGCGATCGCCACGAACCAGAACATCATGATCGGCCCGAACAGCGCCCCCACCGTCGCCGAGCCACGCTTTTGAATCGAAAACAAACCGACGACGATGATCAGCGTGATCGGCACGATGAAGCTGTCGAGTGCGGGCGCGGCGACCTTGACGCCCTCGACGGCAGACAGGATCGATACCGCCGGCGTGATGACACCATCGCCGTAAAACAGCGAAGCACCGAACAAACCGAGCACAACGATGATTTTTTTCAGTGCGAGGTTGTCGCGCGCACCACGCTGGGCCAACGCCATCAACGCCATGATGCCGCCCTCGCCCTTGTTGTCCGCGCGCATGATGAAGACGACGTACTTGAGCGATACCACCAGAACCAGCGACCAGAACACCAGCGACATGACGCCGAGCACATTCTCGGGACTCGCCGGAATGCCCTGCTCGCCGAAGGTCACCTGCACCGAATACAGCGGCGAGGTGCCAATGTCGCCGTAGACGACGCCGAGTGCGCCGAGCGCAAGCCCCACGAGCGCTTTTCGGCGCGCCGTAACGTTGGACGTGAGCGTGTTGACCTGCATGGGGATACTCCGAATACGAACGGTTCGATGCACATTCAGC
>JAFEFR010000249.1 GCA_018240485.1 Pseudomonadota bacterium
TGCCTTCGGCGACCACGGGCAACTCGTACTGGCTGATCTGATAGCCCTTGGGTAGATCGGGATAGAAATAATTCTTGCGCGCGAACACGCTGTGCGGCGCGATGCGCGCGCCGACGGCAAGGCCGAAGCGGATCGCCTTGTCGAGCGCGGCGCGGTTCGGTACCGGCAGCGTGCCCGGCAGGGCGATGTCGACGAGGCCGGTGTGCGTGTTCGGCTCCGCGCCATAGGCGGTTGAGGCGCCCGAGAATAATTTCGAGGTCGTCGACAGTTGCGCGTGAATTTCCAGACCGATGACCGGCTGCCAGGCGCCATACGTGCTCATGCCACGCCCTCCGGCATGCGCGCATGCCAGTCGGTGGCAAGCTGGAATTGATGCGCGGCATTGAGCAGGCGCGCTTCGGCGAATGCGGGCGCGATCAATTGCAAACCCACCGGCAGACCTTCGCTGAAGCCCGCAGGCAACGAGATCGCGGGCAGGCCGGCGAGATTGACCGCAACCGTATTGACGTCGGCGGCGTACATCGCCAGTGGATCGGCACTTTTTTCGCCGAGCTTGAAGGCGACCGTCGGCGTGGTCGGCCCGGCGATCACATCAACGGTTTTGAAGGCGTCGGTAAAATCGCTTGCGATCAGGCGGCGCACGCGCTGCGCGCGCAAGTAGTAGGCATCGTAGTAACCCGCCGACAGCGCGTAGGTGCCGACCAGAATGCGGCGCTGCACTTCCGCGCCGAAGCCCTCGGCGCGCGTGCGCGTGTACAGATCTTCGAGCGAGGTCGGATCGGTGCAGCGATGGCCGTAACGCACGCCGTCGTAGCGCGCGAGATTGCTCGACGCTTCGGCCGGCGCGATCACGTAGTAAGCCGGAATCGCCAGCGCCGCGTTCGGCAGCGAAATATCGACCAGGGTCGCGCCGAGCTTTTCGTATTGCTTGAGCGCGGCTTGCACCACCGCGCCGATGCCCGCGTCGATGCCCGCGCCAAGGTATTCGCGCGCAACGCCGATACGCAGGCCGGCCAACGGCTTCGTCAACGCGCTGACGTAATCATCGACGGGAGCGTTCGTGCTGGTCGCATCGCGCGCATCGTGGCCGGCCATCGCCGTGAGCACGTGCGCGCAATCCTCGGCCGAGCGCGCGAGCACGCCGCCGCAGTCGAGGCTCGACGCGTAGGCGATCATGCCGAAGCGCGACACACGGCCGTAGGTGGGCTTCAAGCCGGTGATGCCGCAAAACGCAGCCGGCTGACGGATCGAGCCGCCCGTGTCGGTGCCGGTGGCGAATGGCACGATGCCGGCGGCCACGAGCGCCGCGGAACCGCCGGACGAGCCGCCGGGCACGCGCGCGGCGTCCCACGGATTTTTCACCGCACCAAAAAACGAATTCTCGTTGGAGGAGCCCATCGCAAACTCATCCATGTTCGCCTTGCCGATCGACACCGCCTGCACACCCGCAAGCTGTTCGACAACGCTCGCATCGTAAGGAGGCACGAAGTCGGCGAGCATGCGCGAGGCGCAGGTGGTGCGAATTCCCTTTGTGCAAAAAATATCCTTGTGTACAAAGGGAATTCCGACCAGCGTCGAGCCGACATTCTTCGCCAATGCCCTATCGGCACGTTCGGCAGCGGCGAGCGCGCCGGTGTCATCGAGCGTGATAAGTGCATTCAGATCGGCACACTGTTGCGCCGCGTCGATTGCCTGCCGCGTCAAATCCGTTGCCGATATTTTTCGCTCGCGCAAGGCCTGCGCGAGCTGCGCTATCGAGACACTCATCGCCGACTATTCGAGAACTTTGGGAACGAGATACAAGCCGCCGCGCGCCTCGGGCGCGAGCGCGAGAAACGCATCAGCGCGATCCGACTCGGTCACCGCATCGGCACGCCAATGGAGCGTTTGATCGTGCGGATGTGCAAGCGGCGCGATGCCGTCCACCTGCGCCGCCGCCAACTGGTCGGCCAGTGCCAGCACGCCGTTCAACTCGCCCGCAATCGACGCCAGCGCATTCTCGCCGACGGCAAGTCGGGCAAGGCGAGCGATATGGCGCACGGTGGCGGCGTCGATGGACATGGGTAGGCCGAGATTGGAGGCTAGGAATTCGGGAAAGCATCGCCGATTTGTCGCAGCGCGGCAAGGCGGCCTTTCCTCGGCCTGCTTGGCGTCGACGTTTGGCGAGTTTTCCCGTCTCCCACTGGCGGGAGACGGCGCCGAAGGCAGATGAGGGCGGAACGGCCGAAGACGGCCGCGTCCTTTCCGGCGCAGACTCTCTCCCGTCAGCGCGAAAGGTGAACAACGGAGAATCGGATTTTCCCGCAGAACGGTTCCAGATTCACTTACACACGCTTGAACATTGGCGCAAGTTATGAACCTGGCGCCGACGATTTGTGGAGACAAGGACGGCTATGCCCTCAGCCGCGTGAACTGCGCACGTGGCAACCAGCGTCTGAAATCCCCATCGAAACTCACAAGATGCTCGCCTTGGTGGAGCACGGCAGCAGCCAGCCACGCATCGGGTATGTCGTTGGCAGCCATCGCATGCTGCGTGCACAGCCGGTGTAGTTGGGGCCATTCCGCGCCAATGACGGGGTGCTCCATGCCCGGCGCTCCAAGCAGCGCATCGATGAAACGCAGGGCATCGGCCATCGGCGTGGGATGCACGAAGATTTTCGGATGCGTGACCAGCCGCAGGAAGCTTGCCACGACGAGCGGTTGCAGCTTGAGCGGGGCGCCTTGGGCGGCCTTCGTCAGGGCTTCTTCCAGCCAGGTTCGTGCGCTATCGTGATGCGGATGATCGCTGCGCGACGCGGCGACGAGCACATTGACGTCAGGTGTCATGGTCGGCGGCGTCCAGCATCGCCCGGTTGCTGAGTCCGTCGAGTCCGGGTACGAGACCGCCTTTGCCGCGATAGACGGGCAAGCGCACACGGCGGACAGGCGCCTTTGGTTTGCGCAGCCGCAGTTGCAATCCTTCTTCGATCAGCCGCGTCAGGCTGGTGCGTTGCTGCGCGGCCAGCGACTTCGCATCGGCCAGCAGCACATCGTTGATGTCGAGTGTGGTTTTCATGGACGATTACTGTAGTACAGATTTCTGCAGGGTATCGAAAGCAGCGGTCATCTGCTACTTGCCGGCGCTCGGCGCACCTGCCGATGGCACCCACACGGCATAGTGACTCTTGCGCGCGAAGCCCGCTGATTTGCGTGAACTTGCCAGCAAAATAACAGCATTTTTCCTTGCTTCGCCCGGGGTCGCTTACTACACTGGCGCGCTTTTCTTTCAAGACGCGGCGTCACGTTTTCTGGTGGTACGGAATTTCTCCATGTTCAAAGGTTTACGCGGGCTTTTTTCCAACGATCTTTCGATCGATCTCGGCACGGCGAATACGCTGATTTATGTGCGTGGGCAGGGCATCGTGCTGAACGAGCCGTCGGTCGTCGCCATCCGTCAGGATCGCGGGCCCGGCGGTCCGCGCTCGGTCGCGGCGGTGGGTGCCGATGCAAAACGCATGCTCGGGCGCACGCCGGGCAATATCGTCACCATTCGGCCCATGAAGGACGGCGTCATCGCCGACTTCACCATGACCGAAGAAATGCTCAAGCAGTTCATCAAGAAAGTTCACAAGGCGCGCATGTTCCGGCCCAGCCCGCGCGTGCTGGTGTGCGTGCCGTGCGGCTCGACCCAGGTCGAGCGCCGCGCGATCAAGGAATCGGCGGAAAGCGCCGGCGCACGCGACGTGTACCTGATCGAGGAGCCCATGGCTGCGGCGATCGGCGCCGGCATTCCGGTGCACGAGGCGCGCGGCTCGATGGTGCTCGACATCGGCGGCGGCACCTCCGAAGTCGCGGTGATTTCGCTCAACGGCATCGTCTATTCGCAGTCGGTGCGCATCGGCGGCGACCGCTTCGATGAGGCCATCATCAACTACGTGCGTCGCAATCACGGCACGCTGATCGGCGAGTCCACCGCCGAGCGCATCAAGGTCGAGATCGGCTGCGCGTTCAAGCAGGACGAGGCGAAGGAAATCGAAGTCTCCGGTCGCAACCTCGCCGAAGGCGTGCCGCGCATGATTCGCATCAGCTCGAACGAAGTGCTCGAAGCGCTGCACGAGCCGTTGATGGGCATCGTCGCGGCAATGCGCGTGGCGCTGGAACAGACGCCGCCGGAGCTGTGTTCCGACGTCGCCGAGCGCGGCATCGTGTTGACCGGCGGTGGCGCGTTGTTGAAGGATCTCGACCGCCTGATTTCCGAGGAAACCGGTCTGCACGTCCACGTTGCCGATGATCCGCTCACCTGCGTCGCGCGCGGCGGCGGACGGGCGCTCGAACTCGTCGACCAACACGGCGGCGACTTCTTCGCCACGGAGTGAGGCCGGGCGGGGAGCGCAGAATCGGAATCGGCCCGGAGCAAGGCGTTTTTTTCGATTCCCCGTTCCCGCTTTAGTGCCGAATGATGGCCATCTCCGCCAACAACACGACACCGCTGTTCGGCGAAGGCGCATCGAGCACGTTGCGCCTGGTGGTGTATCTCGTCGCCGCGATCGCGCTGATGATCGCCGATCGCCGTGGCGGCTGGCTGGAGCGATTGCGCGCAAATACTGGCGTCGTCGTCGAACCGGTTTGGCGACTCGCCGCCGTGCCGGCGCAATGGGCGCGCAGCGCGCGCATCGCCTTGGCGGATCGACACGAATTGAGCGAACAGAATGCCGAGCTGAGTCGTCAATTGCTGCTAGCGCAAACCCGCTTGCGTCGGGTCGAGGCCGTGCAAGAACAGAATCAGCGACTGCAGGAATTGCTGGCCGTGCAGAAAACGCTCGGCCTTTCCGTGCAGCTCGCCAAAGTCATCGACATCGATTTCGGCCCGTATCGACGGCAGACGATCGTGCTCGATCTGGGCAGCGACAATGGCGTCAAGGTCGGCCAGCCGGTAATCGATGCGCGCGGCCTTGTCGGTCAGATCGCGGAGGTGCGCCCGCACAGTTGCACGGTATTGCTGATTTCCGACAAATCGCATGCCGTGCCGGTACGCATCGAGCGCACCGGTTTGCGCACGATCGCGCGCGGCACGGGCGCGCTCGACACGTTGGAGTTGCCGAGCATCCCGACCAGTGCCGACGTCAAACCGGGCGACAAACTCGTCACGTCCGGCTTGGGCGGGCGCTTCCCGGCGGATTTTCCGGTCGGCGTGATCCGCTCGGTCGGCAACGGTGCGAGCGGCATGTTCGCCTCGGCCGTGGCGACGCCGGATGCAGCGCTCGATCGCAGCGCCGAAGTGCTCGTCTTGCATGAGCTCGCCAATCCGGTCGGGCCGCCGGCGCCGGCCGAGGAATTCGGCCCGCCGGTGTCGCTCAAAGGCAGTGACGAGCCTGCGCCACCGGTTGCGACGGCACCGGCGAGCGAGCCCGAACCGACACCCGTGGAGGAGCGTTGATGCGTGTTCGCGGAATCAACGGTTTGTTCTGGGGCGGCGTTCTCGCGAGTCTGCTGTTCCAACTGGCGCCGCTGCCAACAGTGCTGTTGCCATTCAAGCCGTATTGGCTTGCGCTGGTGCTGATCTACTGGATGATCGAAGTGCCCGAGCGCGTGCCGCTGGGTTTGTGTTTTGCGCTGGGGCTGGTTGCCGATCTGCTGTGCGGCGAAATGGTCGGCGAGCAGGCGTTGCGCTTGTGCGTGTTGTGTTTCATCGTCGTGCGGTTTCGTTCGCGTCTGCGCTTCTTTCCGATGTGGCAGCAGACGCTCGCCGTCCTTGCCTTGCTGCTCAACGATCGGGTCGTCTATCTGATGGTGCACGCCATCGCGGGCGACCCGCCGCCCGAGCGCGATTTCTGGTACGCGCCAGCGGTGGGCATGTTCGCCTGGCCTTGGTTGTTCCTGTTGCTCGACGATCTGCGCGCCCGTTTGCGCAGCGCAGACGCATGAAGCTCTCCGGCGCGCGCGCACTTCGCAACCCGCGCAGCGACGCGGAAATTTTCCGCACGCGCGCGATCGTGGGTTTTCTCCTCATTGCGCTGGGCCTTGGTGCGTTGATCGCGCGGTTCGTGTTTCTGCAGATTCAGCGCGGCGCCGAGTTTGCCGAAACATCCGACAAGCAGCGCATATCCGTACGCAGCGTCGCGCCGGCGCGCGGCCTGATCTACGACCGCAACGGGACCTTGCTTGCCGACAACATCGCCGCGTTCCGTCTCGAAGTCGTGCCCGAAGCCGTAGCAGGCGGGCGCAAGGGGCTGGACAAAATGCTCGCCGAACTCGGCGACGTGATTGCGATCAGCGACGACGACATCGAACGTTTCCAGAGTGCGCGGGCGAAGAAAAAGGCGTTCGAAAGCGTGCCGTTGCGACTCAAGCTCAGCGAAGACGAAATTGCCCGTTTTTCCGTCGACCGCTGGCGTTTTCCGGGTGTGGAAGTCGTGCCGTATTTGACTCGCGCCTATCCGTTGCGTTCGCTTTTCACGCATGTCGTCGGCTACGTCGGTCGCATCGATGCGAAGGAGCTCGAGCATCTCGACGCGAGCGCCTACGCCGGCACCACGCACATCGGCAAAACCGGCGTCGAGCGCTGGTACGAAGACGAATTGCACGGTACCCCGGGCAGCGAAACAGTCGAGGTCGGTGCCGATGGACGCGTGCGCAGAACGCTCGACCACATTCCGCCGACGCCGGGGAAAAATCTCTACCTGTCGCTCGACGCACGCCTGCAACGCGCCACTGAAGACGTGCTCGGTTCGCGCCTTGGCGCTGCGATCGCGATCGATCCGCGCAATGGCGAGGTGCTGGCGATGGTCAGCGAGCCGGGGTTCGACGGCAATTTGTTCGTCAACGGCATCAGCCGCGCGGACTATGCCCAACTGATCGACGATCCGCGCAAGCCGCTGCTCAACCGCGCGATTGCGGGCGCCTTTCTGCCCGGCTCGACGATGAAGCCGTTCGTCGCCGCTGCCGGACTCGAACTGGGCCTGCGTCGACCGAGCGACACGGTGGTATCGACCGGCGAGTTCCACATCCCGGGGCAGAAGCGTGGCTATCGCGACGACTTTCCCGCCGGCAGCGTCGATCTGAAACTGGCCATTGCCTGGTCGGTCAACACGTATTTCTATTCGCTTGCGCTCGAACTCGGCATCGATCGTTTCAGCAACTTCCTCGGCCGCTTCGGTTTCGGCGCGAAAACCGGGATCGACATCGCTGGCGAGGCGGTAGGCGTACTGCCTTCGGCCGAGTGGAAACGAAAGACGCAGAACAAAGCGTGGTACCCCGGCGAAACCGTGATCGCCGGTATCGGTCAGGGCTACTGGGTCGTCACGCCGATTCAGCTCGCGCATGCCTTGTCGGTGATCGCGGCGAAAGGCGCCAATCGGCCGCCGCATGTGCTGCACGCGATGCAGGAGGGTATCGGACTCTCGCCGCAGCCGGCACCTCTGCCATTGCCGGGGCCGAGCGTGATCGCCCATCCGGGCAATTGGAAGGCGATCGAAGAAGGCATGTCCTTGGCGGTCAACGGCCCGCCGCCGAGCACGGTCAGCGGCCTGGGTCAGGGCTTTCCCTACGCGATCGCCGGCAAGACCGGCACGGCCGAACGCTATTCGCGCTATGACGAAACCTGGACATCGATCGCCACCTCCGCTGCCGAGCGGCATCAGGTGCTGTTCGAGTGCTTCGCGCCCGCCGAGGAGCCGCGCATCGCCGTCATCGTCGCCCTGGAGACAGGTAAGAGCGGAGCCTCGGACGCCGCGCCGATCGCGCGCAAGATTCTCGATGCCTGGCTCAAATACGACGACGACGCGCCGTCGCCGCGCGTGGCGCAACAGGATGCCCGATGACGTTCGAGTTCGACCATCCCGGCACGCGTTTGCGCCTGCTCGCGCGCCGCTGGCTGCGTGCGCCCGCGCTGGACTGGCCGTTGGCGCTCGGGCTGCTGCTGCTCGGCGGCGTCGGCTTGATCACGCTCTACAGCGCGGGCGATCTCGACGCGAAAATCGTGCTCAACCAAAGCGCGCGGTTCGTGCTCGGCACGGTGCTGCTGCTGCTGATTTCGCGCATTTCGCCACAAAATTTGCGCAAGTGGACGCCATGGCTTTACCTCGGCAGCGTGCTGCTGCTGGTCATCGTCGCCGTGCTCGGCGAGGGCCGCGGCGCGAACCGCTGGCTCGACTTGAAACTGGTTCGTTTCCAGCCGTCAGAGTTGGCCAAGTTGACCATGCCGATGATGGCGGCGTGGGTGCTGAGTCGGCGCGAGCTGCCGCCAAAATTTTTCTCGCTTGCGATCGTCGCCGTACTGATCGCGATTCCGGCCGGGCTGATTGCCAAGCAACCCGACCTTGGCACGGCGCTGCTGGTCGTGGCGGGCGGCATGTTCGCGATTTTCCTCGCCGGCATGGCCTGGTGGCGCATAGGCCTGGTTGCCGCCGCCGCCGCCGCCGCCGCCCCGATGGCCTGGCATTTCATGCACGACTATCAGAAAAAACGCTTGTTCACCTTCCTCGATCCGGCCGCCGATCGCCTTGGCGATGGCTGGCACATCATGCAAAGCGAAATCGCCGTCGGTTCGGGTGGCCTGTGGGGCAAGGGCTGGCACCACGGCACGCAGTCGCAACTCGAATTTTTGCCCGAGCACACCACCGATTTCATCTTCGCCGTATTTTCCGAAGAGTGGGGTTTGATCGGCGTCATCGCCGTGATCGTGCTCTATCTGTTCATCGTCGGGCGCGGGCTCACCATCGCCGCGAACGCGCGCGACACGTATTCGCGCTTGCTTGCCGGCTCCTTCAGCATGTCGTTTTTTGTTTACGTTATGGTCAACGGCGGCATGGTTGCCGGCATCCTGCCCGTGGTCGGCGTGCCGATGCCGCTGATCAGCTATGGCGGCACTTCGGTCGTCGCCCTGCTCGCCGGGTTCGGCATGTTGATGGCGATCCACAATCATCGCCGCACGCCGCGTTGAGCGGCGCCCGTCGCCCGATTACCCTATCCGCATGAGCAAAGCCCACGTCAGCGCCGAAGCGAAACAATGGATTCTTGCGCGCATGCTTGCCGGCGCGAGTCGCGAGCAGGTCGTCGCCGAGTTGGTGGCCGCGGGTTGGCAACGGCGCGCGGCGGGCGATGCGTTGGCCGTCGTCGTGGCCGAAAATCCACGCGCGCGCGTCGCCGTGGCCGCGAACGCACCACCGAGCGATAGCATGCCCGAGCCCGCCACCGCGAACTTGCCGTTGACGTTGGATGCGGGCGATCGGCAGGTGAAGGTGCTGCTCGAAATGAAATCGCCGCGCGTGGTCGTATTCGGCGACATGCTCAGCGCCGAGGAATGCGCCGCCCTGATCGCCGCAGCCGAGCCACGCATGGCGCGTTCGGAAACGGTCGACCGACAGACCGGGAAATACCAGGTCGATGCTGCACGCACGAGTCGCGGCATGTTTTTCCAGCGCGGCGAGAGCGAATTGCATCTGCGCATCGAGGCACGCATCGCCAAGCTGTTGAATTGGCCCGCCGAAAACGGCGAAGGCTTGCAGGTGCTGCATTACCTGCCCGGCGCCGAATACGAGCCGCATCACGACTATTTCGACCCGGCCGACCCCGGCACGCCGGCGTTGACCCGACGTGGTGGCCAGCGCGTCGCCACCTTGATCATGTATCTCAACACACCACAGAACGGCGGCGCGACGGCATTTCCCGATATTGGCCTGTCGGTGCTGCCGCAGCAGGGCAATGCCGTGTTCTTCAGCTACCCGCAGCCCGAACCGGCCAGCAAAACCTTGCATGCCGGCACGCCGGTCGTTGCCGGTGAAAAATGGATCGCGACGAAGTGGCTGCGACAACGCGTGTTCGCCTGATGCGCTGCGGCGTTGAGCTGCGCTTGACGTGCGCCGTGATACCCTCGGCGCACCCCTCTCTGGCCCGCTTGGTCCATCGATGACTCTCCGCGCTTTTTGCTGGTGCATTTGCTTGCTGTTCGCCTCGTTCGCCGACGTGGCGCGCGCTTACGATTCGCCCACGCCTGCGCAGGTTTCTTCGGCGCAGAAAAAATTCGCCGACGAGTTGGCGCAGGAAACCGACCTGTCCGCCGCCGATGTGCTCGCCACGTTGGCCAAGGCGCGTTACCAGCAGTCGATCATCGATGCGATCTCGCGCCCGGCCGAGTCAAAGACCTGGCGCGAATACCGGCCGATCTTTCTGACGACGGCGCGCATCGACGGCGGCGTCGCCTTCTATCGCGCGAACAAAGCCTTGTTCGATCGCGTCGAGAAAGAATACGGCGTGCCGGCATCGATCCTGGTTGCGATCATCGGCGTGGAAACCAATTACGGACGTACGCCAACGCGCTACCGCGTGCTCGACGCGTTGACCACGCTCGGCTTCCACTATCCGCCGCGCGCGGATTTCTTTCGCGGCGAATTGCGCCAGTTGTTCCTCCTGCATGGGCCTACGTTTCCGTATCCGATCGAAAGCCTGATGGGCTCGTATGCGGGCGCGATGGGCTGGGGCCAGTTCATGCCCTCGTCGATCGCCAAAT
The DNA here is from genome assembly GCA_018240485.1 of Pseudomonadota bacterium. Classification (GTDB taxonomy): domain Bacteria; phylum Pseudomonadota; class Gammaproteobacteria; order Xanthomonadales; family Rhodanobacteraceae; genus Rudaea. The sequence goes on from JAFEFR010000249.1 coordinate 10,487, forward strand.
TCGCGCGCGACGAGGACGGCGACGGCAAGATCGATCTGTGGAATTCGCTGCCCGACATCGTTGCCAGCATCGCCAACTATTTCGTCGGCAACGGCTGGCAGAGCGGCGGGCCGGTGGCGGTGCGCGCCCGCGTCGCCGCCAGCGCGCGTGCGGTGACGCCGGAAAACCTGAAGCCGGCCTATCCGCTGCGCCAGCTTGTCGAGTGGGGCTATGTGCCATCGCGCAAGGTCGATGTGGCGGACGACACCTTGGCGACCCTGGTCAAACTCGAAGGCGAGGACGGCCCGGAGGTCTGGATCGTATTCCAGAATTTCTACGCTATTTCGCGCTATAACCGCAGTCCGCTGTACAGCCTTGCCGTGACCCAGCTCAGCGAGGAAATTGCGGCGCAGACCGGCGGCAAATGAGACGTGGCGGCACCACTCTGCTGCTCTCCGCAGCGACTGCGGTGAGCGTGTTGTCGATCGCAGGTTGTGGTGGCCGCAAGGCGACGAAACCCATGTCGTCCACTTCGGCAGCGCAGCGCGACGATACCTCGCGCCCGCAATCGAGCCGGTATGCGCAGGGGGCGGACTCCACGCCGAGCGGGCCGCCACCGGATGTGAGCAAGATTCCCGAGCCCGTTCCGCGAATCGAACCGCGTTCCGCGTATGGCAACAAATCGCCCTACGACGTGCTGGGCAAAACCTATCGCGTGCTGCCGGAAGCATCGGGTTACGTCGAGCGCGGTCTCGCTTCGTGGTACGGCAACAAGTTTCACGGCTACACCACCTCGAACTTCGAGAAATACGACATGTATGCGTTCAGCGCCGCGCACAAGACACTGCCGCTGCCGAGCTATGCGCGCGTGACCAACCTCGACAACGGCAGGAGCGTGATCGTGCGGGTCAACGATCGCGGCCCGTTCGTCGACGATCGCATCATCGACTTGTCCTATGTCGCCGCGGTCAAGCTCGGGGTGTGGCCCAAAGGCACGGCCAGGGTCGAAGTGCGCGCGATCGATCCGGCGCATCCGCAGCGCGAGGCGCCTACACAAACGATTCCGGCCAGCGCATTGTCACGCACTGCCCTGCCGCCGAGTGCGGTCGGGGCTTCGCCGGCGCCCGGAAAAACCCATGAATCGGCGCTCTATCTGCAAGTCGGCGCGTACACGGATCCTGCCAATGCGGCGCACGCGGCGACGGTGTTGCGTGGTGCGCAACTCGGCGATGTGCAGGTGATCGAAGGACGCGTCAACGGCAATCCGGTCCGTCGCGTGCGCATCGGCCCGCTGCGCAATGCCGAGGAAGCCGACGCACTGACGTCGAAAGTGCGCGCACTCGGCCTCGGCGAGCCCCATCTGGTGAGCGACGACTGAACGGCAAACGTCGTGTCGTTCAGGCTTGACGTGTAAAATTCGCATCTCTTTCCGTTTTTGCCTGCGCGCCGAGCGGCGCCGCAGGATTTCATTGGAACATCCACAGAAATGAAAAATCTGCACATTTTGCAAAAAGCGCTATTGTGTACTTTTGCTGTCGCGGCGACGGTTTGCGCTTCTCCCGGGGTGGCCAAGGTCAAGCATCGTCATGCGCAGGCGCAGGAACAAAAAGCCGAGCAGCAGAAACAGGCGGGGGTCGAATCGAAAACCGAAGAGGCCGGCGCTGCGGCGCTGCCGGCACCGCAGGCAACGCCGATGCCGACAGCAAATGCGCTCAACGTACCCTTGCCGCCGCAGCCGCAACTCAACGCCAAGAGCTGGGTGCTGATGGATTACACCAGCGGCCAGATTCTCGCCGGCGACAACGCCGATACGCGCGTCGATCCGGCGTCGATCACCAAAATCATGACCTCCTACGTCGTCGCCGCACAACTTGCCGCAGGCAAGATCAAGCCGGACGACGAGGTCTACATCAGCGAGAACGCGTGGCGCGGCGGTGGCGCCAGCACCGATGGCTCGACCACGTTCCTCAAGCTCAACTCGAAAGTGCCGCTCAAGGATTTGATGTACGGCATGATCATCCAGTCCGGCAACGATGCGGCGATCGCGTTGGCCGAGCATGTGGCCGGTTCCGAGCAGACATTCGCGGCACTGATGAACGAGTATGCGCAGCAGCTCGGCATGACCGGCACGCATTACGTCAACCCGACCGGCCTGCCCGCGCCGGACGAATACACCACGGCGCACGACATCGCGATTCTGTCGCGGGCGCTGATCCACAACTATCCCGAGGAATACAAGATCTACGCGATCAAGGAATTCGAGTGGAACGGCATCACCCAGCACAACCGCAATTCGTTGTTGTGGCGCGATTCCACCGTCGACGGCATCAAGACCGGTCACACCAAAGATGCCGGTTTCTGCCTTGCCACCTCGGCCAAACGGGGCGATCAGCGCCTGATCGCGGTGGTCATGGGCACCGGCAGCGAGAAGGAGCGCGCGGATGCCAACCAGACTGTGCTCAACTACGGTTTCCGGTTCTTCGAGACGCACAAACTGTTCGAGGCAAACAAGGCGCTCACGACGCAACCCTTGTGGCGCGGCGCGAACGACAGCGCCGCACTGGGCCTTGCCGACGATTTGCTCATCACCCTGCCGCGCGGCCGCTATGCCGACATGAAGGCGACGATGGACATGCCCAGTCGCTTGATCGCCCCGTACACGAAGGGCCAATCGGTCGGCACGGTGCGGGTGAAGCTGGACGACAAGGTACTGGTCGAGCGTCCACTCGTCGTTCTCGACGTGCAACCCGAAGGCGGCTGGTGGCGGCGTTTCGTCGATGGCTTCCTGCTGCTCTTCAAGAGCGCGCCGACCACGCAAACCTCATCGGTCGGCACGGCTGCGGTCGGCAATCCGATACCGGTGAAGTGATGACACGGGTCGACTCGCGCACGCTCGATGCGATACACGCCGAGAACCCCGGCCAGGGGTTCCAGTTTCCCGGCGTGTTCGAGATTACCGCCGTGGGCAAAGCACACGAAGGTCTCGAACAGCGCGTGCCGAAAATTCTCGTCGATCTCGGCATGGCGGTGCGCGAGGGCTCCACGCGCGTGCGGCCATCGAGCAACGGCAATTTCGTGTCGGTCGGCGTGGCCTTCGACTGCCCCTCGCGCGAGCGCTACGAAGCGGCCCACGCCGCGCTGCGCGCGGACGCGGCGGTGAAGTGGACGTTGTAACTGCCGAGAACGAGGCGATCTCGCGTACCGTCATGAATTCCACTTCCGAGTCTTTGCCATTGCGGGTTCGCCACTTCCCTGGCCTGTCGCCGTACGAGCCGATGTGGCGGGCGATGCAGGCGTTCACCGACGCGCGCGATGCGGCAACGGCGGACGAGCTCTGGCTGGTCGAACACCCGCCCGTGTTCACGCTCGGCCAGGCCGGCAAGTGGGAACACGTGTTGATGCCGGGCGATATCCCGGTCGTGGCGGTTGATCGCGGCGGTCAAGTGACTTACCACGGGCCGGGCCAGATCGTTGCCTATCCGCTGATCGACCTGCGGCGCTTGAAGCTCGGCATTCGCGAACTGGTATGCAAGATCGAGCAGGCGATCATCGACACCCTGGCGAACTGGAATATCCAGGCCGTGCGCCGCGATGGCGCACCGGGCGTTTACGTCGCCAGCGCCAAAATTGCCGCGCTGGGTTTGCGCGTGCGCCGCGGCTGCACCTTCCACGGCCTCGCCTTCAATGTGGCCATGGATCTGGAGCCGTTCCAGCGTATCAACCCCTGCGGTTACCAAGGGTTGGCGGTGACCCAGGTGAAGGATCTCGGCGGCCCATCCTCGTTGGCCGCCGTCGAGGCCGAATTGGTCGCTCAATTGGCCCGGCAACTGGGCCTGAACCCTGCTTTCGCGACCGTGGCGATTGGAACTGGCGCGCCACCCATGGCGGATGATAGCGTGCACGCATGAATTCTCTCGATAAAACCATTCCCATTGCGCTCCTGAACGAGGCGGCCATCGCAGCGCCGATTCACGCCGGCGAGAAGCTGCTCGGCGAAGACAAGACCGCGCGCAATCGCGCCGGGTTCGATCGCAACGCGCCGATGCTGCGCAAGCCTGACTGGATCCGAGTACGCATTCCGCCGGGCAATGCGGTGGCCAAGCTGAAATCCAAATTGCGCGCCAATCGTCTCGTCACCGTGTGCGAGGAGGCGTCCTGCCCGAACATCCACGAATGTTTCGGCAAGGGGACGGCGACGTTCATGATTCTGGGCGAAGTGTGCACGCGACGCTGCTCGTTCTGCGACGTCGCCCACGGTCGGCCGAAACCGCCGGATGCCGACGAGCCACGCCATCTCGCTGAAACCATCGCCGACATGGGCTTGCGTTATGTCGTCGTCACCTCGGTCGATCGCGATGACCTGCGCGACGGCGGCGCACAACATTTTGCCGATTGCATTCGCGAAATCCGCGCACTCAGTCCGTCGATTCGGCTGGAAATCCTCACCCCGGATTTCCGCGGCAAGGGCCGCATGGAACGCGCACTCGACATCTTCGCCGAGCAACCGCCCGACGTGTTCAACCATAATCTCGAAACCGTGCGCGAGCTGTACCCGAATGTACGTCCCGGCGCCGATTACGACTGGTCGCTGAGCTTGCTTGCGCGTTTCAAGGCGCAACACCCGAGCGTGCCGACCAAATCCGGCATCATGCTCGGCTTGGGCGAAACCGAAGCGCAGGTGCATGGCGCATTGAACGATTTGCGTGCGCACGCGGTCGATATGGTGACGATCGGTCAGTATCTGCAGCCGACACCGCATCACCATCCGGTTCTGCGCTATTGGACGCCGGCGGAGTTCGACGCCTTGGCCGAGTACGGCAACAAGCTCGGTTTCGAGCATGTCGCCTCCGGCCCGCTGGTGCGTTCTTCGTACCATGCGGACCGGATGGCGCATGCGGCGGGGCTCGTCGACCCGATGGCTTGATTCGATTCTGTTGGCAAGCGCGTCGCGCGAGGGGGCGATGGCCATCGCCGTCTTTCGCGTATTTCGATGTTTCCCCGCCGCCGCGCGGGAAAATTTCGACCATTCAAAAAGTGACACCGTGGAGAATGCACATGCTGGTTCGTAACAACCGCCCGATTCGGCTCGCCCCGATCCTGTTTGCCGCCGTTCTCGCGGCGACGACGGCGACGGCCAAGCCTGCGGCCGACACGGCTTCGTCGATCGCGATCAAGTCGACGCCCGAGCAAAGCGATGCCGCGCTGCTGGCATTGCGCATCCTCACCCGCATGCACTACAAGCCTGAAGCGTTCGACGTAAAAATGTCGCAGCGCGTGTTCGATCGCTATCTCGACTCGCTCGATCCGGATCGTCAGTTTTTCACTCAGGCCGACATCGATCGCTTCATGCCCGCGCGCGACAAACTCGGCGAGGCGATTCGCGACAAGGATCTGAGCGTTCCCTTTGCGATGTTCAATCTTTACGTCGAACGCATTGCCGAGCGTACCGCTTTCGCGCGCGCCGAATTGAAGAAGGGCTTCGATTTCACCAAAGACGAAAGCTACCAGTATCAGCGCGAGAAGGCGCCGTGGCCGAAGAACGACGCCGAAGCGAACGATCTGTGGCGCAAGCGCGTGAAGAACGACTGGCTGCGCCTGAAGCTCGCCGGCAAGGACGAGGCGAAGATTCGCGAGACGCTCGACAAGCGGTATGCCAACTACATCGACCGCATGCGCCAACTCACCAGCGAAGACGCATTCCAGGTATTTCTCAATTCGTATGCGATGGCGATCGAGCCGCACACGAATTATCTCGGCCCGCGACAGGCGGAGAATTTCGAAATCGCCATGCGCCTCTCGCTCGAAGGCATCGGCGCGGTGCTGCAACGCGAGGACGATTACACGGCAATCCGCGAAATCGTGCCGGGCGGACCGGCCGCGTTGTCAGGCAAGCTCAAGGTCGGCGATCGCATCGTCGGCGTGGGACAGGGCGAACACGGCCCAATCATCGACGTGATCGGCTGGCGGCTAGACGATGTCGTCGAAAAAATCCGCGGCGCCAAGGATACGGCCGTGCGTCTGGAAGTCCTGCCGGCCGATGCCGGCCCCGACGGCAAGCACGAGACGATCGCGATCGTGCGCAAGAAGATCGCAGTCGAGGAACAGGCGGCGAAAAGTTCCGTCATCGAGACCAAAGAGGGCGATGTCACGCACAAGATCGGCGTCATCACCTTGCCGACTTTCTATCAGGATTTCGAAGCGCACCGCCGCGGCGATGCGAATTACAAGAGCGCGACGCGCGACGTCGCCAAACTTCTGGCCGACCTCAAGAAACAGCACGTCGAAGGCGTGGTGATCGATTTGCGCAACGACGGCGGCGGCTCCCTCAACGAAGCGACCGACTTGACCGGGCTGTTCATCGGCAAGGGCCCGGTCGTGCAGGTGCGCAGCGCGAACGGTCGCATCGACGTCGAGGAAGACCGCGACGACGGTGTGGCCTGGAGCGGGCCGCTTGCCGTGCTCGTCAATCGCAATTCGGCATCGGCTTCGGAAATTTTCGCCGCCGCGATCCAGGACTACGGGCGTGGCCTCATTCTCGGCGAGCCGACCTTCGGCAAGGGCACGGTGCAGAATCTGCTCGATCTCGACCAGATGCACGGCAACGAGAAGCCGACCTATGGCGAGTTGAAGATGACCATAGCGCAATTCTTCCGCATCAATGGCGGCTCGACCCAGTTGCGTGGTGTGACCCCGGACATCGCCTTCCCGGTCACCGGCGACTTCGCCCAGAACGGCGAGCAGGCGTTCGACAATGCGCTGCCGTGGACGTCGATTCCCGCCGCCGACTACCGGCCTGCGGGCGACCTCAAGACGTTGGCGCCGCTACTTATCGCGCGTCACGACCAACGTGCCGCCACCGACAAGGAGTGGCTCGCCTACCAGGCCGACGTCGCCGACGTGCGCAAGTTGCGCGAGGACAAGACCATCTCGCTCAACGAAGCCGTACGTCGCAAGGAGCGTGACGAGCAAGAGGCCAAACGTCGCGAACGACATCCGGATCAATTCGTCGATGTTACGGGCAAGGATGCGGTGCTGGCCAAAGGCCCTGAAACTAGGAGCGGGCCGGGCAACGCGACGCACAAACCGGTCGACGTGGCGTCGGCGCGCAAGGCGGCGGATCCGGATGCGGAAAATCCGGTCGCGAGAACGGATGCGACGAATGCCGCCAAAGCGGCCAAGGCCGGCAGCAATCCGAACGAAGACGACGGCCTGCAGGCCGACGAGCGCAGCCTCAAGGCCGATCTGGCCGAAGAAAAGCGGCGCAAGGCACTCAAGGATGTCGTCCTCAACGAAGCGGCGAACATCCTTGCCGACGAAGTCAGCCTGTTGCGCGCCGATACCAAGCTTGCGGCGCAAGTGCTGCCGCGCGGCCAGACGGGCAAGAACGCGGTCAACTGATCCGAGCGCCGCCGCCGGTTGCCGGGAAGCGTCGTCGCGCTTCCCGGTGCGCGCCGCGATCCAAGCCCTGCCAGACTCGCTCCGTCCGCGATCGTGTGGACGCCGATGAACGTCGACGTGCGACTCGAATCGCATGGAAGAGCGCCTTGCCCTGCGCTTGTGAGCGACAACCGTTTCGCGCATGAACCCCTTCGATTCGATTTTCCGTCTGAACAGAGTGAGCTTGGACGGATGCCTGCAGTGGAGAAAATTTCAGGCGGCATCACCGAGCGGCTGTCGATGTCGTCTGTTCCGCCACTACGAGGATTCGCCATGTTCAAGTCCACGTTCCGCGCTGCCGCGTTGATTTCCCTGTCGCTGCCGATGGTCGCCCTGGCCGGCGGCAACGGCACCTGCACCTACGAAGGCAAAAAACTCACTCTGATCGACGCGGTGGCTTATCAGCGTCCCGATCACTTCGAGCCGGGCAAGATGGAAACCACGGTCGCCCTCGCCTCGGTCAAGCTCGATGCCGGCAAAGTGGCGGCGAGCAAGGATCCGGACGATGCCGTGCGCGATCTGGCGGGGGATGGCGGCCTGGTGCGCATCACCCTGGACGACAGCGGGGTAACGGCGATTTACGCTTATCTGCCGCCCGGCAGCAATATCTCGCAATCCGGCACGGCGTTCGGCGACCTCAAACGCTCGCGCAGCGATGCCAAAGGCGTGGCCGGGCACTACACGCTCAAGGGCAACGACGACAAAGCGTTGTCTTGCGATTTCGGTTTCGATCTTGCCTATGCCGTGCCCGGCAGCAAGGGATCAAAGGCGTCTGCCGCTGCCGCCGCGCCGAGTGGCAAACCCATTCCTTCCGGCGGCGGCGACGCCGGCAAAGTGTTGCAGGCGAACCTTGTCGCCATGCGCAAAGGCGATATCGATGCGATGCTTGCCACCGTGTCGAAAGAACGCGCCGATCAGATGCGCGCGCAGCGCAAGGATCCGCAGTTTCCGGCGATGCTCGAAATGATGAAGGCGTTCGCACCGAAAAGCCTCACCGTCACCGGCGGCCAGGATTTCGGCGACCACGCCGAGTTGACGTTGGAAGGCGTCGACGAAGGCGGCGGCAAATCGACCGGTACCGCGCAAATGGTCATGGAGAACGGCCAATGGAAAGTTCAAAAGACCTCGATGCTGTCGACAAGCGGCGGATGACGCGTCGCGATCCGGCTTCGGCTCGGTGAGCCAATGCGCTCATCGAGCAATGCGTTTCCGCGCCCGCCTTCGCTTCATCGCCGAAGCGAAGGCGCTCACTTGCGCCAATAGTCGTTGGCGGCAGCGATCGTCTGAAAATGGGTGGCGATGACGTGAGAAGCGGCCGTCAGCGCCTCCGCGGAATTGGCGTAGTCAGGGCGCAGTTGCTTGAGGACGCTGGCATCCGGTTGGGTGTACTTGACGCCGCGACGGCTGAGCGTAATGGCAAGCTCGAAACCTTCCTGAGGCGTGGCGGTGACAAGTGTGGTGAGCCAGATATCGGCCATTTCAGAATCTCCGTGATGGGGTGAGCGCGGGTGGCCATGTCGATGCCGCCCGACGAGTGTGGTGCGCGGCATCGGTTTGCCACGCCCACGGTTCGCCAGCGTAGCGCAAGCGCGCTGGCAACGTCACGAAGCCGAATCAGCGTACCGCTTCCGTCGCGACGACCACGGGCGGTTTCCACGCACCGGAGAGAATCGCCTGGGTGGGCCCGTAGCAGCGCATGCCAAGCGCAAACGCGCCCTCCGGAGCGGGAAGCCAGTTCGACACTTTGTCCTGGCCAGGCGATTTATGCTGGATGTAGATCGTCAGCGACCCGTCCTTGTCGTACTTCAAGCCGCGCGTGCGATCGCCGATCGAATAGCGGTGGATGGGGTTGTCGACCAGAAACCCGGATGGTGCAAGGTACATCGTCACCGACCAAAAGGCGTTCACTGGCGGCAATTGTCCCTTCTCGAAGCGCAGCACATAGGCGTGGCTGCCATCCATCGCATTGCCATCGTTCAGCCCATGCACGAAGCTGTAGTCCTCTTCGGGGGTGAGCGCAGCGAGTGCGTACTTGGCGGTGACGGCGCGCAACAGATAATCGTCGCCGAAAGTGCCGGAATTGGCGGCGGGTGGGCGCCAGCCGTTGACCGCCTCGGTGCGGCGACGGCTCGCGGCGACGATACGTTCGCCGTCCTGCACGGCACGGGTCAGACCGCGCGCGATGGCGGGATCGAGCTTGGAAATCGTGAAGTCCTTGTCCGGGCCGACGCCGATTTCGCCAAATACACTCATCAGTGCAGCCTCGCGTGCCGGCGGCGGATTTTCGTGCAAAGCGAGATTCACGAATTCGAAAAATTGCAATGGCTCATCGAGCTTGTAGGGCCGCATGTTCGGCAAAGGTTCCGGTTTCGGCGTCGTCCTGTTGCGCCAGTCGGTCAGTGGAATCAAGCGATAGCGATCCTGCTGTGCATGCACGGCGGCCAGATCTTCCGGCCCATCTATCAGCGTGCGACCAAGCAGCCATACCGAATTGGTGGGCGAGTCGAGGCGCTTCAGGCCCTTGGGCAGCTCGCCTTTCCAGTTCGGCCCGACGATGGCGTAAGTGCCGGCCGCCGATCCGGTCGTGCGTGTGCCGATGATGGCGAAGTCGCTGGTGTAAAAATCCATGAATTGCATGACGTAAAAACGCTTCGGACTCGCCGGCACTTCGAGCACGATCGGCTCTTTCGCCAGATCCAGCCAGCCGGTGGAATACAGGGTGTCGTTATTGGGGGCAACCACGGAGGTGGCTTTGTAATCCAGTAACTCGCGCACATGGTGGAATTCGTTCAGTCGCGAGGGTATCCCGTCATTCGGGTCGAACAAGCGCTTGTAACGAACGCGATACATCTCGACCAGCGGGTAAGCGTAGATGTAGGCCTCGACACCGATCGCGTAGGCATAATCTTCGCGTGCCTGTTCGCGCGTCATGGCAGGTGATTTTTCCGTGCCGGTGGCCGGGCCCGCTTGTTTGGCGTGCGCCGGTGTTGCCGACGGGACCTGCGCGAGCAGCGATGCCGATGCGAGCAGTAGTGCCGCCGTACTGGCGCACAGGCGGATCGCCCTGGAAATGTTCATGTCTACCTCCGGAAACGGGTTGTCGATGGGGTTCGCACAGCGTCGTCGTCGAAGACAAAGCAACTTCCCGGGCCGTGTCACATCGACCCACGGCACGGCAACGACATGCTTGCATGAATCGAGCGGCCTTTCAATATTGTCGACAATGCATTTCTATAAATGTCGACATAATTTATAACGAAAAGGGCGCTGCATCGGATGGCGCAGGGCAGCGCGTACCCAAGCGTCAGGTCGGCGTCCGAACTGCGCTGCAGTCCTGTCGACTATCGACGAGTGCGGTCGAAGGTGGCCGCATTGCGCGCCTCGCGATCATGACTGAACGAACGGTGGCCGCTGTCAAGCTGCCGCAAAGAAAAATATCCCGGCACAATGGTCGGCCTGATGAGCCTGAATTCTCAACAACGCGTTGCGATCGAGTACGGCGACGGGCCGCTGCTCGTGCTCGCCGGCGCGGGCTCGGGCAAGACGCGCGTGATCACCGAGAAGATCGCGTATCTGGTCGCGAAGAAACATCTCGCACCGGCGAA
>JAFEFR010000024.1 GCA_018240485.1 Pseudomonadota bacterium
TGTACTTCATCGACATGCTGTTGGCGGAACTCAAGGCCCGGCCCGAGGCCAAAGACATCGTCTGGGACAAGGTCGATCATTTCCGCCAGTACGGCGGCATCCGCATCGAGGATGACGTGGCCTGCGGCGAGTCGGCGCCAGAAAATCTCACCCGCGATGCGTTCGCGGCGGCGGCCTGAGAAAGCGCTATCGCTCCCAACGCACGCCGATGCCGAGCGTGCGCGGTGGCGCGACCGTGCCGACCGCATCCGGATACAACGCCGCCAACGCGAAGCCGAACGTGGCGCTGGTGAAATAACGGCGGTCGGTCAGATTTTGTCCGTAGACCCACGCCGACCAGTGCGTGCCGCGCCAGCCCAAACGCGCATTCAGCGTCGCGTAACCGGGCATGCGCTGTTCGCGCAAGCGATTCGTCGTCTCGTCGACATCGTGTACCTGGAACGAACTCGCGCCGGCGAGCTCCATGCGCGCGAGCCATGCGCCTTGCGTGTACTGCGCATGCAGGTTGTAGTTGAATCGCGGCACCTGGCCCAATGCGTGACCACCGAGCCGCAAGCCGGCAGCGCCGAGCGCGGCGTCGAGGTACACCGCCTGTACACTGCCGAAGGTTGCGCCGAGTTGCCAGTTCGCCGCCGGTCGCAACATCGACTGTGCCTCGACGCCCTGCGTGCGCACACGATGCGCGTTGACGATGTTGCTTTCGAGCTGCGTGCTGGAATAGACCAGATCCTGATAGTCGCGGATGGCGTTGCGGAACGCCGCCAATGCGTAGCTCGCCGTGCCGTCGGCGAGTTCGCCCTTGAGACCGAGTTCGAACGCGGTCGTGGTCTCGGGCCGGTATTGCGCATGGTCGGATGCGTACGCGGTCGTGTTGTAGCCGCCGGGCTGCCAACCGCGCGTCACGGAAAAATACGCAAGTTGCGCCGGTGCAAGACGGTAGTCGAGCGACAGCGTCGGCAAAAACCGGGCATCGCTGCGCACGGCGCTTACCGGCTGTGGATCGAGGGCGTTGCCGAGAAAATCCATGTCGCCACGCACGCGCTCGACGCGCGCGCCGAGGGAAACGCCCACATTCCGCGCGGTGCCGAAACGCCATGTCGCCCGGCCGAACAGCGCAACGTCGCGGTCGTTCAACGTTTCGTTCGCGCGCGTGTAGCGGCCCGGCGGCAGTTGCAAGGTATTGCCTATTCCAAGGTCGGCGATGCGCAGAAAACCGATATCGCGGCGATCCGCACTCACGCCCGCGAGCCAGCTCACGGGGGCATTGATGTCCGTGGGTTGTGCGCGCAGCTCGACGTAGCGCTCGCGCACACGGTAAGCCGCATTCATGACCAGCCAGGGCTGCGGCGACAGGTCGTAGTCGTTCGAGTTGCGCGCGTCATGGGAGCGATACGAGGCGATGGCGCGCAGTTGCACCTCCTCGCCATGCCAGAGGCCTTTCAGTGCGGCCAACGTGCTGCGTGCATGGCTGTCGCCTTCGTGATCGAGCGCCTGATCGAAACGGCCGAGCTTGAGGCCGCCGAGCGTGGGCACGGCATTGAACGAGGCCAGATCGACCGGCAGGTAAGTCTCGCCGCCGTGGTCGCCGCTGCGCTGGCGCAACAACATCGCATCGACCTCGACGCGCTCGAACGGATTCCACACCAGGCGGCCACGCAAGTTCGCGCTGCATGTCCCGTTGTAGGGCTTGCGACCGACAAGATTGTCGAGATACCCCTCGTCGCCGTCGCGCGCCGCGGCGAGGCTGGCGTAGACGTTGTTTCCAAGTGCGCCCGACAGGCCAGCGCCCGCCGCGTAGCCGTCGCGCGAAGCCAGCGACGCCTCGCCGAACGCGCGCGCATTCGCATCCGGCTTGCGGGTGACGATCTCGATCACGCCCGACTCGCTGTTCACACCGTAGAGCGCGCCCTGCGGCCCTTTGTGCACGGCGATGCGGTCGATATCGAACAGACGCGAATCGAACGAGTAGAAATCCCTCACCGGCACGTCGTCGATGATCAGCGCCACAGCCGAATTCGGCGCGCCGAACGGATTGACGAAGCCGCGCAGCGACACGAACGCCGGGCTCGCGCGCGAGCCTTCGCCGGCGATGCGCAGGTTCGCGATCTGATCCGACAATTGATCGATATCGCGCAATTGCGCGTTCGCGATCGCGGCGGCATCGAGCACCTCGACCGACGCCGGAGCGCCCGTCGCTTCGCCTCGATCCTGTGCGATCACGCCGACCGTCGCCAATGTCGCTGGCGCAGAAGAATCGGCCTGCGCGTGCGCCACGGCACAGGCACAGGCGCACGCGACACGCACTGCCGCAAGCGAACCTTGGTACCACCACCCTCTTTCCCCACGTCCGTCAAACGACAACCCGCACCCCTGCCCGCCGAATCAAGGGTAGTTTGGCGTGTGTTCCCGCGGCGTCAAGTGCGCGTGCGCGAAAGCCCGATCATGACGAGCAAACTTCCGAGCAGGCCGAGCAACCAGGTCGACAGCGCGGGCGCGGGTATCGGCGGTGGATTCACCGACAACGCCAGCGCTTGCACGGTCGCCGTCGCAACGAAATTGCCATCGCCCGCGTAGTACGCGCCAAGGGGGTGCGTACCCGTGGTGGCGAAAGCGTGCGTGCACGTCGCCGTGGAATTGCTCGTGCCCGCAGTCAGCGTCACCGTGCATAGCAA
>JAFEFR010000250.1 GCA_018240485.1 Pseudomonadota bacterium
GACGCCGAGGCGCTGCGGCGGCTGTTCGCGCGCGTGTACGACGAGTTGAAGCGACTGGCGCATATCCAGTTGGCCAAGGCTGGCGGGCAGACCTTGAACACGACCGGCCTCGTGCACGAGGCGTATCTGAAATTGGCCCAGCCGGGCGAGCGTGGTTTGAACGACCGCGAGCATTTTTTCTCGCTCGCCGCGCGTGCGATGCGCCAGATCGTGATCGATCGCGCGCGCGCGCAAGTCGCCGAAAAACGCGGGGGCGGCACGGTCGAAGTTTCCGACATCGACGCGGCCTTCGATGTCGCCAGCGGCGATCTCGGCCCCGAGGCGCTGCTGCGCATCAATGACGCGCTCAGCCGCTTCGGCAAAGAGGAGCCGCGCTTGGCGCAGCTGGTCGAATTACGGTTTTTTGCGGGATTGGAACTCGAGCAAATCGCCGCCTTGCAGCAGGTGAGCGAGCGCACGCTCAACCGCGATTGGCGGCGTGCGAAAGTGAAGTTGTATCTGGCCCTGAATTCGTGAATGGCACGCGACCGATGCGGGCATTGGCATCGCGCATGTCGTTTTCGTCGCCGGAGTACGTTTCCCCAAGCACATGACCTCCATTGATCGCGAGCGGCTGGAAACCCTGTTCGACGCGGTGGTCGAACTGTCTGCGGCCGAGCGCGCGGCGCATCTGGCGCAAATGTGTGGCGACGATGCGGCCTTGCGGACGGAACTCGAACGCTGGCTTGCGTTGGACGCCACGCTCGGCGATTTTCTCGAAGCGCCGCCGGATATCGTCGTCGCCGCGCGCGTGGACGCGAGCACCACCGCCATGCCGAAGAATTTCGGCCCGTGGCGCGTGCTGCGGTCGCTCGGTGCCGGCGGCATGGGCGAGGTGTGGCTGGCCGAGCGCGCCGATGGCGAATACGAACAGCGCGTGGCGATCAAACAGGTGGCGTATCCGACGCCGGGCTTGTTGCAGCGTTTTCGTCAGGAGCGGCAAATACTCGCACGCCTGGATCATCCCAACATCGCGCATTTGATCGACGGCGGCGTCGACGCGCGCGGCGCGCCCTATTTCGCGATGGAGTATATCGAGGGCGTGCCCATCACCGCGTTTGCACGCAAGCTCGATCTGCGCGCGATGCTGGAGTTGCTGCTCAAGGTGTGCGAGGCAGTGCGTTTTGCGCACCAAAACCTGATCGTGCATCGCGATCTCAAGCCCTCGAACATTCTGATTGCCGCCGATGGCACGCCGAAGCTGCTCGACTTCGGCATCGCCAAGATGCTTGCCGCCACCGAAACCGGCACCGAGCCCAGCGCCGCGACGGGCACTGGCCTGCGCCTGATGACGCCGGGCTACGCCGCACCCGAACAATATCGCGGCGAGGCAGTGACCACGTCGACCGACATCTACGCGCTCGGCGTCGTGCTGTACGAACTGCTCGCGGGCGCGCGCCCGCACGCGCGCGCGGGCGAGGGTGCCGCGCAAACGCATGCCGTGCTGCACGAAGATGCGCTGCCGCCGAGTGCGGCGCTGGCGAGCGCGGATGCCGCACGCAAGCGCGCGCTGCGGGGCGATCTGGATCGCATCGTCTTGATGGCCATTGCGCGCGAACCATCGCAACGCTATGCCTCGGTCGATGCGCTCGCCGCCGATATTCGCAACCATCTTGAAGGGCAGCCCATTGCCGCCGTTGGGCGCAGTCGCTGGTATCGCCTGCGCAAATTCGTCGTGCGCAATCGCATCGCGACGGCTGCTGCGGCGCTGGCGTTGTTGGCCTTGATCGCTGGTTTCAGCGTCGCGCTCGTGCAGGCGCGCCACGCGCGCGCGCAAGCCGAGCGCGCCGAGCGTGGTAACGATTTTTTGATTCACATGATCGCCAATGCTGATCCGTACTTCGGTGGCAGACCGCCGTTGCTGGTCGACGCGCTGGATCGCTCGGTCGCAGAAATCCCACAACGCTTGGCCGGTCAACCCTTGCTCGAAGCGGATATTCGCCGCGCCATCGGTCAGGCCTACGCGGTGCTCAATCGCAACGAGGATGCCGGAAAACAACTCGAACGCGCGGCCACGCTGCGCAAGAGCGAGGGCGGCAATGCCTATGCGCAGATTCTGCAATCCCAGGCGTTTCTGCAATGGCAATTGGGTCACTACGATGCGGCCGAGGCCTTGTATCGGCAGGCGCTGGCGCAATGCACGCAGGATGCAAGCGGGCGCAGTCAACGCTCGGATGTGTTGAATGATCTGAGCAGTCTGCTCGGCGACGTTGCGCGCTACGCCGAGGCGCTCGACTACGGGCAGCAAGCGCTGGCGATCAAGGAAAAATCCCCCGACGTGTTGCCGCGCGAGCATGCGGTGAACTTGTCCAACATCGCCAAGGCGCTCGACGGTTTGGGGCGCTTGCAAGAATCCGAAGCGATGTATCGGCGCAGCTTGAATGAACTGGAATCGGTGCTGCCACTGCCCGAGCTTGACATGGGCATCGCCTACAACAACCTCGCCTACGTGCAGGACGAGCTGGGCCAACTCGAAGCCGCGGTGCAATCGCAAGAGCGCGCCGTGGCCCTCAACCGCAAAGTGCTCGGCGTGGAGCAAGGCCTGACCATCAAGCTTGGCAATCTCGCCCAGCGTTATTTGAAACTCGCACGCATCGAACCCGCGCAAAGCGCCATCGATGAAGCCTTGCGCGCTGCGGCGACGACGCTCAGCGCAACGGATTGGAAAACCGGCAACCTGCATGCGCTCGCGGCCAAGGTCGCGCTCGCGCGCGGCGATGCCGAGGCGGCCATCACGCAGGCACGCATCGCGCTGCACATCTACGATCAGACAACCGCGCTGGAACCCGGCCGCCGCGAAAAAGCGCAGGCGACGCTGGGTGAGGCAAAGCAACTCGCCGCGCGCGGAAGAGTGCCGTAATCCGCCTGTCGTGATGATTCGCGTCGGCAGTGCGCGCCTGCGATCATCGCGTGAAGGCTGCGATATACTCGAGCATCGGCATCGCATCTTTTGGAGGCGGCAATGGGCGGCATGGTGGCGCTGGTTTTGTTCGTTCTGATTTTCATCGGCATCGCGAAGACGGTTCGCATCGTGCCGCAGGGCTACGAGTGGACCAAGGAAACCTTCGGCCGCTACACCTCGACGATGGATCCGGGTCTGCACATTCTCGTGCCGATCTATCACTCGGTCGGGCACAAGATGAACATGATGGAGCAGGTGCTCGACGTGCCAAGTCAGGACGTCATCACCAAGGACAACGCGGTCGTGCGCGTGGACGGGGTGGTGTTCTATCAGGTGCTCGATGCGGCCAAAGCGGCGTATGAAGTCGCCAATCTCAATCAGGCGGTGCTCAATCTCATCATGACCAACATCCGCACCGTGCTCGGTTCGATGGATTTGGACGAATCGCTGTCCAAACGCGACGAGATCAATGCGCGCCTGTTGAAGGTGGTCGACGAGGCCACGCATCCGTGGGGCGTGAAGTGCAACCGCATCGAGATCAAGGACATCCAGCCGCCGCAAAATCTGATCGATTCGATGGCGCGGCAGATGAAGGCCGAGCGCGAAAAACGTGCCAACATTCTCGAAGCCGAAGGCCTGCGGCAGGCGGCGATCCTGAAAGCAGAGGGCGAAAAGCAATCCGCGATTCTCTCCGCCGAAGGCAAGCGCGAAGCGGCGTTCCGCGAAGCCGAAGCGCGCGAGCGTCAGGCCCAGGCCGAGGCCAAGGCGACGGAAATGGTCTCGCAGTCGATCCGTTCCGGCGACATCAATGCGATCAATTATTTCGTTGCGACCAAGTACGTCGATGCGTTGAAGGCGATGGTCGGCGCGCCGAACCAGAAAATCATGTTGCTGCCGATGGAAGCGACCGGCGTGCTCGGCTCGCTCGCCGGCATCGCCGAGTTGGCCAAATCGAGTTTGCAGGAGCAGCAGGCTGCGAGCACGCCGAAATCTGCGGCGACGACGCGCACGGTGAACTTGCCGCCGAATTCTCAAGCCTGATTTTTTTTCCTTCTCCTACCGCGAGAAGGCACGAAAGGAGCCCGCAATGCACTATGGCTGGT
Organism: Pseudomonadota bacterium; assembly: GCA_018240485.1. Taxonomy (GTDB): domain Bacteria; phylum Pseudomonadota; class Gammaproteobacteria; order Xanthomonadales; family Rhodanobacteraceae; genus Rudaea. Next base: position 4,045 of record JAFEFR010000250.1, read on the forward strand.
GGATACTCGCTCTCGTTCTGATCGGCGCCGAGTTGCTGGCGCCGGGCTATTTCCTGATCTGGATCGGGTTCGCCGCGGCGGCGCTGGGTGTCGTCACGCTGTTCGCGCCGGATTTGCCGCTGCTCGCGCAGGCGATCCTGTTCGCTGCGCTGGCGTTGCTCAGTTGCTTCGTCTATTGGCGGTTCGTGCGCAAAATCGTCGGCGAAAGCAGCGACCAACCGTTGCTCAATCGCCGTGCGGCGCAGTTCATTGGCAGGCGTTATACGCTAGAAACGGCCATCGTCGGTGGCCGCGGCAAAGTGCGCATCGGCGACTCGCCGTGGCTGGCCGAGGGGCCCGATCTTCCCGCCGGTAGCGAGGTCGAAGTGGTCGGCGTCGACGGCACCACGGTTACGGTGCGCGCGGCAAGCTGACGCAGGCGGCACTGCCCGGCGCGCTGCGCTGGCTTCTGAGCTATCGAGCCGCTGCCAGCAGTTGCGCAAAGCGCGCCATCTCGCCGGCGTCCATGTCCGAAACGATCGCGGCGTTCTGCGTGCCGATTTTCACCGGATCGATGCGGTAGCCGGATTCCGCGATCGTCGCCGCGCTCGCCATCGCCGCCGTATCGGGCAGCACGAACACGTCGATCAGATGCTGGCCGTGGCGGTAGACGAGCACGGGCAGGCGCAGATCGCCGGCATAGTCGATGCGTCCGCCGACGAGGTCGAATCCTTGTTCGGCGAAATCGTGTACGGTCGGAGCGATGCCGATCTTGCCCTCGAACCACGGTTTGACGGTGTGGCGGTCGGTCGATATCACATCGACGGGCGAGGCGGCGGCCAGAGCGCGCCAGTGGCTTGCGAACAGGTCGCGGGCAAGCTGCGAGTGCATGGACGTCTGCGCCAGTTCGCTCGCATGACGTGGCGAATTCCACAGCGTGACGGCCATGCCGCCGGCGCCGAAGGCGAGCGCGATCGATGCGGCGTGGGCCAGCCATCGTGGTGCCGACCCACCGCGCCGCGGGTGTATCGGCGCGCCTTCGCGCGCTTGCGTTGCGGCGAATTTTTCCAGACGCTTGCGCAGCAGTTGCGGTGCGGTGTGGCGCGGTGCGTCTTGGCGCAGCGTCGTGCGCAGCGCGTCGAGTTCGATCAGCGCGACGCGGCAGATGGCGCAGCCATCCAGATGTGCTTCGAATTCGCGACTCGCGGTGCGGTCAAGTTCGCCGTCGAAGTACAGCGGCAGGGCATCCCGTGCGATTTTACAATCCATGCGTTACCTCGCTGGCGGCGTTGCCGCCGAGAGTTTTATGCAGCAAGGCGCGGGCGCGCGCGAGGCGCGACATCACCGTGCCGATGGGGATTTGCAATACATCCGCAATCTCGCGGTAGGAAAACGCCTCGATCTCGCGCAGGATCAGCGCCTCGCGGAACTCCGGCGGCAGCGCGTCCAGTGCGCGCGCGATGCGGGCGCGTCGCTGCGCCTGATCCAGGAGCTCCTCCACGTCGTCCGCCTCGCTGTGCGGCAACAAGCGTTCGAGCGCGCTGCGTGCGGGGCCATCGTCGTCGCCCGTCGTGCCGTCGAGCGAAACATGGCGCATCTCGCGCTTGCGCGATTGCAGTCGCGCGAGGCAGCAGTTGCGCACGATCGCAAGCCACCACGCGCGCGCGCTGCCGCCGGCGTACGTGTCGGCGGCGCGTGTGGCGCGGACAAACGCATCGTGTACGGCGTCGGCGGCATCGTGCTCGTTGCCGAGCAGCCAGCGACCAAGGTTGTACGCCGCATCGAGATGATGCAGTGCCAACTCGCCGACGAGCGTTGGCGACGTTGCCGTAGTCACACGTCGACACCTGCCGATCGGACCGCGCAGGCGCGACATGAAACCGCGAAGCCGATGCCGCTGTATCTATTTGCGCACATGCACGACGCCGGTCATGAACGGGTGGACGACGCAGAAATACTCGAAGTCGCCTTCCTTGGTAAAAGTATGCTCAAACTTGTCGCCCGTATCCATGGCTTTCGAATCCACGGATTTGTCTTTGACGCCGGTAACCGTGTGCGGCACCTCGTCGCGATTGGTCCAGACGACTTTCGTGCCGGGCGCGACCGTGATTTCCTTCGCCGCGTAGGTGAACTTGACGATGTCGACGCTTGGCGCGGCCGTCACTGCGGCGAGTAGCGACGGCGCGGCAAACGCGATGATGAAGATGGCAACGAGCAGGACGCCGCTGCGCGCGTACGTTGCCGAGAGCTGGGAGAGAGTGCGATACATATATAAGTGTGTCGCCGAAAGGCGGAGCATGGGCCAACGCATCAGCGTTCCAGCGGCTTGTCGATCATTGCCAGCGCGCGCTTGCCGCGTACGACGCTGAGCTGGCGTGTGCCGAGCAATTTGCCAAGCTCGCCAGCCGGTACCTTGACGGGGCCTGGCTCACCGATGCCCGCCTGTCCCGGCATTGGCAGCGGATAGGCCAGCGACATCGCTGTGTGCAGGGCGATATTGCCTTCGACCTTCTGCAACGCCTGATGGACATGCCCGTTGAGCACGGTGACCGAACCGAACGGGCGCAGCAGCGCCAGTGCTTGTGCGGCATCGGCCGTGCCCCAGCCCCACGGTTCCCACACGGTCCACATTGGAATGTGCGCGAGGACGACGATCGGCGTCGAGTGCGCCACGCGGGCGAGATCGGCTTTGAGCCAGGCGAGTTGTTCCTCGCCGAGCGAGGTCATCGTGCCCAGTTTGAAATTGAGCGTGTTGGTCAGGCCGATGAAGTGCACGCCGCGCTGATCGAAGCTGTACCAGCCACGGCCCTTGCCGTCATGGTCGAAAAACTTGAGGTAGCCAGTCAAGCCATCGTCGATGGTGTCGTGCTCGCCCGGCACCGTGTGCAGGCGATCGACTTTGAGTTCCTGGAACAGCTCGCGCGCCTGACCGAATTCGTCGGCGCGCGACAAATGGCTGATATCGCCGGTATGCACGGCGAAGGCCGGTGTCTGCGGCAAGGCGTGGATATCGGCGATCGCACGACGCAGCGAGCCGATGACGTCGGGGTTCGCCTCTTTTTTGAAACCGATATGCGTGTCGCTGATCTGTACGAAGTTCAACGCACTGGATGGTGCGATGGTGGGGCCGTCGCTGGTTGCGCCGAGCGCCCGAGGCACGCCGCCGACCACGGACCAGATCACGGCGGCACCGCTCCACGCGGCGATGCAGCCCAGAGCCTTGCGGCGATTCGGGTCGTGCGAGGCAGGATGTGCAGGTTTCATGGCGATCGTCTCCTTGGCGGTGGGGTTCGCAGGACAAGATCATCCACGGCACCGATTTATTCCCGATGCGGCGCATCACGATTCCAGGCGCGCCTCGGCAAGCACGCGTCGAGGCGACGTCTGGGCCAGCCGCGTGCCGATAAAGGTGCGATCTGCGCCGGCATTTGATGTTTGCGTGTCCGCACGGTGTAAAATTCGCAAGCCCTTCCCCTAGCAGCCATCCCTAAGGACTGAAACGATGAACGAAATCCCCGGCGATCTGAGATTCATGAAGTCCCACGAGTGGGCGCGCGTCGAAGACAATGGCAACGTGACTATCGGCATCTCCGATCACGCGCAAGGTCTGCTCGGCGATCTCGTCTATGTCGAGTTGCCGAGCATCGGCGATGAGGTCAAGGCTGGTACCGCGTGCGCGGTGGTCGAGTCGGTCAAGGCGGCATCCGATGTCTATGCGCCCATCTCCGGTGAGGTCGTTGCGGTGAACGCCGCGTTAAGCGACAAGCCCGAGACGATCAACGAGGATGCCTACGGCGAAGGCTGGATCTTTGTCGTCAAACCGTCCAACCTCACCGAAGACAGCGAAGAGTTGCTCGATCCCGATGCGTACGCAGAGTCCATCGAAGACAACGCTCATTGAGCGTAGCGAAACACCCAGGCCAAAGGCGCGTCGACGACGCGCCTTTTTTTTGTGCGTGCCTTCTTCGATCCCGATCGATCGCGCGAAAGGTCGAGGCGGATATCAGGGAATTCATGGGGCGAAGCATGCCGGCCATTGATCGGTGAAAGTATACTTCGCGCAAATTCGCGCAAACGCGATGAAAAAACCGTCCGCTGCGGGTGAGGGAAGAAAAAAAATTTCCCCCTTGCTTTGCGATCGTTCAGTTGCATGCGTTCGTCGAAAAACGAATCTGTGCAGCGCTTCGATACTGCGGGTGTCGTGGCAAAATATAAATATTATATAAATACACTAAGAAACAAGTATACAATAATGAATTTGTGTGTGGCTGGAGGCCGCATAAAATATGGCTTCCATGCGCACGGTAATCGCTGACGCTTCGTTTTTCGTGCTTTGCCAAGAAACGCTTTCGCGGAATGGGGTGAGTGCGGGATGTTCATGCGTAGTGTTGCCGTGAGTGCGTCGTCGTCGTTGCGTTGCGTCTGTGGAGTGCGTATCGGTTGCTTTGATGCGAATGCGATAGCACAAATCTGTTGACAGAAAAACACTTCGGGAATAATTTTTGCGCCGTCGTTATACCTGCACATGGAATCCATGACGGCGGCAAAGTTTGTAAAGCCTTACATCGAACACGGCAGCAAGTCGGAAGCCGTGAAGAAAGTGACGGTGTCGATACCGCTTCACGTGCTCAGGCTTCTCTCCGACGAGCGTACACGCCGGCAGGTGAACAATCTCAGGCACGCAACGAACAGTGATCTATTGGTCGAGGCGTTTCTGCATGCTTTTACTGGGCAACAACTACCAACTGACGAGGAGCTAAGACGCGATATGGCTACGAAAAAAGCTGCAAAAAAGGCACCTGCCAAGAAAGCTGTGAAGAAAGTTGCGAAGGCCAAGGTTGTGAAGAAGGCCGCGAAGAAGGTTGCCAAGAAGGCTGCCGCGAAGAAGAAGTAAGGTTCGATCCGCAACATCGTTTTTGTTTCGTTTGAAAACGAGCCGTTTTGGTTCGGTGAGTTCACGGATGCGGAGTCGGCATCCGTTTTTCGAAAACAAGAAATCTGTTCCTGTTGTTACCTCTTCCCGTGACTTGCCCAGCGCGGGAAGAGGCCTTCAACGAGTTTTGCCATGACGAGCGCCACATGCGTTGTTGTCTGCGCGGTGCGCTTCGACAAGCGCACTTTCCGAATCGTTCGTGTCTTGCCGCCTCCCTTCGCGAGGCCGCTCTCTTCCTCTCCTTTTGCTGCCAACTCTGCGATTCACGATAGGTGAGGCGCATCGCAGTGAGGAGGTGGTTGTTGCGTCGGAACGAAAAACCATGACGTGCGTCATGGAATTGTTGCCACATAATGTAGTATCCATTTCCATTCGCAAATAACAGGGGGCGAAGGTGTATGGCTGGCAATGGTAAGGGAGCGGGCATCTGGCTCGCGGTGTTGGGCGTCACGGCGTTGGTCGCGGCTTCGGCGTACTATTTTTTCATGCGGGGGACGAGTGCACCGCAGTCCGTGACGACTCCTGTCGGTGGTGCCCCGGCAGCATCGGTGGCGGCAGCAACCACGCCCGCCACGACCGCCGCATCGACTCCGGCTGCGGGAGGGGAGGCAGCGCAGCGTACCGATCTGACGATCGCCGACTTGCTGCGCAATGCCGGCACCGCTGTCGGCGAGCGACGCTTGATAGAACCGGCAGGCAATAGTGCCGTCGATTTCTATCTCCTCGTCCTTGGTCGCGAGCCGAACAATGCGGCGGCGCAGGAAGGCTTGCGCGAGATGTTTCCGCTGGCCGCAGGCGAGATCGAACAGAAAATCAATGCCGGTCAGCTCGACGAGAGTCGCCGTGCGATCGATTTGTTGGGCAAATTCGACGCGAACAACTACACGTTGACGATTCTGCGCAACAAGGTCGACCTGAAGAAAAAACAAATGGATCGCGAGCAGGAAAAGCGCGATCAGGAGAAAGCGCTTGCCACGAATGCGGCCAAGAACAACGCCGCACCCGCGGCGGCTCCGAGCCCTGCTCCGGCAGTAGTCCCTGCGCCGGCGGTGGCCAAGACTTCCCCGACAACAGCGGAAGCGGCCAAAGCCACTGCAGCGCCGAAACCAACCGAACCCGCCGTTCCGGCGGGTGGCGAGTCGCGCGCGGCGATTCCCGTTTCGCAATCACCACCGCACTATCCACCCAATGCCATGCGCTCGCAGCAGGAGGGTTGGGTTGAAGTGTCGTTTGTCGTTGCCGCAGATGGCAGCGTCAAGGATGGCAAAGTGGAAAACGCCAATCCGGCGAGGATATTCAACGCGGCCGCACTTGCGGCGATTTCCGAATGGAAGTTCCAGCCGAAGTTGGAAAGCGGGAAGCCTGTCGAACAGTCGGTACGCACGCGCATCGTGTTCAAGATGCCAAAGCAGTAAGTCGCCGGGGACGCGCGAGGCCACTGGCACCCGATCTGCGCCCGCTGATGGGCGCAGTTTCGATTCGATCGCGAGGTCAGTGTTTGCGCGAAGCGATCGCGCGCGCGTGGTGGGTGACGGTAGGTGTGGCCGGGGCATCCAGCCCCGCCCAATCGACTTCGGGTAGACCCAGATAACGATCGAGCAGCATCGGCAGCAGTCCGGAAGGCAATGCCGTTTCGCAATTCCAGAGCATCACCGTGCCAAAGTGCGTGCGCGGGAAGAAAGCGATCATCGAGTGATAACCCTTCACGTAGCCGGCATGAAAGAGGAGGGTTTCGCCTGCGTAGTCGAACACGCGCCAACCGAGGGCGTACTGCGACTGGCTGACGCGCGCGCGACGCCACGGCGCGACCCGGCGCTCGTGCGGGGTGTCGACTTGCGGCGTGTGCAGCGTTTCGAGCTCGCTCGCCGAGAGCACATCCGGACGACCGCCCATTTGCGCGATCAGCCACTGGGTCATGTCCTTGATGCTGGCGTTGATGCCGGCGGCAGGAGCGACATGGTAGTAGCTGTCCTTGTTCTCGAACGGCACCCAGCCGGAGCGCGCGCGTGTGTGCGGCCTGGCCCAGTTTGCGCTCGATTCGAGCCCTTCGCGACCGTAGCTCGCCGTCGCCATGTTGAGGGGGCGGAAAATACGCTTCTCGACCTGATGGCTGAAAAAATCGCCTGTGGTCGCATAGATCACGTCGCCGATCAGCGAATAGGTGACGTTCTGATAGCCGTAGCATTCGCCCACATCGCAGGTCATTGGCACGTCGCGCAGGCGGTCGACCAGCAGGGGATACGGTTCATCGGCTTCGACCATGCGATCGAAGGTGTTGTGTGGCAGGCCGACGCGCTGACTGAGCACGTCACGCACGGTGAGCTTGTTGCTCGCATCGACATCGTTCAATTCGAAGGACGGCACGATGCTGGCCACGGTCGTGTCCCAGGAAAAGGCACCGTCGTCGATCAGGATTGCCGCCGTCGCACTGGCGAACGCCTTCGACAGCGATGCCAGGCGAAATACGGTGTCGGAGGTGACCTTCAAGCCGGTCTTTGCGTCGGCATAGCCGACGCCGCGTTGTAGAAGAATTTTGTCGTCTTTGACCACGGCGACGGCAAGTCCAGCGATGCGGTTGCCTTGCTCGATTTTGTCCAACAGACGGTCGAGATCGGTCGCCGACGCGACGGCATCTCCCGCCGAGCGAACGGCTGCGCTCTTGACCACGGGGGCAATGGCTTCGGTCTCGTCGATTTCTTCGGGCACGGCGACGCCGGCAGAGACGCGCTTGGCGATGGGTTTGGCCTTGGTCGCGACGTTCGACGAGGTTCGTGTTTTGGGTGCGAGCAGTGCGGCTTTTGCCGTCGCTGTGTCGGATTTTTTCGCAGTGGTGCTATCGGTTTGCTCGGTAGCCGGCGTGCGTGCCGGGGCAAGGCTCAGCGTGGCGAAAATCAGCAGCGCACAAGGGCGAAATGGCATGCGGTACTCATCGGGTCGTGCTCCATGCGTTGATCTTGTTGTTGCACGGGCACACTCCGGACAAAAACCCCGTGCGATGCTTTCACACGGGGCGCGATTCTAGCGCCGTTCGCCGGGAGAGATGTTAGGTTCTGGCGAATTGTCTTCGTCGTGGTCTCAACCGGCAGGTCGCGTTGCGATCAGTTCGGCCGCGTGCTCGGCAATCATGATCGTCGGTGCATTGGTGTTGCCGCCGATCAGGTTCGGCATGATGGAGGCATCGACCACGCGCAGGCCTGCGATGCCGTGCACGCGCAGCTCGGAGTCGACCACGGCGTCTTCGTCGTGACCCATGCGACACGAGCCGACGGGATGGTAGACGGTCTCGGCTTTGTTGCGCACGAATGTTTCGATGGCGGCGTCGCTCATGGCCTCGGCGCCCGGGTAAATCTCGCTGCCGCGATAGGCATCGAACGGCGCTTGCGCGAAAATCGTGCGCGAGAGTTTGGTCGCCTCGATCATCATCTTCAGGTCGAAGCCTTCGGGATCGGTGAGATAGTTGGCGTGGATTTTTGCCGGCACTGAAGGGTTGCTCGAACGCAGACGAATGCTGCCGCGACTGCGCGGGCGAAGGAAACACGCATGCACGGTGTAGCCATAACCTGGCAGGCGGCGGCGACCGTGATCGTCCAGCAGTGCGGGCACGAAATGAAACTGCACGTCGCAGTCCGTACCGATGGCGAGCCGCGAACGTACGAAGCCGCCGGCCTCGGCGACGTTGGAGGTACCCGGGCCGCGGCGGCGTGTCAGGAATCGCCAAGCGACGATGGCGTCGTTGAGCTTGTCGTAAGTAATCGGCTGCGTGCAGTGTTGCAGGGTGCAAACATCCAGATGATCTTGCAAATTACCGCCGACGCCGCGCAGATCGCGATTGACCGCGATGCCGTGCTCGCGCAGATGATCGGCCGGGCCGATGCCCGAGAGCATGAGCAGTTGTGGTGAATTGACCGCGCCGCCGCAGAGAATCACCTCGCCGCCCTCGGCGCGTGTCAGGCGGCCATGGTGGCGATAGTCCACGCCGACCGCGCGCAGGCCGGACAGCAGCACGCGCTCGGTGGCGGCGTGCGTGTGCACGGTAAGGTTCGCTCGCCCGCGCACGGGCTTGAGGAATGCGGACGCGGTCGACGCGCGCGCGCCATTTTTTTGTGTGACCTGATAGAAACCGAAGCCGGCCTGGTCGTCGGCGTTGAAATCGGTGTTGTGCGCATAGCCGCAGGCGACGGCGGCATCGATAAAGGCCTGCGAGAGTACGTTGCGATCGCGCAGGTCAGAAACCGTCAACGGTCCGTCGCTGCCGTGCCACTCGTTCGCACCGCGCACGTTGGCCTCGCAGCGCTTGAACAACGGCAAGACGTTGCGCCAGGCCCAGCGATCATCACCGCAGTCGCGCGCCCAGCCGTCGTAGTCGCTGGCGACCCCGCGGATGTAACACATGGCGTTGATTGAGCTGGAGCCGCCGAGGACGCGTCCGCGCGGCCACCACAGGCGGCGATTGCCCAGTTGTGCCTCGGGTTCGGTCGTATAGTCCCAATTGACCCCTTTGTTGTTGACCAGCTTGGCGATGCCGGCCGGCATGTGGATGAGTGGATGCCAGTCCGAGGGTCCCGCTTCAAGCAGCAGTACACGGTGATTCGGATTTTCGCTCAGTCGATTGGCCAGAACACAACCGGCCGATCCGGCACCGACGATAATGGTGTCGTAGTTCATGCGCGTTTCCGCAAGCCGCCCGTGCGGCAAATCGAACCGAGGCTAAACGTCGGCACTAGAGCAGATGCTCCACAGTGTTGAACGAACCAACACATCGCTGTGATGACGCAGAGGCCTGGACGTTTTCATTTACGCGAGCGGTGCGACCGCATCGCCGATGCGAATCACGCCGCGACCGCGCGGGATCAAATTTTGCCCGAAGCTCACGCCTTTCTCGCCGCGACGATAGCCGATCAGTGTGCGCAAGGGTTCGCCCGACGGATCGCGTTCACCGCGCGTGAAATCGACCGTGGTGAACACGCAACGGATGCAGGGTTTGACTACGTCGAACTCGACCTCGCCGATACGGATGCGCTTCCAGCCGTCTTCGGCGTGGGGCTCGGTGCCGGCGACGACGAGATTCGGACGGAAGCGCAACATCGGCACGGGTGCGGCAAGCTTGGTGTTGAGCAGATCGAGCGAGGCCTGCGAGATCAGCAGCAGCGGAAAACCGTCGGCCAAACTGACTTGATCGCCCGGTTGTGAATACGTCGTATCGACCGCGCGTACGCAGTCGCGATCCATGTACACCAGACGAACGGACAGGCCAAGGAAAGCGCTCAGCCAGGCGTGGGTGGCCTCGTCGGCGAGCAAGGGCATCACCGGGCTGCCCCAGACGGCGGTTGCGACGCGTTCGGCGCTGGCGTCGGGGACGGGCACGCGCACGCCCTGGCTTGCTGGTGCGTCGAGATGCAAGGATCCATCGCTATTGGGCAGGGCGCGCAGCAAGGTCAGGCGCGCATGTTCGCGCCCGGTCAAGAATTTGCCGTCGGCGTCGATCACCATCCAGCGACGATCACGAGCGAGGCCGCGGCGCTCGACTTCCGCCGCCGAGGGTGTCAGCGCGGCACCGGACTTGAGCGGGTAGACGTAAATCGTGGAAAGTGAATGCGTCATGTCGCGCAGGATACGGTATCCGGCACTCCGATGCGGCACGACCGCCGACGCATCGCATCCTCGTGGTACCCTTCCCCGCCCGACGCCACTGAAGACAAGTCCTTGCTCGAATCACAATCAGGATCAGGCGCCAAGGTGCAAACCAATACGCCGAGTTCCGTTTCGCTGATGGGCGTGAAACACGGCGAATGGCCGGCATTGGTTCTCGCCTTCGCCTATTTTTTTCTTGTTCTCGCGGCGTATTACGTGCTGCGACCGGTGCGCGAGCAGCTTGCGGCGGCCAGCGGCTCGCAAGTGTTGTTTCAGTTTTATCTGACGACGTTCGTCGTTACCTTGGTGCTGACGCCGGTCTACGGCTGGCTGGTCGCGCATTTTCCGCGCAAGCGCTTCGTGCCGGCGGTGTATTTGTTCTTCATCGCCAACCTGATTGCGTTCGTACCGGCGTTCGAGGCACAGGGCCAACTCAATCCGCGTGTCCTCGGTCAGGTGTTTTTCGTCTGGATGAGTGTGTTCAATTTGTTCGTGGTTGCGGTGTTCTGGAGTTTCATTGCCGACATCTTCAGCGTCGAACAGTCGCACCGGTTGTTCGGCATCATCTCCTTTGGCGGCGCGCTCGGTGCGATCGCCGGCCCCCTGTTGACCAAGGAACTGGTGCATCGGATCGGCATCGGTTCGTTGCTGGTTGTCGCGGCCTGCATGCTGTTGGCGGCCGTGATGTGCATCTTCGCGCTCATCGCCTGGTCGCGACGGCATCCAGTCGCGCAAGACAGGCAGCGCAACGAGGAGGTCATCGGCGGGGGGTTCTGGGCGGGTGCCAAACTGGTGTTCGGTTCGCCGTTTTTGCGCCGTGTCGCGATCCTGATGCTGCTCGGCGATTGCGTGGGCACCGTGCTCTACAACTTGCAGACCGATATTGGCCACAATTTCTATCCCGATGGCGCATCGCGCACCGACTTCTACGCCAGCATCGATCTGTCCGTGAACGTGCTGATGGCGGTTTTGCAGATCGTCGTCACGCGCGTCGTGCTGACGCGCTTCGGGCCGGTTTCCGCGTTGACCGGAACGGAAATCGTCAAAGTACTCACGCTGATCACGCTCGCCCTGCTCGGGCATCCTGCTGCCGTGGCGGCAGCGATGATCGTTACCCGCGGAACGTCCTACGGGGTCGAGAAGCCTGCGACCGACAGCCTGTACACGCGCGTGGATCGCGAGACGCGCTACAAAGCCAAGGGTTTCGTCGACACGGCGGTGTGGCGTTTCGGCGATGTCGCCGTCGTCGGCATCATTTCGGTTTTACGCGACTTCGGCGTCGCGAGTTCTGCGTTCGCGGCGATGTCGGCACTGGCCGCCGCGTGCGCCGCATGGGTCGCCTGGCGCCTGCGTACCACGCAGGAACTCGCCCGCAAGTACGACTAGCCGCGCGGTATTTTCTCGCGGGATGCCGACAGTTCGTCATTGCCGCTCGCACGGAAATGACGAACTCGATGGTCAGGCGACGGAACGCAGTGCCGGTGGTTTGGCGCGCTTCACCGCCGCAGTCAGTTCCTGCGGGTCGAAGTCGTCGACGCCGATGAACTCGGTCGTCGCTGCGCGCACGTGTTCGAGCAGTTCGCGCTCCTCGCCCGTGATTGCGCCGATCTTCTCGGCTTCGGCGAATTGCGCGGCAGGGTCGATGCTGGAGAGCTTGCCGCGCACCTTGGCGAATTTGCGCTCGATGGGTTCGGCGGCGATCACCTCCGGCAGCAGGGCATTCATGCGCGCGACGACGTTATTCGCGCTCGGCGTGAGGCACGCCCACTCGCCCAGGCGATCGCGCGCATCGTTCGGCGCCATCAGCAACGCGGCGACGCGATGGCCGAGACGATCCGACGGTGGCACTTCACGCCGGCCGAACGGGAACACGAGTGCCCTCAACAACCAGGCGGCCGGACGAATGGGAAAATTGCGCAGCACGCCGTCGAGGGCATCCTGCATGCGCCAGGCGCAGTCGTGGAACGCCCAGGCGAGCAGCGGGCGATCGGCGATCGGCCGACCTTGATCTTCGTAGCGCTTGAGCATGGCGCTGGCGATATACAGATGCGACAACACATCGCCGAGACGCGCGGACAGGCGTTCCTTGAACTTCAGTTTGCCGCCGAGCAGCAGCATCGCCGAGTCCGCGACGAGGGCAAGGTTGGCCGCATAGCGATTGAGCTTGCGGTAGTAGCGGCGTGTGTAGGCGTCGCCAGGGGCGCGACCGATTTTCGCGAAGGTCAGGCCGAGCACCAGGCTGCGCGCCGCATTCGAGATCGCAAAGCCGATGTGCGCGAACAGTTCGCGGTCGAACGCGCGCAAGCGCGAGCCGAAGTCGGCGATTTGTGCGGCCTGCATTTCCTTGAGCACATGCGGATGGCAGCGAATCGCGCCTTGCCCGAAAATCATGAGGCTGCGCGTCATGATGTTGGCGCCTTCGACGGTGATCGCGATCGGTACCGTTTGCCAACCACGACCGGCGTAGTTGTTCGGGCCGAGCTGCACGCCCTTGCCGCCGTGAACGTCCATCACGTCGCGGGCGACCTCGCGTGAAAGCTCGGTACAGTGATACTTGGCGATCGCCGAGGGCACCGACGGCTTTTCGCCGCGCACGACCGCCATGGCGGTGGCGCTCGACAACGCCGTGATCGCATAGGTGTTGCCGCCGATGCGCGCCAACGCTTCTTCGACGCCTTCGAAGCGGCCGATGGCCATGCCGAACTGCTTGCGCAGGCGCGCGTAGGCGCCCGTGGCGATCGCGCCCATGCGCGCGCCCCCCGCAGCGTTCGACGGCAGCGTGATCGCACGACCGACCGAGAGGCACTCGACGAGCATGCGCCAACCTTGGCCGACCATGTCGGCGCCGCCGATCAATTGCGCCAACGGGATGAAAACCTCTTTGCCGCGCACCGGCCCATTCTGAAGCGCGGCGTTGAGTGGAAAGTGGCGGCGACCGATTTCCAGACCTTTGGTGTCGCGCGGGATCAGTGCCAGCGTGATGCCGAGGTTCGCCTCGTCGCCGAGCAGGCGATCCGGGTCGTGCATCTGGAAAGCGAGGCCGATCAGGGTGGCGACAGGGGCGAGCGTGATGTAGCGCTTGTCGAACGTCAGGCGCACACCGAGCACTTGTGCGCCGTGCCAGTCGCCCTTGCAGACGATGCCGTAATCGGGAATCGACGTGGCATCCGAGCCCGCCGTGGGGCCGGTCAGCGCGAAGCACGGAATTTCGCGACCGTCGGCGAGGCGTGGCAGGTAGTAATCGCGTTGTTCCTGCGTACCGTAATGCAGGAGCAGCTCGCCGGGGCCCAGGGAATTGGGCACGCCGACGGTCGACGACAGCGTGCTGGAGACGCTCATCAGTTTCTGCAATACGGCCGATTGCGCGTAGGCGGAAAATTCCAGGCCGCCGTATTGCTTGGGAATGATCATGCCGAAGAATTTCTTCTTCTTGATGAAGTCCCAGATTTCCGGCGTCAGATCGGCGAGCTCGTGGGTGATTTGCCACTCGTCGGCCATGGCGCAGACTTCTTCGACCGGGCCGTCGAGGAACGCTTTCTCTTCGACCGACAATTCGGGCGCGGGCTGTTTGAGCAGTTTCGTCCAATCCGGCTTGCCGCTGAACAACTCGCCCTCGAAACCGACCGTGCCGGCTTCCAGCGCCGTGCGCTCGGTGGCGGAAATCTGCGGGGTGATTTTCCGGTAGACGGCGAGCAGCGGTGCCGTGATGTATTTGCGCCGGATGTCGTCGAGATTGAGCGGCAGGGCAATCAGTGCGAACGCGAAGGCCGTCGTCGCGATCGCGAACCAATGGCTGCCGGCAAGCACGCCTGCGGCGACGAGCGAGGCGAAACCCGCCAACGTCCATGTGCGCAGACTGCTGCGGAAATACGCGCAGGTCAGCGATGCGGCAAGGAGAGCAAGCAACGGATACCAGTTCATGAGCGACCTCTCGAAGCTAAGACGAATTTTGTCGGTGCCGTCATCCCGGTGCGGAATGACGACGGATGGATGGTGCGGGTTTCGAGTCGAGCGTTTGCACGAATTCCAGAACGGCCTGCGTGAAGGCGTCGTTGGCATCGCCCGCAACCATGTGCGTGGCGTGTTCGAGGTGCACATGTCGCGCTTGCGGGACATGCGCGAGGAATTCATCGATCGTCGCGACGGAGACGACGTCGCTGCGCCCGCCGCTGATCAAGAGAACCGGCACGCGGATTCTGGCAGCGGCATCCAACAGATCGCGTTGCAGACGCTCGGCGTCGGCGGCGATGAAATCGAGCATGCGCGCATCCCAGTGCCAGCGCAGGCGACCGTCGTCGCCGACGACGAGCAACGAGCGCAGGCTCGCTTCGGATTTGCGCTCGCTGCGATGCGGAAGGTAACGCGCGATTTCGTCGGCGGCTTCGGCGAAGGAAGCGAAGCCGTTCGGATGGGCGCGCATGAAGGCGAGGATGCGCGCGACGCCGTCCGCTTCCCAGCGCGGCGTGATGTCGACGAGCACGATCGCGCGAAACAGCGGTGCATGCCGCGCTTCTGCAGCAAGGCCGATCAAGCCGCCCATCGATGCACCAACCAGAACCGGCGCTCGCCGCGGCACACGTGCGATGCGTGCGAGATCGTCGATCAACTGATCGTGGCAATAGGCGCCATCGACGCGGCGACCGCTGTCGCCGTGGCCTCGGGCGTCGGCGGTGATCGCATGCCAACCGTTGCGTGCGAATAGGGCTGCCGTGGCGTTCCACGCCCGACGGGTTTGCCCGAACCCGTGGGCAAACACAATGGCCGGATCGCCCGCCCGACCCATGTGTTCGAGTGCGAGCGTCACGCCATCGTACGCGGTCAGCGTCGTCGCGCGCGTTGGAATCGACGCGTGGGGAATGGCAGACACGGTGGCGTTTGTTACCATACGACGAAGTATGGTAAGAGGTGTGTTGCTTGTCAATACGCATGCGTATTGTTAATAATAAAGGTAAAACAATAAGTTAGTCTTTGCGCGCGAGGTGCTGTAACCGCGACTCTTACGCGAAATCGTCCCAGCGACTACCATGACGAACATGTTGCACGTAGCCGAGAAAGCCGAACGCTCGCGTCTGTCTGCCGCCGACTGGGAGGTGGGTGCGCTCGATTTGATTGCTGAGCAGGGCATTTCCGCACTGGCCATCGAACCGTTGGCGCGCCGTCTCAACGTGACCAAGGGCAGCTTCTACTGGCACTTCGCCACGCGCGAGGCACTGCTCAAGGCGGCGTTGCAAAGCTGGGAAACGCATGCCGACGAGGCGCTGGATCAGATCGCCGCCATCGCCGACCCGCGCGAACGGTTGCGCGAACTGTTCCGCCGCACCGGTCGCGAAGCGCGTACCCACGGTATCTATTCGGCCCTGTTGCGCGCGCTCGATCATCCGATCGTGCAGCCGGTGATGGAGCGCGTCGCACAGCGGCGGCTGGATTTTCTCGGCGACGCGTATCGCGAGGTCGGCATGCCGCACGCCGACGCATTGCATCGCGCACATTTGACTTACGCGGCCTACGTCGGATTCTTGCAGCTCGTGCTGCAACTGGGCTTGCCGCGACTGGATCAGACAGAACTGGAGGGGTATGTCGACCATGTAATGTCGACTTTGATCCCGGAATGATGCGGCAAACTCTCCCATGTGGAGAGAAAAAAAAGACAAAAACGGTTTTATTTTTTGGCCACTGGCCAGTTGGAGAACACATGAGCAAACTTGAAATTCTCGACCGTTGGGTCGGGGAGGTCGCGGCGTTGACGCAGCCAGACCATATCCATTGGTGCGATGGCGGCGATGCCGAAAACGCCGCGCTGCTCGATGTGATGCAAAAGCGCGGCGACCTGATCGCGCTGAACGCACAGACCCATCCGGGCTGTTACCTGCATCGCTCCGATCCGGGCGACGTGGCGCGCGTGGAGCATCTGACCTTCGTCTGCACCGAAAACCGCGACGATGCCGGCCCGAACAATCATTGGATGGCGCCGCGCGAGGCGCACGCGAAAATCGATGCACTGTTCGCCGGTTGCATGAAGGGGCGCACGCTGTACGTGATTCCGTATTGCATGGGGCCGATCGATTCGCCGATCTCGCGTTGCGGCGTGGAAATCACCGACTCGCCGTACGTCGTCGCCAACATGCGCATCATGACGCGCATGGGGGCCGCGGCGCTGGCGCGCATCGAGCGCGATGGCACATTCGTCAAAGGCCTGCATTCCACCGGCGATCTGGATCCCGAGAAGCGTTTCATCATGCACTTCCCGGCGGAGCTGTCGATCAAATCCATCGGTTCGGGCTACGGCGGCAACGCCTTGCTCGGTAAAAAGTGCCATGCGTTGCGCATCGCCTCGGCGCAAGCGCGCAACGAGGGTTGGCTGGCCGAGCACATGCTCATCGTCGGTATCGAAAATCCAAAGGGGGAGACGCACTACATCGCCGCGGCCTTTCCCTCGGCCTGCGGCAAAACCAATCTCGCCATGCTCATTCCGCCCGAAGGCCATCGCAAGGCGGGCTGGAAAGTGTGGACGGTGGGCGATGACATCTGCTGGATGACGCCCGGTGCCGATGGCCGCCTGTGGGCAATCAATCCCGAAGCCGGATTCTTCGGGGTTGCCCCCGGTACCAGCGCGGCAACCAATCCGAATGCGCTGGCGATGCTCGATCGCAACACGATCTTCACCAACGTCGCCGTCGATGCGAACCACGATCCGTGGTGGGAAGGCTTGCCGGGCGTGCCGGTGAAAGACTGGCAAGGCCGCGAGGTGACGCTGTCGAACGGCAAGCCCGCCGGCGGCCCGGCGGCACATCCGAACGCACGCTTCACGGTGTCGGCGAAGCAGTGCGCGAGTTACTCCACGCATGCCGAAGACGCGCAAGGCGTGCCGATCAGCGCCATCGTGTTCGGCGGTCGCCGCGAGCATCTGTTGCCGCTGGTATTCGAGGCGCGCGACTGGACGCAAGGTGTACTCGTCGGCGCGGCGATGGGGTCGGAAACCACGGCGGCGGCGACCGGCGCGGTCGGCGTGCTGCGTCGCGACTCGATGGCGATGAAGCCGTTCTGTGGCTACAACTTCGCCGACTACTTCGCGCATTGGCTCTCATTCGACAAACCCGGCGCGAAACTGCCGAAGATTTTTCACGTCAACTGGTTCCGCAAAGGCGCGGACGGCAAATTCCTCTGGCCGGGGTTCGGCGACAATCTGCGCGTGCTGGAATGGATTCTGGGCCGTTGTGCAGGCAGCGAAGGCGCGCTGGAAACGCCGATCGGCAATGTGCCGCATGCGGACGATATCGATCTCGCCGGCCTCGACCTCGCGCATGCCAAGCTCGATGAACTACTCGACGTCGATCTGGAAGGCTGGCAGACCGAGTACGAAAACATCGGCGAGTATCTGGCCTCGTTCGGCGCACGCATGCCGGCGGCATTGCTGCGCGAACACGCGCGCATCGGCGCGGCGCTCGCGGCGGCACAAAGCGGCGGTGCAAGCACGACCGGAACGCCGTGACGAGCCTCTGACGCGGCGCGGGCTGGGTCGCGCCAAGGTGATGGGGTGCGCCGACGCACGCGTGGTGCGAAAATACGCCGCCCCGCGCCTTCGCGCGCGGCGGCGAAAATCCGCGCGGCCGTTCACGGTCGCGCTTTCCGACGCCCTTCCCAGAGCCACTTCCTGCCCGCCATGCCGCACGCCCCGATCCAGCAAGAACATTTCATTCAATCCATTGCCGACGCGCTGCAGTACATCAGCTACTACCACCCGGTCGACTACATCAGGAACCTCGCCGCCGCCTACGAGCGCGAGGCCTCGCCCGCGGCCAAGGACGCGATCGCGCAGATCCTGATCAACTCGCGCCTGTGCGCCGAGGGCCACCGGCCGATCTGCCAGGACACCGGCATCGTCACCGTGTTCCTCAAGGTCGGCATGAACGTGCGCTGGGACGCGACGCTGAGCGTCGAGGACATGGTCAACGCAGGCGTGCGTCGCGCTTACAACGATCCCGACAACAAGCTGCGCGCCTCGATCCTCGCCGACCCGGCCGGCAAGCGAACGAACACGAAAGACAACACGCCGGCGGTGATCAACATGCGCATCGTGCCGGGCGACAAGGTCGACGTGATCGTCGCGGCCAAGGGCGGCGGCTCGGAGGCGAAGTCGAAATTCGCGATGTTGAATCCGTCGGACTCGATCGTCGACTGGGTGCTGAAAACGGTGCCGACGATGGGCGCGGGCTGGTGCCCGCCGGGCATGCTCGGCATCGGCATCGGCGGCACCGCGGAAAAAGCGATGTTGCTGGCGAAGGAGGCGCTGATGGAGCCGATCGACATCACCGACCTGCAAACACGCGGGCCGTCGAACCGCGCCGAAGAATTGCGTCTGGAGCTGTACGACAAGGTCAACGCGCTCGGCATCGGCGCGCAGGGCCTCGGCGGTTTGACCACAGTGCTCGACATCAAGGTGCGCGACTATCCGACCCACGCGGCGAACCTGCCGATCGCGATGATTCCGAACTGCGCGGCGACGCGCCACGCGCATTTCACGCTCGACGGTTCCGGCCCGGTCGCGCTCGAGCCGCCTTCGCTCGAAGACTGGCCGAAGCTCACTTACAGTCCGACCGGTGCGCGCCGCGTGAACCTCGACACGATCACGCAGGCCGACGTCGAAACATTTCAACCCGGCGAAGTGATTTTGCTCAACGGCAAGTTGCTGACCGGCCGCGACGCCGCGCACAAGCGAATGGTGGATATGCTCAACCGTGGCGAAAAACTGCCGGTCGATTTCAAGGGACGCTTTATCTACTACGTCGGCCCGGTCGATCCGGTGCGCGACGAAGTCGTCGGCCCTGCGGGCCCGACCACGGCCACGCGCATGGACAAGTTCACCGAGCAGGTGCTCGCGCAGACCGGCCTGCTCGGCATGGTCGGCAAGGCCGAGCGCGGCCCCGCCGCGATCGAGGCGATCAAGAAGCACAAGTCGGTGTACCTGATGGCGGTCGGCGGCGCGGCCTATCTCGTGTCCAAGGCGATCCGCGCCGCGAAAGTCGTCGGCTTCGCCGATCTGGGCATGGAAGCGATCTACGAGTTCGAGGTCAAGGACATGCCCGTCACCGTCGCGGTCGATGCGCAGGGCACCAGCGTGCACCAGACCGGCCCGCGCGAGTGGCAGGCGAAGATCGGCAAGATTCCCGTCGTGGTCGAATGAATCCGTTGCCTATCCGCTGGCTTGAATGACGATAGCGGAGTGGTGGGTCGATCAGGCTTCGGCGCCGAACACCGGCCACCGGTCGA
>JAFEFR010000251.1 GCA_018240485.1 Pseudomonadota bacterium
AAGAAGCGCTGGATCGGCGTGTAACCTGCGATCTTCTCGCCGCGTTTGTACTGCTCGGTTTTCTTGAATGCGTCAAGCCCGATCAGCAAACCGCCGTAATCGGCGATGTTTTCACCGAGACTGGCCTTGCCGTTGATGTGCAGGCCCGGCAGCGGCTCGTAGGCGTCGAACTGCTTGACCATGACCTGCGCGCGCTCGTTGAACTTGCGCGCGTCGTCGGCCGTCCACCAGTCGGCGAGATTGCCCTTGGCGTCGAACTGACGGCCATGGTCGTCGAACCCGTGCGTTATCTCGTGGCCGATGGTCGAGGCGGCGGCGTAGCCGTAGACGACGGCATCGTCGATATCGCCGTCCTTGAACCCCGGAATGGCGAACTGCGCCGCCGGCAGCACGATCTCGTTGTTCGACGGGTTGTAGTAGGCGTTGTAGGTCTGCGGCGTCATGTCCCATTCGCTGCGATCGACCGGCTTGCCGAATTTGGAGAGCATGTCGTCCCAGGCCCAACGTCGCGCGTTCATCGCGTTCTGTGCGTACGAATCGCGGCCGATGGTCAAGGCGGAGTAGTCTTTCCATTTGTCCGGATAGCCGACTTTTTTCACTACCGCCGCGAGCTTTTCGCGTGCTTTCGCCTTGGTCGCCGCGCTCATCCAGTCGAGCTTGTCCATGCGTTCGCCGTAGCTGCTGCGGATGGCCTCGACCGCCGCGTTGTAGCGCCGCTTGGCGCTGTCCGGAAAATATTCGGCGACGAAGATGCGGCCGAGGATCATGCCCATCGCGCGGTTCTCGGCGTCGAGCGTGCGCTTCCAGCGCGGACGCTGCTCCTTCTGTCCCGACAGCACGCGGCCGTAGAAATCGAAATGCTCCGCGTTCAGCGCGCGATTCAACGCGCCCGCATAGGCATCGACAAGATGCACGCGCAGATAGTCGCGCAACACTGGTGCAGGCGTGTCCTTGAGCTGCGCTTCGAGTCCGGCGAAGAATTCCGGCTGGCCGACGATGACGTACGGCGCATCGAGCTGCCAGCCGTGCAGGCGGTCGGTCCAGGCAATCGCCGGCGTGTACTTTTTCGTGAACTCGGTCGGCGCCATCTTGTTGTAGTTCTTTTCCGGGTCGCGCAGGTCTTCGAGCTTGCGTGACACCTTTGCCAGCGCCGTCTCGAATGCCATGACCGCGCGCGCTCGCGCTGCGGCAGGCTTGGCATCCGCACCGAGCAGCTTGAGCATGTTGGTCAGATGCACGACGTAGGCCGCACGCGCCTTGGCTACGCCCGCTTCGGTGTTGAAGTAGTAGTCGCGCTCGGGCAAGCCGAGGCCGCCCTGCGCGGCATGCACGGCCATGATCTCGCTCACCTTCTCGTCCTGGAACACTCCGAAGTAGAAGAATGCGCCAACACCGATCGGATGCAGGGCGAACGCAACATCGAGCGCGGAAGCGGCATCTTTTACCGCATCGATTTGCGCAAATTGCGCCTTG
>JAFEFR010000252.1 GCA_018240485.1 Pseudomonadota bacterium
CGCAACGCAGATTACCGCGACCTCGCCCGCCGCTGTTGCTGGCACGGTACATATTTCAGTAACGACGCCAGCGGGCACCAGCACCACCAGTGCCGCGGATCAATACACCTACGGCGCCGCACCGACGGCGAGCAGTTTGACCCCGATCGGTGGCCCGATCACGGGCGGTACCAGCGTGACGATTGCGGGCACAAACTTCGTTACGGGTGCGACGACGGTAACCATCGGCGGCAACGTGATTCCAGCAGGTTCAGTGACGGTGAACAGCGCCACCTCGCTCACGTTCGCAACGCCAGCCCATGCCGCCGGCAACGTGGCGGTGACAGTGTCGACGGTCGGCGGCACGAGCGCCGCCGTGCCGGGCGGCTACACCTACGCCGCGCCGCCGACGATCAGCAATCTGTCGCCGAATTCAGGCGGCACGGTGGGTGGCACCAGTGTGACCATCACGGGGACCAATCTCGCCGGCGCCACTTCGGTCACCTTCGATGGCCTGGCCGCAACGATCGTGACCAATACGGCAACGCAGATCGTGGCGAACACGCCAGCGCACGCGCTCGGCGTGGTCGATGTCTCGGTCACGACGGCAGGCGGCACGGTCACGGCCAGCGGCGCGTTCACCTATGCCAACCCGCCGGTGGCGAACAACGATGCGTACTCGACCGTGGGCAACACCACGCTCGTGGTTGGCGAAGCACCGCCGACGACGCCCTATGTCTCGGTTTCAGGCAACGTGCTCGGCAACGACACGGGCTCCGGTACGTTGACCATCACTCTTACCCAAGGGGTGACATCGGGCATCCTCGGCCTCAACTCGAACACGGGAACCTTTACGTACAAGCCGAACGCTGGCTTCACCGGCACCGACATCTTCAAGTACACGATCACCGATTCCAGCACGCTGACCAGCGCGCCGGCCACGGTGACCATCACCGTCAGCGGTCGCGTCAAATACGTCAATGGCGCCGCGGCGACGAACGGCACCGGCGTATCGTCATCGCCGTTCAATACCTTGGCTGGCGTGACGGGCGCCTCGGGCGATGTCGTCTTCGTGCAAAGCGGTGGTTCGCCGACGACAACACCCGGCGCAATTTCGCTTGGCGCGGGCGTCACCTTGTGGGGGCAGGGCACGAGCCTGCCGCAGGTTTCCGGCATGACGATTGCCAATACCGCCGCGACGAGCAAGCCGAAACTCACCGGTGCCGTGACACTGGCCGGCAACAACATCACGGTCAGCTCGCTCGATATCGATACCTCGGCCACGTCCGGCACCACGGCACTGACCAATACCGGCACGATTACCGGCGCACTGTTGCAGAACAACGTCACGGCGAAATCGGCGGGCGCGGCGGCGGTGAATCTGAGCAACGCGAGCGGGAATTTCACCTTGCTCAGCGTGTCGGCCAGTAGCCTCGGTACGGGCAGTGGCATCGTGCTGAACACGCTTGGCGGCACGGGCTTCACCATTACTGGCGATGGCAGTACGGCGGGCAGCGGCGGCACCATCAGCGGTGCATGCAGCGGCAATCCGACCGGCTGCGGTGCGGTCACCCCGAACAATGCGGGCACGGTGTCGCTCAACTTCATGAGCTTGAGCGGCCCGACCGGCTCAGGTGTTTACGCAACCAATACGGCGCTGACCGTGGCCAATTCCTCGCTGAGCAATTTCGCCGTGGTTGGCGTGTTCATGCAGACCAGCGGGGCGACTGTCGGCAGCTTCAATATCCACGACAACACCTTGAATGGCACCAATGGCGATGCGATCCAGCTTCAACACAACAGCTCGGGCACTTGGACCGGGCACATCAAGACGAATGCCATCGGCACGCTGGCCAACGCCAAGTCGGGTTCGACGGGTGGGGATGGCATCGGCATCGATGTATTCGGTACCGGCAAGGGCATTGTCGATGTGAGCAGCAACACCGTCGTGCAGATTGGTGTGGGCAAGGGCATTTCCGCGACCGCGAGCAGTGCCGGCGCCACGCTGCAGGTGTCGCTGTTGAACAACAAGGTGAATATGCAGCAGATCAGCAGTCAGGACGGCATGACGGTGGGTTCTGCCGGCACGGTGTGTCTGAATGCCACCGGCAACACCTCAGCCGCCGCAGGAACCGCAGCCGGCACCTCGCTGTACGACATGACCGGCCTGAGCGTGCTGCAAAACACCACGTCCAGCGTATTCCAAATTCAGGGTTACGGCGGATCGGCGACCAACGATACCGCCGTGCAGACGTATCTCGCGACCAATCCCGGCGCGCCGAACAACGTTCTGTCCGGGCCGGCCGGGCCAGCCATTGCCGACCATACCAGTCAAGGCAATACCAACGGCTTCGGCACCGCCACATGCAGCACGGCACCTTGAAGACACGCAGGAGAGGATCATGAGTAGCGCCTACATCGGCGAAATCCGGCTATTCGGTTTCGGTTATACGCCCAAGGGCTGGGCGCAATGCAACGGGCAGTTGGTGTCGATCCAGCAGAATCAGGCATTGTTTTCGATTCTGGGCACCACGTTTGGCGGCAACGGCGTTCAGAACTTCGCACTGCCCGATCTGCGTGGGCGCGTGCCGATGCATTGGGGAATGGGTACCGTTATCGGCCAGGTTCAGGGGGAAGAAAACCACACCTTGCAGGTGAGCGAAACCCCCGCGCATATGCATCTTCCCGTTGCGACCAGCAACACGGCCACGGCGACCGGCCCCGTCAACAACGTGCTCGCCGCCAGTTCGCAAAATCCCTATTCGGCGACGCTGACGAATCCGGTGACGTTGCAGGCCGCAACCGTCACGCCGACCGGTGGCAGTCAGCCGCACGAGAATCGGCAGCCATATACCGTCGTCAACGCGTGCATCGCGCTCGTTGGCATTTTCCCCTCGCGCAACTAGGAGCGACGACGATGGCAGATCCGTTTGTTGGTGAAATTCGCCTGTTCGCAGGCAATTTTGCGCCCGTGAATTGGGCCTATTGCAATGGTGCCCTGCTTCCGATCGCGCAGTACGATGCCTTGTTCACCTTGCTTGGCACGACCTACGGCGGCGACGGTCAGACCACATTTGGTCTGCCCGACTTGCAAGGGCGCGTGCCCGTGCATCAGGGGCAAGGCCCGGGATTGAGCCCCTACGTCCTGGGGCAAAAGGGAGGGGTGGAGAACGTCACGCTCACCACCAATCAATACCCATCGCACACGCACGGATTCGTCGCCAGCAGCGATGCCGGCACCGCGGCGGGGCCCGGCAGCGACGTGCTCGCTGCCAGCGCATCGATCAAGGCTTACACGGATGCGCTGCCCAACGTCGGCCTGAATGCCACGGCACTGCCGCCGAGCGGCGGCGGGCTGCCGCATGAAAACATGCAGCCGTCGCTGTGCGTGAACTTCATCATCTCGCTGTTCGGCATTTTCCCTTCGCAGAATTGAGGCGCGCCATGTCCAATCCCTTTCTCGCCGAAATCAAGCTGTTTGCGGGCAACTTCGCCCCGCGCGGCTTTGCGTTGTGCAATGGCCAATTCATGTCGATTTCGCAGAATACGGCGCTGTTTTCGCTGATCGGCACGTATTACGGCGGCAATGGACAGAGCACGTTCGCCCTGCCCAATTTGCAGAGCGCAGTGCCGATCGGGTCGGGTAGTGGGCCGGGGCTGTCGCAACGCGTCATTGGCGAACAGGCGGGCAGCGCCGCGGTGACCTTGATCGCCAGCGAGATGCCCCAGCACCAACACGGCATGCAGGCCTACAGCAATCGCACCGGGGCGTACTACAACACCCCCAAGAACGGCTCGACGCTCGCCGCAAGCCAGGGCGGGCCGCTGTACGCGGCGGCCAACAGCAACCCGGTGTCGATGCATCCCGCGTCGGTAGCGCAGGCGGGCGGCTCGCAGCCGCACAACAATGTGATGCCGAGTCTGGCCGTCACGTTCATCATCGCCCTGCAGGGCGTTTATCCAGCCCACGGTTGATCTGGAGTCCATGCCGATGAAACGTCCGATGTCGATTCCTGCATCTACGCTGCCCGTTTGCGATGCGCGGCGCCGTTCCGTGTTCAAATTCGCCGCGCTGCTGTCGGGCATCGCCCTGCTGCCGCGCGTGGCGCGTTCCGTCGCACGCATCGATGCGCCGTCGGACGTATGGCTCGCGCGTGTGGACGACGCGGGCCGTCTGCATCGCGTGCAAGGCGCAAGCGACGCGGCGGGGGCGTTTCGCTTGCGCACGCAGGCCGCCCATGCGCACAGGCCGTTCGCGCTCGATGCGGATTACGGCGATGGCATCGCGCATCGCTTTTGGTACGCCTGGCGCGGCCCCGATGGGGGAATGGCGCAGTCGCACCATGCGGCGCTGACCTGTCACGCGCAGTCGACAGGGTTGTCGTTGTCCGTCCGCGCCGACGGTCGCGACGTGCCGTTCGCGATACCGGCTGTTGCGGGGACTTACGTGCTGGCGATTGCCAACGACGGGCACGGGTTGGCGGCGCTCGACGACGTCCACTTGCTCGCCGCGACGAGCGACCGTGGGAACGACCGTTTGCGCTGCCGGAGCACGCAAGCGTCGGCGACGTTTTCTCACGTCGTTTTTTCGGTGGAGCCGCTCGCGGTCTGAGGCGTGACGAATCCGGCTCTCGATCCCGCGCGCGCGTTCGTCGGTGCGCCTTGCGTGCATGCACACGCGCTCGGCTTTCGTCCGATTCACGAGGGCGATCTCGAATTTCTCTGCGCGCTGTACGCGAGCACGCGCGCCGACGAACTCGCCCCCGTGCCGTGGTCGGCGCCGGAAAAAGAGGCATTCCTGCGCGCGCAGTTCGGCTTGCAGCATCGCTACTACCAGCAAACCTTCGTGCAGGCGGATTATCTGCTTGTCATCTGCGCGGACGAGCGCATCGGTCGCGTTTATGTAACGCGCGAGCACGGCGACATCGATCTGATCGACATCGCCTTGTTGCCGGCGTGGCGCGGTCGCGGCATCGGCACGGCGTTGCTGCGCGAGCTTGTCGCCGAATCCGAGCGCACCCGGCGCGATATCGTGTTGCACGTCGAGCCGAACAATCCGGCGAAGCGGCTGTACGCGCGCTGCGGGTTTGCGCTGGTGGAAAATCGCGGCGTCTACGATTTTCTGCGACGCACGCCGCAGGGCGCGGTCAGTTCAGAATGATTTCGTAGCGCATGCCGTCGGCATCCGGGCCAATGGGCACGGTGAACAACGCCAGTGCGCCGAGCGTGGGATGCTGATAGTCGTAGATGCCCTGTGGCAGCACGCGCGTCGCGCCGCGTTCGCGCAGGGTGAGGGCGAACGGTGGCGTCGCGCGTATTTTCGAGGCGGCGAAGCGGCGTACTTCGACGATGTCGAGCGCAATGCGTTCCTCGCCGAGCACAACCGGCAGGATCGCATCAGGCAACGTTGCGAAGTCGTCGGCGGATAGTTGTTCGAGCATCGTCGGGCATGGTGGAAGTGAATCAAGGCGGGCATGATGTCAGGTATCCCCAGTGACGCCAATACCGACGCGCCGCAGACCGTACGCGACGCCGCCCTTGCGCACGCCGACATGCTGATGCGCAGCGTGCAGTGCATTGCCGCCGATCCGGCGCTGGCGGCGAGTTTGGCCACCATCGATGAGGAAGACGCATTTGCCACGGCGTTGAGCCACGCGATGCGCGTGCGCGGTATCGCTCTCGACGTCGCTTGCGTATCGCTGCGTGAGCAACAAACCGTGTCGCTTGCGCACTGGCCTGCGGCGGTGCGCCGCAGCTGGCAGCCGATTGCACTGACGTGGGGTGCGCAGGGCGCCGAGCTGGTTTGGGCATGCGCGGCGCCCTCGCCCGACGTGCCGTTTTACGAGCAGCAGGTCATGCACTGGCGCATGCGTCCATTGAATCGCTGGCTCAAGGTGACGACGCCGATCACG
>JAFEFR010000253.1 GCA_018240485.1 Pseudomonadota bacterium
CCCTCGCCGTTGGCGCCTTCGCGCTTTCGCTCGCCCTTGCCGGTTGCGCGGCGCCGGTGCGCGCCGCCTCGCAGCCAGTCGCTTGCGAAGCCGCAACCCCGCCTGTGCCCAACGAATTCTCCGGCATCGACATTCCCGCCACGCAGATCGATGCGGCGGTGGCCCAGGTCGACGTGCTGGCGCAGAAGCTGATGACATCGAGCGGCATTCCCGGCATGGCGGTCGCCGTGGTGCGCGACGGCAAGACAGTGTTCGCCAAAGGCTACGGTGTGCGCAGCCTCGACACGGGCGTGCCGGTCGATGCGGATACGGTGTTCCAGCTCGCCTCGATGTCGAAGTCGATCGGCGCGAGCGTGATCGCGCACCAGGTCGGCGCCGGTGTGGTCGGCTGGGACACGCGCGTGCAGAAGTTGATGCCGGCATTCAAGTTGAACGAGTGGTATGCGAGCAGCAACGCGACCATCGGCGATTTGTACGCGCATCGCTCGGGCCTGCCCGAGCACATCGGCGATCTGCTCGAAGATCTCGGTTTCGATCGCGCACAGATACTCGGCAAGCTGCGGCACGCGCCGCTCGCACCGTTCCGCGCGCACTACGCCTACACGAATTTCGGCATGACCGCGGCGGCCGAAGCCGTGGCCATCGCCAGCGGCGCGGACTGGGAAACCTTGTCGCAGCAGGCGTTGTACGCGCCACTCGGAATGAATTCAACGAGTTCGCGCTACGCCGATTTCGTTGCACGCGCGAACCGCGCGGTCGGCCATGTCAAGGACGGCAACCGCTTCGTCGTCACCCCCTCGCAGCGCGATCCCGACGCGCAGTCGCCCGCGGGCGGCGTCAGTTCCAGCGTCAACGACGTCGCGCGCTGGATGAGCATGGTGCTCGCCGGCGGCTGCGCGAACGGCACGCAATGGATTCCCGGCGCGGCGCTGCTGCCGGCGACTTCGCCGCAGGTCGTTTCCGGCGCGCCGTCGAACCCGCGTGCGCGCGCCGGGTTCTACGGCTACGGTTTCAACGTCGGCGAGTCCGGCTCGGGCCGGGTCGTGCTCAGCCACTCGGGCGCGTTCGCGCTCGGTGCGGCGACGGCGTTCACGCTCATTCCGTCGGCCAAGGTCGGCATCGTCACCCTGACCAACGCGCTGCCGATCGGCGTGCCGGAAACCTTGAACGCCGATTTCGCCGACCTCGTCCAGTTCGGCCACATCGCTCAGCCCTGGGACGCGTTGTATGCCGGCGCGTTCCGGGGGCTGCTCGCGCCGACCGGTGCGCATGCCTGCAAAGTGAAGCCCAACGACGGCTCGCTCGATTGCCCGTCGCCCCCAGCCAATGCGACGCCGGCACAACCCTTGATGAATTACGCGGGCCGCTACGCGAACGATTTCTACGGCCCCGCCGACGTGCTCATCGCGGGCGATGCGCTCGAACTGCGCATCGGCCCGTTGGGCATGCGATTTCCTCTCAGCCACTGGGATGGCAATGTCTTTCTGATGGTGCCGCCCGGCGAGAGCGCGACGCCGGGTTCGCGCTCGATGGTGCGCTTCGCCAACAACACGATGACGATCGAGTACATGAACGACGACGGCCTCGGCGTGTTTCAAAGCACGCGCCGCCCGCAGCCGTGACGATGCGACGTGCACAAAGAATCCGGCGCTCGCTTACATTCGCTTACGCGCACGGGTAAACGGCTTGCGGACGGCGACGTTGTAGCTGCTGTGGCATGTGCCACCTGATACTTACAACGGAGTACGACAAATGATCCGCCTCACCTCATCCGCACTCGTCGCCGCACTGCTCGTGGTGCCGTTCGCCGCGTTTGCGCAATCCAACGACATGGCCACCCCGGCCCCGGCCTCGGCGGCATCCACTCACCCATCGGCATTCGCCCACATGCTGAAGAAGATGGACACCGACGGCGACGGCAAGATCTCGTCGGCGGAATTCCAGGCTGCCGCCAGCGCACGCTTCGATGCCATCGACACGACGCATAGTGGCTCCATCACCAACGAACAGCTCGCCAACGCCGAGCATGGCAAGCGCGCCGAGCGCGAGTTGGGCAAGCTCGGCAGCAACGGCGTCATCACCAAAGCGCAGTATCTGTCCGCCGCGCAAGCACGTTTTGCCAAGCTTGACAAAAACGGCGACGGTTACATCACCGCCGACGAAATGCCGGCCGGCCACGGCGGCCATGGCCGCGGCGAAAAGAACGCCGATCAAGCGCAGTAACGGCACCCCTTGGGAAACCTCCAGTGGGCCGCGCAAGCGGCCTTTTTTTTGCGCCGCGAAAATGCGGTTTCGTCGGCGATCCGGCGTTTTCGTCGTAATCCGATTGCGGCGTGCGTGGACGCCGCTATCCTGCGCGGCAGCTTCCGATGCAGGTCACGCCATGAAAGCTTCGCTTGTCTACATCGTTCGTACCGCCGCCGCCTGGGGCGCGGCGATCCTGTTCGCCAATTCGGCGCTCGACGTCATCGGACTCAGTCATTCGGAGTTCCTGAATTTTTTCATCGTCAGCGCTTCGTTCATTCTGCTTGGCACGAAAATCGCTCATGCGTTCTGGCATGTGCGCCGCGTGCAGCTCATTACCGGCAAGGTGGATGCGGATACTCTGGCCAACCGCCAACGTCGGCATATCCAGATTCCGTTCGATGCGAATGACGCGTTCGAACTCGTCGATGCCGCCATCCGCGAACTGCCCGGTTGCGCCATCGTCGCGAGCGCCCGCGACAGCCTGCAAATCCGGGCGCGCGCAGATCGCGGTGCCGCCCAGACCTGGTTGCGCGCTCGCCTGAGTCCGCTGCACAACCGCATCCTTGCCACGATCGCCCCCGACGACGGCAGTTGCAGCCTCACGCTCGTGTGCGAGCCCGAAGGCGGCGCCATGAGCGATTGGTTCCATTTCGACGATGGCAGCAACCTGGAGAATGCCGAAGCCGTCACGCGCGCCATCGCGCGGCGTGTCGCCGAACGCCGACGCAGCGAGCAGGCGAGTGCGGCGCAGACCGGCAGCGAGAAGGAGCTGGCCGTCGCCAAACTCAATCTGCTGCACGCACAAATCGAGCCGCATTTTCTCTACAACACCCTCGCCAGTGCGCAGATTCTCACCCGCAGCGATCCGGCGCGCGCCGACGAGATGCTCGGCAACCTGATTTCCTATCTGCGCAATTCGCTGCCCAAGACCGAGAACGAGCCGTCGACGCTAGGCGTCGAACTGGAGCGCGCGCGGGCCTATCTGGATATCCTGAAGATTCGCATGGGCGCACGACTGAGCACGCAGATCGAAGTACCCGAGGCGCTCAGGAGCGCGACATTCCCGGCGATGATGTTGCAAACCCTGGTCGAGAACGCGATCAAGCACGGGCTCGAACCGAAGTACGGCGGCGGCACGGTGTGGATTCTCGCGCGCGAGAGCGCCGGCAACCTCACCGTCACCGTGGCCGACGACGGCCAGGGCTTCAACGCGCAGTCGAGCGGCACCGGTATCGGCCTGAAGAATCTGCGCGAACGCCTGCGCCTCGCTTGCGGCACGGCGGCCTCGTTCGTCATCGCGGCGAATTTTCCGAATGGCGTCGCGGCAACGATCAGCGTACCGATTTCCGCCGTTGCAGGAGCCTCCCATGCCTGGGTGCATCGTCGCCGAAGACGAACAACTGCTGCGCGAATCGCTCGTCGACCTGCTGCGCGAGGTGTGGCCACAGCTCGACATCGTTGCCGAATGCGAGGACGGCGGCGCCGCGCTCGAAACCATCGCCGAACACCAACCCGATGTCGCCTTCCTCGACATCCGCATGCCGGGGCTGACCGGGATCGAGGTCGCCGCCGCCGCCGCCGAAGCCAGTCCGGCAACGCAGATCGTGTTCGTCACCGCCTGCAACCAATACGCGATCGATGCCTTCGATAAGGGAGCGATCGATTACCTGTTGAAACCGATCGCGCGCGAACGCCTCGCCGCCACCGTCGCGCGCGTGCAGGCGCGCAGCGCACGCGATGCCGGTGCGCTCGCCGCCATCATTCGTCAATTGGGTGGCGTGCCGCGGGTGTCGGACACGCCGCCGCTGGTCTGGATCACCGCCAATGCCGGCAAGGAAACCAAGCTGATTCTCATCGACGACGTCGCCTATTTTCAGGCCGACAACAAGTACACGACGGTGATGACCCACGACGGCGAGGCGCTGTTGCGCACGCCGATTCGCGACCTGCTTGGCCTGCTCGATCCGAGCGTGTTCAAGCAAATCCATCGCTCGACCATCGTCAATCTGAAAGCGATCGCCGCGATCGTGCGCGACGAATCCGGTCGCGGCACGGTGAAATTGAAGACGCGCCCGGAAACGCTGACCGTCAGCCAGCCCTTCATGCCCCTGTTTCGTTCGATGTGACCTTGTGGAGACCCAACCCATGCGCCCGACACTTTTCATCGCCACGCTGCCCCTGGCTCTCGCCGGCTGCAATTACGCACCGAACACCTCGATCACGACCACGTCGATCGATGGCGCTCGGGTGCTCGATTCGGCCATTCGCGAGTCGAACATGGGCGCGACGGAGTTCATTTGCCACGAAAGCACGAGCGGTCGTTGCTACTACGCCGTGTTCACCAGCGAGTGTCGGCAGGATGCGAAAGAAGCCGCCACCAGCACCTGCACGACGAAACGCATCGTCGACTTCGCCGTGGCCCGTGGCGAGTCGAAATCGGTGGCCGGGCTTCCGCCAGATTACCGGCATTGCGTCGCTCAGGAAAAGCCGACGCCGCCACAGTGTGCGGTTTCGCCGCAAGGCTGAACGCGGTCGCGCATGGAGCTTTTGCTCCAATCAATCGGGTAGAATCGCATTCCCTCCGTACGTTCGCGTACATCCACAGCATGGGAAGCGGTACTCGATGAAAATTCTGGTCGGCTACAAGCGCGTCGTCGATTACAACGTGCGCATCCAGGTCAAGCCGGACGGTTCCGGCGTCGTCACCGAAGGCGTGAAACTGTCGGCCAACCCGTTCGACGATATCGCGCTGGAAGAAGCGCTGCGTCTGCGCGAAAAAGGCATCGCAACCGAAGTCGTCGTCGCCACGATCGCACCGGCCGATGCGCAGGCGCACTTGCGCAATGGCCTCGCCATGGGCGCGAATCGCGCGATCCACGTGGTCACGAACGAGGCGATCCAGCCGCTGACTGCGGCACGTGCGTTGCTGAAATTGATCGAAAAGGAACAGCCGCAAATCATCATTCTCGGCAAGCAGGCGATCGACGACGACTGCAACCAGACCGGGCAGATGCTGGCCGCGCTGTGGAATCGCCCGCAGGCGACGTTCGCCTCCAAGGTTGAAGTGAACGGCGACGTGGCCAAGGTCACGCGCGAAGTCGACGCGGGCCTGGAGACGATCGAGGTCGACCTGCCCGCGGTGATCACCACCGACCTGCGCCTCAACGAACCGCGCTTCATCAAGCTGCCGGATATCATGAAAGCCAAGTCCAAGCCACTGGAAACCCTGCAGCTGGCCGATCTCGGCGTCGCCTCGGGCGATACGCTGAAAACCACGCACTACGCCCCGCCCGCGAAGCGCAGCAAGGGCGTGATGGTGAAGGATGCCGCCGAACTCGTCGCGGCGCTGAAAACAAAGGGGTTGCTGTGATGGCCAGAATTCTGATCGTTGCCGAGCACCTGAACGGCAAACTCAATCCCAGCACGGCGCGTTGCGTGAGCTGCGCGCAGGCGATCAAGGCCGATGCCATCGACGTACTCGTGCTGGCCGATGCGCCCGATGCCATTGCCGCCGACGCGGCGAAAATCGCCGGCGTGACGAAAGTGCTCACGATCGCCCATCCGGCGAACGCACACGCGCTCGCCGCGATCTGCGCGCCGCAGATCGTCGAAGCGTCCAAGGGTTACACGCACGTACTCGTGCCGTCGACCACCTTCGGCAAGGATCTCGCCCCGCGCGTTGCCGCATTGCTCGGCGTGGCCCAGGTCAGCGACGTCATGAGCGTGGTCGATACGCATACGTTCACGCGGCCGATCTACGCCGGCAACGCCATCGTCACCGTGCAGGCGCCGGCCGATCAGGTTCTGGTCGCGACCGTGCGTACCGCTTCGTGGCCGGCAGCGGCGAACGGCGGCAGTGCGCCGGTCGAAGCGCTCGGCATCGCGGTCGAATTGCCGACGCACACCCGCTTCGTCGGCCTTGCGCAGGGATCGAGCGAGCGTCCGGATCTGCAAAGCGCGAACAAGGTCGTCTCCGGTGGCCGCGGCGTCGGCTCGGCCGAAAATTTCGCCATCGTTTTCAAACTCGCCGACAAACTCGGTGCGGCCGTGGGCGCGTCCCGCGCGGCAGTCGATGCGGGCTACGTGCCCAGCGATCTGCAAGTCGGCCAGACCGGCAAGATCATCGCGCCGGAGTTGTACATGGCGATCGGTATTTCCGGCGCAATCCAGCATCTCACCGGCATCAAGGACGCCGGCACGATCGTGGCGATCAACAAGGATGCCGAGGCCCCGATCTTCGAAGTCGCCGACATCGGCTTGGTCGGCGACTTGTTCAAACTCATTCCCGACATCGAACAAGCGCTCGGCTGAAGCCGGGTTTCGTCGTGGTTTGTGCGGACCAACGCGGATATTGCATCCGCGTCGGCCTTCTGCGCGGTCGCCCCTCGCAGGCGCCATCTGCGATTCGATACGTCTTTCCCGCCCGCGCAGCGCGCCAGCCGTACGACACTCTGATTTATAATCGGCGCGCACCGTCGATTCGCAAGACAAGGAATACCGCTTGAACACCGCACGCCCCATCTGGGAACCCAGCAAGGAACGCATCGAGCGCGCCAATCTTTCCCGCTTCATTCGCTTCGTGCAGCCGAAAAACGCGG
>JAFEFR010000254.1 GCA_018240485.1 Pseudomonadota bacterium
CCGAGGGAATTCGCTACCATGGGCGCCTTCGCATTGTAGCCGTCCCTCCCCGAGCGGGCCAAAAGCTTCCGTGGAGTCGCGGGGAAGGTTCGGTTCGGCGGGTCGTGCTCGCTGTCCGATACGCGAAACCCGAAACGAAACGGAAATGACGCAATCCTCGATGCGCCGACGGTGAAAAGCCGGTCGCGTTGCCTGCTCCACGCCACAATTGCCGCACGCCATGGACACTGAAACGATCAAGAATCTCATCGAGTGCGGATTGCCAGGCGCGACGGCGCAGGTAAACGGCGCCGACGGCGTGCATTTCGAGGCGGTCGTGATCGCCGACGTCTTCGCCGGCAAGCTGCCGCTCGCCCGGCATCGCCTCGTCTACGCAACGCTGGGTGAACTCATGGGCGGGGAAATCCACGCCCTGTCGCTGAAAACGCTGACGCCGCACGAAGCGGCGCGCTGATACGGGAACCAGAATGGCAAAAATCGTGATTTCGGGCGGCGAGCCGCTCAATGGGGAAGTGCAGATTTCCGGCGCCAAGAATGCCGTACTGCCGATTCTCGCTTCGACCCTGCTCGCCGATGGGCCGGTGTCGATCACCAACGTCCCGCACTTGCACGACGTGACGACGACGATGGAACTGCTCGGCCAGATGGGGGTGAGTCTGGAAATCGACGAGCGCATGCGCATCAACATCGATCCGCGCACGACGCACCGGTATTTTGCTCCGTATGATCTGGTGAAAACCATGCGCGCCTCGATCCTCGTGCTGGGGCCGCTGGTCGCGCGCTTCGGCGAGGCGGTCGTATCCTTACCGGGCGGCTGCGCGATCGGTTCGCGCCCGGTCGATCTGCACATCAAGGGATTACAGGCGCTCGGTGCCGACGTCGTCGTCGAAAACGGCTATATCAAGGCACACGCGAAACGCCTCAAAGGCGCACGCGTGCGCTTCGACATCGTCACCGTGACCGGCACCGAGAACATCATGATGGCCGCCGCGCTCGCGCAGGGCACGACCGTGCTCGAAAACGCGGCGCAAGAACCCGAGGTGGTCGACCTGGCCAATTGCCTCAACACGATGGGCGCAAAAATTTCCGGTGCCGGCACCGAGACGATCGTGATCGAGGGCGTGGATCGCTTGAACGGCACGGATTACGATGTGCTGCCCGACCGCATCGAAACCGGTACCTTCCTCATCGCCGGCGCGATCTCCGGTGGTCGCGTGCTGGCCAAGCGCGCGCGACCGAATACGCTCGAAGTGGTGCTGCAAAAATTGGAAGAAACCGGCGCCGAGATCAGCACGGGCGAGGACTGGATCCAACTCGACATGCGCGGGCGCAAGCCCAAGGCGGTCGACATCGTCACCGCACCGTACCCCGCATTCCCGACCGACATGCAGGCGCAGTTCACGGCGCTCAACGCGGTTGCCGAGGGAACCGGCATCATCACCGAAACCGTGTTCGAGAACCGCTTCATGCACGTGCAGGAGTTGCAGCGGCTCGGTGCCGACATCCACGTCGACGGCAACACGGCGACGATCCGCGGCGTCGACACGATGACCGGCGCGCCGATCATGGCGACCGATCTGCGCGCGTCCGCCTGCCTCGTGCTCGCCGGGTTGGCGGCGAAGGGCGACACGATCGTCGATCGCGTCTATCACATTGACCGAGGCTACGAGAACATCGAGGAAAAACTCGGTGGTCTTGGTGCGCAGATTCGCCGGCTGCCGTCGTAACGGCAACGCGGTTATCGCTGCTTCAACTCCAGTGCGATCACCGAACCGTCGCCCTGGGCTTTCTCGAAACGGACCGGCAGCAGGCCGGTGGCGGGGGAATACCACGAACGTGCCTTGCCGGGCATGTCGTCGCGTTCGTAGCGCCAGGTTTTGAAACTGCCGGCGGGCACGCTGATCGTTTCCTCGCCCTTGACGAGGAAGTGCTGCGGTTCGAGGTGATCGCGACCGGCGACCGGCAAGGTCAGATCGCGCTGCCCGTTCGCGGCGGCGGCGCCGAGAACGAGGGTGAGATTGGTGCGATCGAGCGCGTCGGCGGGAATCGCGTAGTCGAATGCGCTCTTGCCGTCACGCGAATGCGCCTGCTTGCCGGCGCGATCGAAATCGATGTGTTTGATGGTGTTTTTGAATGTCGCTTGCTGCCTGTAGTCGTAACGCAGGCTTTCGACCTTGCCGCCGTTCCAGCGAAACGTGGACTCCTCGCGCACGTCGAGGCCGACCAGGCGCGCCACGCCCGAGGTGCCGTGCATTTCGCTGCGCAGCGTCCAGGTGCCGTCGGCATTGGCGGCGAGCGAATATTTCGCATCGCCGATGACTTTGCCGTCGCGAACGACGCTATAGGTCGCATTGGCCGGGGCGAGATCGGCGGCGTGTGCGGCGAAGGTCGCGGTAGCGAGAAAAATTCCGAAAGCGAGCTGGCGCATGGGAGCAACGATCCGTTCGTCGGGACAAGGGGATGCGAGAAGTTTGCCGCGCGGCAACTGAATGGATCGGGTATTGCGATCAGGCGAGTTCGCCGTCCGACGTCAGGCGCAGCGGCGCGACGAGCGCTCGGCCTGCGCGCAGCACGCCTTCATCGTGCAGGACGATCTCGCCGCCCGCGATGGCTCGCGTCGCAGCGAGAAGCAGATGATGTTCGAGCGGCAGCAGGCGGGATGCGAGGGCGTCGGCGGTATCGTTCGGCACGATGGGCAGAACGGCTTGGGCGATGACCGGGCCACCGTCGAGTTCGCCGGTTACGAAATGCACGCTGGAGCCATGTTCGGCATCGCCGGCCTCGATGGCGCGCTGGTGCGTGTGCAGACCGGGATACTTCGGCAGCAGGGAAGGGTGAATGTTGATCATGCGTCCATGCCATGCGTCGACGACAGCCGGGTCGATGATGCGCATGTAGCCGGCGAGCACGACGAGGTCGGGTTGAAATCCGGCGACGTCGGCGAACAGCGCGCGATCGAAATCGACGCGTGTGGCGAAATCGCGCGGACGCAAGGCGCGCGTGGCGATGCCCGCGTCGCGCGCGCGATCGAGCGCGAGGCAATCCGGCTTGTCGGAACACACGGCGAGGATGTCGACAGGCAGCGCGTCCGTCTTGGCGGCGTCGATCAATGCCTGCAGGTTGGAGCCGCGGCCCGAGCACAGCACGACCAGCGAAAATTTTTTCGCCTTCCCCTCACGGGCCGTGGAGAGGGTGGCGGAGTCGCAATGCGATGGTGAGGCAGGCGGCATCGGGGCGGTGGGCGTCGGGCTCTTGTGCGGGCGCATGCGCCGCATCGAGGCAGGTTTATTGGATATGCACGCGCTCGCCACGAGCCGGCACGATTTCGCCGATCTGCCACGCAGCGAGGTCGAGTCGACGCAATCGATCCAGCGTCGCCGCCGCTTCGGTGGCGGCCACGATCAGCGTATAGCCGATGCCGCAGTTGAACGTGCGCCACATTTCCGCTGGCGACACGCGGCCTTCGCGTTGCAGCCAATCGAACGCGGCAGGCATCTTCCACGTCGAACTGTCGAGCGCGATGCCGAGCGCATCGGGGACGACGCGAATGATGTTCTCGGTCAGGCCGCCGCCGGTGATATGGGCCATGCCGTGCACGGGCTGCGCCTTGAGCAAACCCAGGATGGGTTTCACGTAGATCGTGGTCGGCGCCATGAGCGCATCGGCGAGGGCGCTTCCGCCGAGATCGAGGTCGAACGGGTTGCCGGCGCGCGCGAGAATCTTGCGGATCAACGAATAGCCGTTCGAGTGCGGGCCGCTGGAGGCGATGCCGATGATCGCATCGCCGTTCTGGATTCGCGCGCCATCGATCAACGCCGACTTTTCGACCGCGCCGACGTTGAATCCGGCCAGGTCGTACTCCCCGGGCGGATACATGTCGGGCATTTCGGCCGTCTCGCCACCGATCAGCGCGCAGCCGGCGAGTTCGCAGCCGCGGGCGATGCCGCCGACGACCGCGACCGTGGTTTCGACATCGAGCTTGCCGGTGGCGAAGTAGTCGAGGAAAAACAGCGGCTCGGCGCCCTGCACCAGCACGTCGTTGACGCACATGCCGACCAGATCGATGCCGATCGTGTCGTGGCGGTTGAGTTGTTGTGCGAGCTTGAGCTTGGTGCCGACGCCGTCGGTGCCGGAGACGAGGACCGGGTCCTTGTAGCGTCCGGCCAGCTCGAACAGTGCGCCGAAACCGCCGAGGCCGGCCATGACCTCCTTGCGGAAGGTGCGTGCGACCAGCGGTTTGATGCGTTCGACGACTTCTTCGCCGGCATCGATGTCCACGCCCGCGGCGCGGTAGGTCAGGGGTTCTTTTTCAACGGACATGAAGGCACGGCAAGTGTCTGAGGCGCGCATGATAGACGTTGCCATCCCGATTGGGCAGTATGTAGGCATGATTGCCACACACTGGAAGTACTCCATTTTCGCGATCGCCCTGGGTTTGGCCCCGATTTTGGCCGGCGCCGAGGCGGTTTACACCGGCAGTGCCCCGGTCGCCACGCAATCCGATCAGGATCGCGCCATGGCCGTGCGAGCGGCGCTGGGCCAGGCCATCACGCAGGCGGCCAAGGGCGATGCCAGCGTGTTGAAGCGCCCCGAGGTCGCGCGCGCATTGACGCGTGCCGAGCGCTACGTCCGCAGTTACCGTTACCAAGCCGATGTGCCGGCGGGCGAAGCAAAGAAACCGGGGACGAAATTCCAGTTCGTCGCCCAGTTCGACGCCGGCCAGATCGATGCCCTGGTGCGCGAGCAAGCCGCTACACCCGCACCGTCCGTGTCGGCGCCCGGCGATACCGCCCCCGCGAACCCCGGCACGGTGGCGTCGGCGCCGACCGGCGTGCCGTCGCCAGCGGTTCCCGCGGACGTGGCGCCCTCCCCGGGCGTTGCGAGCAGCTATCGAATCTGGTTCAGCGGCCTGCGCTCGGCCACGGACTATGCGCGTTTGGTTGGCGCGCTTGGCACCCTTCCAGATGTGCGTGCATTGAGTGTGGAACAAGCGCATGGCAACGTGCTCCAGGTTCGCATCGAAGTGCGTGGCACGTTGCAAAGCCTGGCCGAATCGCTCGCGGCGACGCATCTCGCGCAGGCGACCAACACGGAGCCGCCGGTTGCCGGTGTCGACGCCATTTTCGATTTGCAGCCGTGACCTGCACATGCTTTCGGCAGAGAACCAAATTTCCCCCTGGCGACATTTGCCGAACGCGATCACGCTGGCGCGCATCGCCCTCGTTGCGCCCCTGATCTGGTTGATCGCAAACCGCTATTTCGAAGCGGCATTGGTCGTGGTCGCCATCGCCGGTGCGAGCGATGCGCTGGATGGTCTGCTCGCCAAACGCTGCGGTTGGCGAAGCTGGCTCGGCGGCGTGCTCGATCCGCTCGCGGACAAATTGCTTCTGGTGGCTTGCTTCGTTTCGTTGCATCTCGCCGGCGCGATTCCCGACTGGCTCATGTGGCTCGTCGTCGGGCGCGATCTGGTCATTGCCGCCGGCGCGACCGCATACCATTTCCTGATCGGGCGTGTCGTACCGCAGCCGTCGGTCTTGTCGAAGATCACGAC
>JAFEFR010000255.1 GCA_018240485.1 Pseudomonadota bacterium
TCGATGAGCTCGGCGACGCTCGGGTTGCGACCGCCGGTCAACTCGGGATTGGCCGACGCCAGCATGTGCTGCAGGAAAGCATTCACGGCTGCGCTCTCCTGCGCGTGCTTCTCGGCTTCGTCCCATGCATCGCGCTCGGCAAAGGCGAAGCGCAGCGAAATCGCGCTGGCCGCGAGCAGAATCGCGAACACGCTCGCCGCCGCGGCGCTGAGCGCCCGATGGCGATGGACGAAGCGTGTCGCACGATACGCCAGCGTGGGCGGACGCGCGGCGACCGGGCGTCGATCGAGCACGCGTTGCAGGTCGTCGGCGAACGCGGCGGCGCTCGCATAGCGGAGCGCCGGTTCGTCGGCGAGCGCTTTCATCACCACGGTATTGAGGTCACCACGCGCGACGATGCTTACGCTGGCGAGTGCGGGCGCCGGTTCGCGACGCAGGATATCGAGCGCCTCGAACAGCGTCGCCGTCGCCAGCTCCGGGTGCGGCAGACGGCCGCTGACGAGCTCGTAGGCGATCGCTCCGAGCGCGTACACATCGCTGCGCGCATCGGCGCCGCGCTCGCCGCGATTGAGCTGCTCCGGGCTCATGTAGGGCAAGGTGCCGAGGACCTGTCCGGCCAGGGTCAGGCCTGCCGACTCATCGCCAAGGCGGTAGGCGATGCCGAAATCGAGAATCTTGGTGCGCCCCTCCTCATCGACAAGAATGTTGCCCGGCTTCAGGTCGCGATGGATCACGCCACGGTCGTGCGCAAATTGGACCGTGCGCACGACGTCGACGAAAAGCCGCAATCGCGACGACAAATCGCAATGCGCGGTGCGCACGTAACCAAGCAGATCGACGCCGCGCACGTATTCCATGGCCAGCCACGGCACGTCGACGTCGCCGCTGCGGGTTTCGCCGGCGGCGTACAAGCGGGCGATGCCGGGATGTTCGAGCGCGGCCAACGTATCGATTTCGCGGCGCATGCGGGCAAGCAGGCTCGGCTGCGCACCATGTGCGATTTTCAATGCGACCTGACGGCGCGGCTGATCCTGATCGGCAAGCCAGACGCGGCCCATGCTGCCCTCACCCAGGACGCACACAAGCCGGTATGGCCCGATTGTGCGTGCGCCGTCCGCGTCCGCATTCAACGTATCTGACGACATGAACATCTCCCCACCCCGGCATGATAATGCCACAGCGCACTCGTTAACGACCGCGTTGCGGTGCGCATGTGGCGCAATGCCAAGGGGCTATCCAGCGGGAATTGGCCTCCCGGCGAAGCGGTTGCGCAACCAGCGCTCGCATGGCTGCGAGAAGGCGCGCGACACGATGCGGCCGAGCAACCACGACAGCACCAGCGTCGGCGCATACCACAGCCAGCCCCATTCCTCGTCGAGCCCGCAGGCGCGAGCGATACCGACGATCGCGAACACGACAAACATGTGGAACAGATAGATTTCGTAGCTGAGCTTTCCGCACGAACACACCCAGCCGAACGCGCGCATTTGCCATGGTTTGCCGGATGTCGCCTGCCAGTGCAGGCCCAGCACGAGGCTCGCCGCCGAGCCGGTCAGCAACACCATGTAACCATCGCGCAACCAGTGGAAAACGAACTTGCCAGCGAAGAAAACGCTGCCGATGCCGGCGACGCCGATCAGGCAACAGGCAAGCGCCGTGCGCTGCGGCGGCGCCGCGATTCGTTGCGCCAACAAGGCGGTCAGCACGCCGAACGCAATTGCTGCCATGCCGGGCAGATAGGCTTTTTCCAGCCAGATTTCGGCGAGTTGCGAATGCGATTGCCCGTATTCCGCGCGCAACAGCGCGTGCGTATACGGCAGCGACAGAGCCAGCGCAACCAACGCCACGACAAAGGCAACGCGCACGCGGCCCAGACTCACGCAGAGCAGCGGAAAAGCGAGATAGAACACTTCTTCGATCGACAACGACCAGAGCACGTCCCAACCGCCCGGGAGATAGCCGTGACGCGCCTCGTAGACGTTCATGCAGAGACCGAACACGGCGGCGATCGCACCGCCCAACGATTGCCCCGGCTTGTCGATGACGAAATTCGGTACGCGCAGGAGATGGCATGCGGCGAGCGCGACGACGACGAGCACGAGCGTCGGCAGGATGCGCGAAGCGCGAAACAGGTAGAACTGCCGCAACGGAGTGCATTGCCATTCGCCCCAACGCTCGAGCGAACGGCGCGCAATGAGAAAGCCCGAGATCACGAAAAACAGGAACACCGCCTCGTAGCCGTTCCAGTTCAACCCGCGCAGCAGCCACGACGGAAGTATTTGCGCCAACGCCGTCTTGGCGAGCGGCATGCGAATGCCGAGATGATTGAAGATGACGAACACGATCGATGCGCCGCGCAGCGCATCGATGCCGCGATTGCGATCGAATGCCGCCACACCCGACGATGCGGAAGAAAAATTCATGGCCGATGCTTTCCGAAAAAATGCGGCGCCGTCATGGCGGCCCGAGGGTGGCGAGATCGCGTCTGGCCGCATCGAGCCACGGCGCTTCCTTGCGCCGGTAGTAGTTGGGCGA
>JAFEFR010000256.1 GCA_018240485.1 Pseudomonadota bacterium
CGTAGCCGACCACGTGTTGTTGATCGTCGAAATACGAGAACGGAATGCTGTTGTCGCGATGCCCCAACGTGATGATGCCGGTGGCGCGGATTTTTTCGAGCGTCGAGCGTGCGGGCGCTGCCTCGGGGGTCGCGCGCCGACAACCGCCAAGCAGCGTGCCCGCGGCGAGAGCGAGCACAACCAAAGCTCGCGCCCGCGCGCTGGCGATGCCGAGGTTTCGTCTTGGCCGTAATGAAAACGTTTGCACAATATTGATTCACCGCACACTTGGGATTCGATACTATTCAAGCCCATCGCAACTTTCACAAGAAAACGTTGCCACCTGTGCCATGCCCGGCGTAACCATCCACGACGTTGCCGCCCATGCCGGCGTCAGCATCTCCACCGCGTCGCGTGCATTGCGCGGCATCGGCTACGTCGATGCCGGCAAGCGCGAACTGGTGTTGCGCGCCGTGGCGGCGCTCGGCTACGTGCCCGACGCCAGCGCACAGGCGCTGCGCGCGCGCCGTTCGGGCGTAATCGGCATCGTCGTTGGCGACCTCGGCAATCCGCACACCGCGACCCTCGTGCACAGCATCGAAAAATACGTGAGTGCACGCGGCTACACCGCGTTGTTCACCAGCGTAGTCGATGACGGTGAGGCGATGGAGCAAAAGGCGCTGCAAACGATGCTGCGCCAGCGCCCGGACGGCCTGATCGTTGCCACATTGCAAACACACATCAGTGATCTGCTGCTGCAACAGGCGCGCCGCGCCGGACTGCCGACCACGCTCATCGGCCGCTCCCTCGCAAGCGGTGATTTCGATTCCATTACCTCGAATTACCAGCGCGGCAGCGAGATTCTGACCGACTATCTGCTGAGTCTGGGTCACCGGCGCATTGCATTTGTTGGCGCGCACCTGTCCGAAGCCGAGCATGTCGGTCGCCTGCGCGGCTATCTGGCGGCGATGCAACGCGCGCGCATCAAGGTGCGCCCCGACTGGGTGGTTGGCGACGACAAACCGGCACGTCCGTATTATCCCAATTCACTGACCGGCTACCGCGCGGCCAAGCGCCTGCTGCAACTGCGCACTCACCCCAGCGCCATCATGGCACGCAACGACGTCACCGCCATCGGCGTGATTCAGGCGATCACCGAGGCGGGGTTGAGCGTGCCCGAGGATGTGTCCGTGACCGGGTTCGACGACATTCCTCTCGCCGGCTTCATTGCCCCGGCGCTGACCACGATGAGTCAGCCCACGGAAAAAGAAGGCGAGCTGGCAGCCGAATTCCTGATCGCACGCCTCGAGCGTCCCGATGAAGTCATCGCACCGCGCGCCTTGACTCTTGAGTGCAACCTGATCGTGCGCGCATCCAGTGCGCGCGCGCCAAGCCGATAACGTGCCCGCCGCGCTGCGGTAGCTTGCGCAGCATCAAGCCACGGCAACGTTGGTCGATGCGCGATAGCGGCCCGGCGTGGCCGCACCGAGTTTGTGCATGAGCCGGCGCAGTGCCGTGGCATCCCGATAGCCAATCGCCTCGGCAACGCGCTCCACGGACATGCGGCTGTTTTCAAGCAGCGCTCGTGCCCTGCGCAACTTGATGCGCTGAATCAATGCCTTGGTGCTGTTGCCGGTGGCTTGCCGCACATGGCGCGCCAGCGTGCGTTCCGACACGCACAAGTCGCGGGCCAAGGCGAGGATGCTCGGCACACGCGGCAACGCGGCTTCGATGCGCTGAGTGAGTCGCTCGACCAGGGCATGTCCACTCGCGAGCATTTCAGGAATCACGAACCCGGCCTGCGCGTGGCGACATTCGAGCAGCAGCATGCGCGCCACGTGCTCGCTCAGCTGCGGGCCGCAGCGCTCGCGCAACAGGTACAACATCAAATCGGCATGGGCAAACGCCGCACCTGCGGTCACGATGGGGCCATCGGCGCAGATCATGCGGTCGGCATCGACCGTGCAGTGCGGGGCGATGCGCGCCAGCGTTGGCGCCAGCCACCACGTCGTCGTGGCGCGTCGCCCATCGAGCAATCCGGCCGCGTGCAGCACGAACACCGACGAGCACGAAGCCGCGATCTGCCCGCCGCAGGCGAGGTGTCGGCGCAAACTGCGGGCGATGTGCTGCCCCTGTGACGAGGCCATGCGTGCGTTGATCGATTCGGGATCCGAGCCCAAGCCGGGAATCACGCAGACCGAATGCGTTTGCCGTGGTCGCGGCGGCAGCTTTTTCGTATCGATGCGGATGCCATCGCGCAACGAAACCGATCCGCCGTACAGCGAATACAGACCCCACGTGGGTATCGGCAAGCGCAGCTTCGTGGCGATGGTGCTCGCGGCATCGAGAATGTCGCGGCTCATGGCGACGCTGCTGGGGTAAGCGCCATCGAGCACGAGAACCTCAAAATCTTTCATGTCTGATTTCGCACCAAAAATGACGTATCCGACACTGTACGCCATTGCGCCGAGGCGCTGTAATGGCTTGCCGAAGTACCTGAGCACAGCG
This sequence comes from Pseudomonadota bacterium, assembly GCA_018240485.1. Taxonomy (GTDB): domain Bacteria; phylum Pseudomonadota; class Gammaproteobacteria; order Xanthomonadales; family Rhodanobacteraceae; genus Rudaea. Next base: position 2,488 of record JAFEFR010000256.1, read on the forward strand.
ATGCCGAAACAAGCCCTTGATCCCTTGAACCCAGCTGCGACGGCGAGGGTCACGAGCGTGCGCGTTGGCGTGGCCGGCATCGGCACCATGGGCCTGCCGATTGCACACAGGTTGCTGCGCGCGCAGGTGCCGCTATGGGTCTGGAACCGACATGCGGACAAGTGCGCGCCGCTGGCGGCCGCCGGTGCCTGTGTCGCGCAGGACCTCGATGCGCTGTTTCATGCGGCCAACCTGATCATGTTGGTCGTGTTGAATGAAGCCGCCGTCGACGCGGTGCTCGGTCGCGGTCAGTTCGATTTCGCCGAGCGCGTTGGCGAGCGCACCATCGTGCAATTGGGCACGATTGATCCCGAATTTTCCCGCGCGCTCGGCGCAGATATCCTCGCGGCAGGCGGGCGTTATGTCGAGGCGCCGGTTTCTGGCTCGCGCATTCCCGCAGAGCAAGGGCGCTTGCTGGGAATGCTCGCCGGGGAGGCCGACGATATCGCGCAGGTAGCGCCACTGCTGGCCACGTTTTGCGAGCGCACGTTCGTTTGCGGTGCGGTGCCCGCAGCGTTGCGCATGAAACTTGCGGTCAATCACTACTTGATTGGCATGGTCAGCGTGCTGGCCGAGACCGTACACGCCGCACGTGCCGCTGGCGTCGACGTCGCCTTGCTGCGCCGCATTCTCGATGCCGGCGCGATGGCGAGCGACGTGTCGCGCGGCAAATTGCACAAACTCGTCGTTGGAGACTATTCCGCGCAGGCAAGTGTGGGCGATGTGCATGCCATTGCCAAACACATCGCGCGCCAATGTCGGCGCGCCGAGGCGTACGCGCCGCTGATCGCGCAATGCTGCGCGTTGTACGCGCTTGCGGAGCGTCATGCCCTCGGCGCATCGGACATGGCGGCGGTGATCGAAGCTTTCGACATTCAGCGCCAAAACCTTTCGCAGCCGACGGCGCTCGCATCAACCGGAGCCCGCGCATGACCCCTGCACGACACCTCATTGCCGCCTGTGCCACGCTGATGCTGCTGACGTTTGCGGTCGGCGTGCTGATGCTCGTGCGCCGCGTTCGTGAAATGCAGGCTCGCCGCATCACGCCGCAATCGGTCGCGCTGTCGGCACAACGCAACGCGCTGTTGCAGGATTCGCGCGCATCCGACAACTACAACCATTTGTTCGAATTGCCGGTGCTGTTCTATGCGTTGTGCGCACTGGCGCTCGCGAGCGATCACATTCCAGTCTGGCTGCCCATCGCTGCCTGGGCGTTCGTCGCCTTGCGCATCGCGCACAGCGCCATCCAAACCGGCCGCAACACGGTGACGCACCGGTTTGCAATGTTTGTGGCCGGCTTCACCATCCTGGCGTTGGCGTGCGCGGGTTGGACATGGACGATTTTCGTTGACTGATCGCTGTGCACCGACGAAAAAAAGCCGGCATCGATGCCGGCTTTTTTTGTTGGGGCGAACCGCGCTCAGCGCTTCATCGAATTGAAAAACTCGTCGTTCGACTTGGTGTTCTTCATCTTGTCGAGCATGAATTCCACCGCCGCGAGTTCGTCCATCGGGTGCAGCAGTTTGCGCAGGATCCAGATCTTTTGCAGCATGTCCGGTTCGATCAGCAAATCCTCGCGACGCGTGCCGGAGCGGTTGATGTTGATCGCCGGGTAAACGCGCTTCTCGCTGATGCGGCGGTCGAGATGCACTTCCATGTTGCCGGTGCCCTTGAACTCCTCGTAGATCACCTCGTCCATCTTCGAGCCGGTTTCGACCAGCGCGGTGGCGATGATGGTGAGCGAACCGCCTTCTTCGACGTTGCGCGCGGCGCCGAAGAACCGCTTCGGGCGCTGAAGCGCATTCGCATCCACGCCGCCGGTGAGCACCTTGCCGCTGGACGGCACGACCGTGTTGTAGGCGCGCGCGAGACGCGTGATCGAGTCGAGCAGGATGACCACGTCTTTCTTGTGCTCGACTAGACGCTTGGCTCGCTCGATGACCATCTCGGCCACCTGCACATGGCGCAGCGCCGGTTCATCGAAGGTCGAAGACACCACTTCGGCGCGCACGCCGCGCTGCATTTCGGTGACTTCTTCCGGACGCTCGTCGATCAACAGGATGATCAAATGCGTTTTCGGATAGTTGTGCACGATGGCCTGCGCGATGTTCTGCAACATCATCGTTTTGCCGGCTTTGGGTTGGCTCACGATCATGCCGCGCTGACCCAAGCCAATGGGCGAGACCAGATCGAGAATGCGCCCGGTGATGTCCTCGCTCGAACCGTTGCCGCGTTCCAGGTGGTACATCTTGCGCGGGAACAGCGGGGTCAGGTTCTCGAACAGGACCTTGTTCTTCGACGCCTCCGGCGGCTCACCATTGATCGAGTCGACCTTGAGCAGGGCGAAGTAGCGCTCGCCTTCCTTGGGCGGGCGCACGCTGCCGGCCATGTAGTCGCCGGTGCGCAGGTTGAAGCGACGAATCTGCGAGGGCGAGATGTAGATATCGTCCGGGCCGGCGAGGTAACTCTCATCCGGCGTGCGCAGAAAGCCGAAACCGTCCTGCAGGATTTCCAGCACGCCCTCGGAATAGATGCGCCCGCCGCCGCGCGCGTAGGCCTTGAGAATGAGGAAGATGATGTCCTGCTTGCGCGCGCGCGCGGCACCTTCCTGAATGCCGAGCGTCTCGGCCTGAGCGAGCAATTTGTGCGCGGGCTGACGCTTGAGGTCGTTGAGGTCGATCGTCTGACCGCTGTACGGGCCCTGGATCTCGACAAACTCCTCGTCGCCATCGTTGTTATTGTTGTTGGGGCCGCGATTGCCTTGATTGCCATTGCCACGCTGCTGATTGCGATGACGGTTGCGACCGCGACCGCGGCGCTCGTTGCGGCGGCCGTCGCCGTCGTCTTGCGGCGACTTCTGCGCATCGCCCCCATTGCCGCCAGACGGCGCGGCGCCCGGAGCGGAAGAGGTATCGGATGGAGTGTTGCGGCTTTCGCCGCCGGATTCGTTGGATTCGATTTCGGACACGAGCGGACCTTTTTCGGTGCCGTTGCAGGGAAGGGAGGGAGGCGGCTTTCGCTCCGCGTGGAGCGGGAAAACGCCGGGGCAGGAGCGACAATCGCGCCTGCCAATGCTCGAAATTCTTTCGGGATTCGATGCCGCCTGCCGTACGACCAGGCGGGCGATTCCATCGCGGAGGGAAACGACTTCGAGCGAGGCATCAAAGCCCTTGGACGATTACATTAGCACCTCGACTCTGCCGCGTCCAGATCGATCGTTGCCGACCGGCCTGCGCAATGTCAAAGCAGGCCGGATTGCGCGAGTGAAGTCGTTCGGTTCGAACCGACGATCAGGTGATCGAGCACACGCACGTCGATCATGCGCAGCATGCGCTGTAACTCACGCGTGATGTCACGATCGGCCTGGCTTGGTTCGGCGACGCCGGAGGGGTGATTGTGGGCGAAGATCACCGCGGCCGCATTGTGCGCCAGGCAACGTCGCACGACTTCGCGCACATGCACGCTCGCCCCGTCGATCGTGCCACGAAACAATTCCTCGAAGGCGATCAGGCGATGCCGATTGTCGAGGAACAGGCAGGCGAACACTTCATAGGGATAGCCGACGAGGCGGGCGCGCACGAGTTCAGCCGAGGCCAGCGGGTTCGCCAGCGCCTGCGGGCGGTCGAGATCGGTCGCGAGATAACGTCGGGTCAGTTCGACCACGGCATGCAAGCGGCACGCCTTGGCGATGCCAAGACCGGGCAATGTGGCCAATGCGACCGCATCCAGTTCAAGCAGCGCTTTCAGTCCGTCGTGACGGCTCAGCAGTTCGCGACCGAGGTCGACCGCGGTTTGCCCGCGTTTGCCGTTGCCGAGAAAAATCGCGAGCAATTCCGCATCCGAGAGCGCCGCCGCACCACGCGCGAGCAGTTTTTCGCGCGGGCGTTCCTCGCTGGGCCAGTCAAGAATCGTCATGCCGCAAGCGTGGGCCGATATGCCGCCGCGTGCTGCCAAGCCCGGCGCAAATTCCGGTAAGCTAGCCACGCTTTGCGATGTCGCCGGATTTCCTACATGAGTCAGCAACACGAAGCTCCAAACGCCCTTGCCGGTCTGCGCGTGCTGTTGGGCGTGACCGGCGGTATCGCCGCCTACAAAGCGTGCGAACTCGTGCGCCGATTGCGCGAGGCGGGTGCGGAAGTGCGCGTGGTATTGACGGCGAATGCGGCGCGGTTCGTGACGCCGCTGACATTCCAGTCGCTGTCGGGTCAACCGGTGCACTCCGGCCTGTGGGACGAAGCTGCCGAGGCGGCGATGGGGCATCTGCAGCTGGCCCATTGGGCGCAGCGCATCCTCATCGCGCCGGCGAGCGCGAATGCGATCGCGCGACTGGCAAGCGGGTTTGCCGACGATCTGTTGACGACATTGTGTTTGGCCAGCGAAGCGCCGGTGGCAATTGCGCCGGCGATGAATCTGCGCATGTGGGGGCACGCGGCTACCCAGGCCAATGTCGCCCTCCTGCGCACGCGCGGTGCGCTGTTTCTCGGGCCTGCAGAAGGGCGCATGGCGGAGCCGGAATCCGGCCCGGGCCGTTTGCTGGAGCCGCATCGGATCGTCGCCGAACTGGCTTCGCGGCACGGCCCCAAGCCACTGCACGGCAAAAGCGTGCTGATCAGCGCCGGCCCGACCTTTGAGGACATCGATCCAGTCCGCTTCATCGGCAACCGCAGTTCCGGGCGCATGGGTTTTGCCGCCGCGCAAGCGGCGGTCGAACAGGGTGCGCAAGTACAACTGATCGCCGGCCCCGTGCATTTGCCGACGCCGATGGGCGTCGTGCGCGTCGACGTGCGCAGCGCGCGCGACATGCGCGAGGCAGTGATGGCGCGCGCGTCGACGTGCGACATCTACATCGGCGCCGCCGCCGTCGGCGATTTTCGCGCACACGAAATCGCGGCACACAAACTCAAGAAGTCGGGTGCCGCGTTGACGTTGAGCCTGCACGAAAACCCGGACATCCTTGCCGCCGTGGCGGCGCTGAAGCCGCGTCCGTTCGTGGTCGGATTCGCCGCCGAGACCCAGAACGTCGAGGCCTATGCGCGGGCCAAGCTCGAACGCAAGAAGCTCGACCTGATCGCGGCGAACCAGGTCGGCGAAGGCCGAGGGTTCGATGCCTGCGAGAATGAAATTCTGCTGATCTCGCGCGATGGCGCCGAGCGTCTCGCGCGCGCCGACAAACTCGCGCTCGCGCGCCAGTTGCTGTTGCGCATCATCGAAAAATTCGAAATGGCGAAGGCACGGTCGGGAGTTGCAAAGGGCAAGGCGGTTGTGCGTCGTTCCGCGACGGTGAAGCGCGCCGGAAAACGCCCGCGATGATCGAGGTCGAGCTGAAAATTCTCGACCCGCGCCTGGGCAAGGACATCGCCTTGCCGGCGCCGGCGACACCCGGCTCGGCCGGCATGGATCTACGTGCCGCACTCGATGCACCCTTGCGCCTCGAATCCGGGGCGACAGCCTTGATTCCGACCGGCATCGCAATCCACATCGGCGATGCGAACTACTGCGCCGTGATCCTGCCCAGATCGGGGTTGGGGCACAAGCACGGGCTGGTCCTCGGCAACCTCGTCGGGCTGATCGACGCGGACTACCAGGGTCCACTGATGATTTCCTGCTGGAATCGCTCTGCCGCTGCGTATACCATCGCCCCGGGGGAACGCATTGCGCAATTGGTATTCATGCCGGTCGCGCAGGCGCGGTTTCGTGTGGTCGAAGAGTTCGACGCCAGCGAACGCGGTGTCGGCGGCTTCGGTCATTCCGGCAGCGCGTAGCGCGTTATCACCCCTGAATGAATTGGGGGGATCGAGCATGGCAAGCTGGCTTGCGAGAAAGAAACCCGAGGCGTCGCCCGATGCGGAGTTCGACGGGGCGGCGCCTGTGCCGGAGCCGGAAAGTGGCGTAGAAACGCCGTCGCCCGGGCGGCAACCCGCCGTCGAGTACACCGGCATCGGACGCTATCTGATGTTGATCGGCGCGCTGTTGTTCGCGATCGTCGGCGCGTTTTGCCTGTGGCAGGCCTGGCTTGTCTACACCGAAGCGGACGGTCCGACCCGCTTGGCTGCGGCGCGTGATGCGGCGGCGGAACTGCTGGGTCAGCAGGTGAAGCAAACTCGTACACTGTTGCAGCAGACGCTGGCGAGCGAGGCAGTGACGATGCCCCTCGCACAGGCGGCGTCCTGGCAGGAAGGCCGCGATGCGGCCATCGCGAGCGCGAAGCGGGCTCTGCCCGAGCTGACCGACATTGAATTCCACCGCGCCGACCTCGCCGACGTGTTCGCGAACGACTTCGCCAAGCTCGGCTATGCCCGCTCGGCCATGCTCGTGCAGGCCGAACGGGCGCATGCGGCGGTGCCCGCGCAGACGATCTCTCAAGCAAATGGCAAACGGCTGCTCGCCTTCGCGTTGCCGGTGACGCACGCGGGGCGCGATCTGGCCTACGCTTTTGCCACTTTCCCCTTTGATCCCATGTTGACCGCGTTCCGTCGATTCGACCACGGCAACGGTCGGCTGGAATTGCGTCAAGGGACGGGGGCGAACGACTTCCTGCTTGCTGATATCGGCGTCGGCGGCCAACCACGCGATTCGGTCGACAAACCGGTTGCCGAGAGCCAACTGAAAGTTGCCTATGCCTTGCCTGCCTCGCTCATCGTTGGGCCGCGAAGCGCGATCCTGCTCGGCTTGTTGGGCCTGCTCGCGTTTGCCGCTGCCGCCATGACGTTCCACGCGCGGCGACTCGGCTGGCGAGGGCTGCTGGACGCCTTGTCCCGGCGACAGCACGGTGCGGATCCTGCCAAAATGGAAATCTTTCCCAGGGAGATCGTGGCAATGCCGCAGTTCAAGACATCATCCGCGAAGCCGGAGGCGAGCGAAGAACCAGATGTCCATGTCAACCGCAACATGTTCCGCGCCTACGACATTCGCGGCGTCCTCGGCAAAACCCTGAATGTCGATGTGGCGCGCCTGATCGGTCGTGCGATCGGTAGCGAAATGGCGAGCCGTGGCTTGAGTACGATCGCGGTCGGGCGCGATGGCCGGCTATCCGGCCCGAGTCTGTCCGCGGCGTTGATCGATGGCCTGCGCTCGACCGGCGCGCATGTGACCGACATCGGCGCGGCGCCGACGCCGGTGCTGTACTTCGCCACGCAGCACTTGAACCTCGGTTCCGGGGTGATGGTCACCGGTAGCCACAATCCGCCCGACTACAACGGCTTCAAGATCGTGCTCGGTGGCGAAACGCTGGCCGAGGAGGCGATCCAGAAACTCTACAAGCGCATCGAGGACAAGGATTTTACCAAGGGTGCCGGCATGCTCGACAAACGCGATCTGAGCGAGGACTACATCGCCCGGATCGCGGGCGACGTGCGCATGCAGCGCCCGCTGAAAGTCGTGATCGATTGCGGCAATGGCATTGCCGGTGCGATCGCGCCGCAATTGTTCGAGCGGATCGGTGCGGACGTGGTGCCGTTGTTTTGTGAGGTCGATGGCAATTTTCCGAACCACCACCCGGATCCCTCCGACTTGCACAATCTGGAAGACCTGATTCTCACCGTCAAGCAGATCAAGGCCGACATCGGCCTCGCTTTCGACGGCGACGGCGATCGTCTGGGCGTGGTCGTGCCCTCGGGCGAGGTTATCTTCCCGGATCGCACGTTGATGTTGTTCGCCCAGGACGTGCTCTCGCGCAAGCCAGGCGCAACGATCATCTACGATGTGAAATGCACTGGAAAACTTGCGCCCGTGATCGAAGCCGCGGGCGGTGCACCGCTGATGTGGCGCACGGGACATTCGTTGATCAAGGGCAAGATGCGCGAAACCGGTGCCGAGCTGGCGGGCGAAATGAGCGGGCACTTTTTCTTCAAGGAACGCTGGTACGGCTTCGACGATGGGCTTTATGCCGGCGCACGCCTGCTCGAAGCGCTGTCCTCCGACGCGCAGCAACGCATGCCGCAGGCGGTGTTCGAGGCGTTGCCGAACAGTGTGAGCACACCCGAGCTCAAGGTCGAAATGAACGAGGGTGAACACTACAAGTTCATCGAGCGCTTCCGCAACGAGGCCAAATTCGAAGGGGCATCGATCAATACGATCGACGGTGTCCGTGCGGATTGGCCGGACGGCTGGGGCCTCGTGCGCGCATCCAACACGACGCCCGTCCTCGTGCTGCGATTCGATGCCGAAAACATGGAGGCGCTCAAGCGCATCGAGGGAGCCTTCCGTGCGCAGTTGCTCGCCGTGAATTCGAGGTTGAAGCTGCCGTTTTAGGCTTGCGCCGACGCTCGCGTCGTCGCGCCTGAAGCGGACGGACTCACTCCTGCGCTTTCGCCCGCGCTGCGCGCAATTCGCGATAGTGCGCGAACTCATCGGCCGATTTTTTTTCAACGGCAGCGCGTTTTGCCTGATCGTCGGCAATGAATTTTTTCTGCTTGTCGATGTTCACGCGCAAGCTTTCGATTTGCTGCCGGGTCGCGGCAGGCACCGGTTTGCTGTCGCGCTCGAAGGTGGCAGCATAGGCCAGTTGTTCGGCAAGATTCTTTTCCTGATCGGCCTGACTGACTTTGACGTTGGCAATATCCTGATCGATCGCGACGAGACGCATTTTTTGTACCGCGATCAAGGCGTCTTCGGAAGGATAGGCCTGCAACAATTGCGCGTCGGCCTGTCTGGCATCGATCGCGCGCTGCTTTTCCTGCGCGGCCGCGTCGACCACGCTGGCTTCAGCCTTTTTTTCGGCAGCGGTTTTGACCCGATCGACGCGTTTGACGACCATGCCGCGACCATCGATGACTTCATAGCCGACCCGCAACGCTTCTGCCGACGGCGAATCGCCGTATTGCACCACCCCATGCGAATCCGTCCAGCGATAACGATGGGGAGTGACGCCGCCTTGCTGTGCCCAGGCGGGCAAGGTCGCGATGGCGGAGAGGGTGAGCAGGGTGATGGAGACGGGACGGCGCATGGACGGGTCGGCAAGAAGTTTTTCCAAGGATACAACGATCCGGCATGGACGATGTACGTCACCGCGGGGTCAGTCGTTTGCTGCGTAGGCCATGCGATACGCCTGCATGCGCTCGCGATGCACGGCCAAATCCGGACGCGCGGTGATCAAGGAAAACAGCTCGGCCAGACGCGCGATGGCGATGACCGGCACGCCGAATTCGCGCTCGACTTCCTGCACCGCGGACAACGCCCCCTGACCGCGCTCCTGGCGGTCGAGCGCGATGAGAATGCCGGCGGCGGTGGCGCCTTGCGCGCGGATCAAGGCCAGCGATTCGCGAATCGCCGTGCCGGCGGTGATGACATCGTCGACGATGAGCACGCGACCGGACAGTGGTGCGCCAATGACGGTTCCGCCTTCGCCGTGGGTCTTGGCTTCCTTGCGGTTGAAGGCAATCGGCACATCCCTGTCGGCGACGTCGGCGAGGGCGATCGCGGTGGCCGTCGCCAGCGAAATACCCTTGTAGGCGGGGCCGAACAGCATGTCGAAGCGGATTCCCGAATCGAGCGCGGCCTGCGCATAGGCGCGCCCGAGCGTGGCCAGCGCCGCGCCTGAACTGATCATTCCGGCGTTGAAGAAATACGGACTCACCCGACCGGATTTCAACGTGAACTCACCAAAGCGCAGGGCGTTTTTGGCAAGGGCGAGATCGAGGAAGGCACGCTGGTGGGAAAGCACGGGATTCAAGGCTCGGGACTCGGGGCGGGAATGATAGCAATGCCTTCGCCCGATGTTCGGCGCACAGGGCGGCGGCGCCAGCATAAGTACGATCCCAAATCGGATAATCTACGACTCTTCCGCCTTGAGTCCGAAGCCCGTGAAAATTCTCACCTTCAACGCCAATGGCATTCGTTCTGCCGCGAACAAGGGCTTCTTCGAGTGGCTGAAAAAGCAGCAGGTCGATGTCGTTTGCCTGCAAGAAACCAAGGCGCAGGAAGATCAACTTGTCGATCCGCTGTTTCGTCCCGATGGGCACCACTGTTTTTATCGTGACGCGACGACGAAAAAGGGCTATTCGGGCGTCGCGATTTATGCCAAGCGCGAACCGGACGAGGTGCGCACGGCGCTCGGCTGGCGCGAGTTCGACGAAGAAGGCCGCTACATCGAGGCACGGTTCGGCAAACTGAGCGTGGTTTCGTTTTACATCCCGTCGGGATCGTCGGGCGAAGAACGGCAGGATTTCAAGTTCAAGGTCATGGACTGGCTCACGCCGATCTTTGCCGAATGGCTCCACTCCGGCCGCGACTATGTGCTGTGCGGCGACTGGAACATCGTGCGCGCCAAAAACGACATCAAAAACTGGGCCTCGAACCAGAAAAATTCCGGCTGCTTGCCCGCCGAGCGCACCTGGCTCAACGGCCTGATCGCCGACGCGCACGGCGACGGCGTGAGCAAGCCGCCGAAGACCGGCTGGCATGATGCCTTCCGCGTCGCCAAGCCCGAAGCGACCGAATACACCTGGTGGTCGAACCGCGGCGGCGCGCGCGCGAACAACGTCGGTTGGCGCATCGATTACCAGATCGTCACGCCGGGCCTCGCCGCGAAAGTGAAACATTGCGAAATCACGCCCGCACCGCGCTTTTCCGATCATGCGCCCATGATGGTGGACTACGCACTGTGACGGCATTCGCCCAGCGCCTGCGCGCGACGTTCAAGCCCTACGCGCATCCGCGCGTGGGTGCGATGCTGTTCCTTGGCTTTTCCTCGGGCCTGCCGTTTCCGCTGGTGCTGACCACGCTGTCGGCGCGTCTGCGTCAGGGTGGCATCGATCGCACGACGATCGGCTATTTCAGCCTGGTTGGCCTTGCCTATTCACTGAAATTTTTCTGGTCGCCGATCGTCGATCGTTTCCCGTTGCCATGGCTGCACCGGCTCGGTCGGCGTCGCGGCTGGATGCTGCTCGGCCAGATTGGCATCGTCGTCGGACTCATCGCGATGGCGCTGCACGAACCGACGGCGAACGCATCGCTGTTTGCGTGGCTTGCAGTTCTCACCGCATTTTCGTCGGCGACGCAGGATATCGCGGTCGATGCCTGGCGCATCGAGGCCGTGGACAGCCAATGGCAGGGCTCGATGGCGGCGGCGTATCAGACCGGTTATCAGATCGCGCTGATCGCCGGCGGCGCCGGAGCCTTGCTCGCGGCGTCCAGCTTCGGCTGGCGTGGTGCGTATCTGGCGATGGCTCTGGCGGCTGGCATTGGCATCCTCACCACGTTGTTCATTGCCGAACCCGATGCGCCGATCAACCGCACCACCGTTGCCAACGAGGTGCGTGTCATCGCCTTTCTCGAGCGCTCGGCGCATTGGCCTGCATCGGTGCGTGCAGCGGTCGCCTGGTTGATCGGTGCCGTGGTCTGCCCGTTCGTCGATTTTTTCACGCGCAACGGGTTGCGTGCCGGCTTGCCGATTCTGCTGCTCATCCTCACTTATCGCTGGAACTACACCACGATGGGTGTGGCCGCGATGCCATTTTATCTGGATCTGGGTTATTCACTCGATCAGATCGCGCTGATCGTGAAAGGCTACGGCATCGTGCTGACGCTTGGCGGCGCGTTCCTCGCCGGCTATCTTGTCAAGCGCCACGGCGCATTGCCGACGATGCTGCTTGGCAGTGTGCTACTCAGCGCAGCGAATCTGCTCTATGCCTATGCCGGCGCACACCTCGCCGACTTTCTCGCTGCGCACGCGGCCAACGCCCACGCGCCGGGACCGGGCATCGGCTGGCTCGCCACGATCATCAGCCTCGACAACATCGCCAACGGCATTGCCGGCACCGCGTTCATCGCCTACATGTCCTCGCTGACCAACACCGCGTACACGGCGACGCAGTACGCGTTGTTCGGCACCCTGTGGGCGCTGCCTGCGAAAAGTTTTGCCAGCCTGTGGGGCCGCATCGTCGATGCGTTCGGCTACCCGTGGTTTTTCGTCTACACGGCGGTGATCGGAATACCGGCGCTGGCACTCACGGTCTGGCTGATGCGGCGCACACACGCAAGGATATCTCGGGCAAACTGAGAAAATAAAAACAACGAACCGATCGTGATGGCGCAAGCAAGAAATCAGTGCGCTCATGATGCATTCGGGCTTGCCTCGCCTGATTCTTCGCGGCGCGAGGATTGCACGGAACCGCGGCCGTGGTTGTGGGGATAGCGCTCCTCGCTCACCGTGGAATTCAGCGCTCGATCAGATCGACGTACTGAAAGCGCTCGTCCCGCAATGCGCGCTCACCGCGAAATAGAGGGATCGATTCCGAGAAGATCGGCCCAGCGTGGACACACGTGTGAAACTCGCCATTTTCGCCGCAGGGATCGCATGCTGCGGGCAGTTCGGCAAGCAACGCGGCATCGTAGTCGCGCCCGCAAAAGCCGGCGCCGAGTTGCTGCGTATCGACACAGCTCAGGATCGCGCGATAGCCGCGCTCGATGAAATAGCGCGCGGTGGTTTGTGTATCCTGCCCCCACAGCGGAAACAGGGCGCGCCAACCGAGCTTCCCCAGCATCGCCTCGCGATAGGCTCGCACGTCGGCGAGATACAGATCGCCAAAGGCGCAATGCTGCAACGCCGGCTCGCGCTCGCGCGCACGCACGAGCGCCTGCGTCATCGCCGAGCCGTAACTTTCATTACAAGCGGCGGGCGCGATTTCTGCCTCGATCAACGGCAGTCCGAGCGCGGCGGCCTGCCGATGCAGGATCGAGCGGCGCACACCGTGCATGGCGACGCGATCGTAATCCTGCGTGACGGTGGTCAACAGGGCGGTCACGCGCACCTGCGGGTCGGCGAGCAGCCGTTCGAGCGCGAGCGTCGAATCCTTGCCGCCGCTCCATGCCATCAGCACGGGCGTCGTCATACGGTGCCGCGATTACGCCCCTGATACGGCACGTACCAGGCACGGATACGCGCCATGTCGGCATCGAGATCGTCGGTCATGTCGAGCAGCGGCCCCAGGCCGATCGTCTTGTCCGGATAGTGGAAATAAAAAAGCTGCACCGGCACGTTCGCCGCGCGGGCGATGTGCCAGAACCCGCTTTTCCATTTCGTTACCTTCTTGCGCGTTCCTTCGGGAGTGATGCCGAGCCAGAGCTTTTCTTTGCGCGCGAACTGCTGGCGCATGTGCGAAACCACATCGTGCGCCGCCTTTCGGTCGATGCCGATGCCGCCGAGTTGACGCACGATCGGCCCGAGCAGGCCGCGTGTGTAGTCGTCCTTGATGATGAAGCTGATATCCAGACGGATTGCGGCGCGAAACGCCATGGCCAGCACGCCGTCCCAATTCGACGAGTGTGGCGCACCGATCATGACCAGCTTTGGCACGTCGGGCAGCGCGCCGACAATGCGCCAGCCACTGAGGCGCAGAAAGAACCTGCATAACCAACCAAAAAGCGAGGGCGGAAACTGCGGCGCTTGCGGTGGCAGGATGGGGAAAACGGGTTCGTTCGTCGCCTTGCTCAATCGTCGCTCCAGTTGCGCCGGGATCGCTGCTGTTTGTGCGTGCTGCGCTGACGCTTTGCATCGAGTCGACGCTCTTTCGAGGCGCGCGTCGGTTTGGTCGCAACGCGCTTCTTCGGCACGTGCGCCGCTGTCCGCAGAATTTCAGCCAGGCGCGCACGCGCATCCTCGCGGTTTTTCGCCTGGTCGCGAAAACGACTGGCCTGGATCACGAGCACGCCTTCCGCCGTCAGGCGGCGGTCACGTCGCGCGAGCACGCGCGCGCGCAGCGCGTCCGACAGCGACGGCGATCCGGCCACATCGAAACGCAACTCGACCGCCGAGGCGACCTTGTTGACGTTCTGCCCGCCCGGCCCGGAGGC
>JAFEFR010000257.1 GCA_018240485.1 Pseudomonadota bacterium
ATTCTTTATGCCGAGTCCTACAGCGCGATCCGCACCTACGCACTCAAGCATGACGACGCGGTGTGGCCGAATCGTGATCTTCTGGCACTGGCTGCGGCCAATGCGTTGTCCGGCCTGTTCCACGGTACGCCCGTCGGCGCAGGTTATTCGGCGACGTCGGCCAACGAAGCGGCCGGCGCGCAATCGCGTTTGGCCGGCCTGACGGCGGCCCTGGTCGTGCTGCTGCTCGTGCTGTCGTTTCTGCCGCTGATCGAGCGCATTCCCGAGCCCGTGCTCGCGGCGATCGTGATCCACGCGGTCGGTCATTCGGTACGCATCGGCGTGTTCCACAACTACTTCCAGTGGCAGCGCGACCGCCTCGTTGCCCTTGCGGCCGTGTTCGCGGTCATGGCGTTCGGCATACTCGACGGTCTGCTCGTCGCGATCGCGTTCAGCGTGGTCATGCTGTTGCGCACGCTGGCGAACCCGCGTCTGGCCGAACTCGGGCGCATCGGTATGCACGATTACGTCAGTGTGACGCGCTTTCCCACTGCGCTGACGGCAGCGGGCATGCTCGTGCTGCGCCCGGAAGAGCCGCTCTTTTTCGCCAATGCCGAGCCGCTGTTCGTGCAGGCGCGTCAAGCGGTTTCGATCCGCACGGGGGCGAAACTCGTGGTGCTGAGTCTGGAGGAATCGCCCGATCTCGACAGCACCTCGATCGAAGCGATGGCCGAATTTGCCGCGTGGTTGACGGCGAGAGGGATCGACTTGCGTGTCGCGCGCCTCAAGGATCTGGCCCGCGACGCGCTGGTTCGCGCCGATCTCGCGGCGTTGCCGCCCGCGAGTGCGCTCGATTACTCCAGCGTCGACGATGCGGTGCGGGGCGTGAGCGCGAGCGCGGTGTCGCCGCCTTGATTCAACGCCGCGGTTTCGATGCGTCGGGCGTGGCGCGTCGATGGATCGCCGGCGTCGTCGTTTCGGGCAGGACATGCGGGTCGAGCAGCGCGCTCGGCAGTTCGCGAAACACGCTGGCGAAATTCTTCAGAAACGGCGTCAGTGCCGAACTCTTGCGCCAGAACATCGCGATGCGCCGGCTCGGCGCATGGCCGCGGAACTGTATGAGACGGATATTCTCCGAACGCGCGACCGGCGGTTTTACGGCAAGCGTCGGCAGCAGGGTCACGCCGACGTTCGCCGCAACCATCTGACGCAGTGTCTCAAGGCTGGTCGCACGGAAGCCGGACTTTTCGCCTGCCCCCGCCAGGTCGCAGACTTCGAGCGCCTGATCGCGCAGGCAGTGGCCGTCTTCGAGCAGGAGCAGACTTTGGTCGGAAAGGTCGTCGAGTTTCAGCGTCTTGCGTTTGGCGAGTTCGTGATGTTCGGGCACGGCGAGCAGGAACGGCTCCTCGAACAGAAATTCCGCGTGAAGTTGGTCGTCGTGGATCGGCTCGGCGAGCACGACGGCATCGAGTCGACCTTCGCGCAATTGCTTCAG
>JAFEFR010000258.1 GCA_018240485.1 Pseudomonadota bacterium
CATCTTGGCAGCCAAGATGCGACGCAACGGCCTGATCTCGTCATCGTCGGCAACGCGCTGTCGCGCGGCAATCCCGCGGTCGAGTACCTGCTCGACGCACGCCTGCCCTACGTCTCCGGGCCGCAATGGATCGGCGATGCGTTGCTGCGCGAACGCCGCGTGTTCGCCGTCGCCGGCACGCACGGCAAGACGACGACCACGGCGATGCTGGCGTGGATCCTCGACGCCTGTGGTCGCGCCCCGGGCTTTCTCGTCGGTGGGGTGCCGGAGAATTTCGGCGTGTCGGCGCGCCTTGGTGGATTCCTCACCTCTCCCGCAGGCGGAAGAGGTCACGCCGCAGGCGCGGGGGAGGGCGGCACCGCGCAAACTGGCACATCACCTGCGGCGGACTTCGTCATCGAGGCCGACGAGTACGACACCGCGTTTTTCGACAAGCGTTCGAAATTCGTCCACTACCATGCGCAGATCGCAATCCTCAACAATCTCGAATTCGATCACGCCGATATCTTTCCCGACGTGGCTGCGATCCAGCGTCAGTTCCACCACCTCGTGCGCACGGTGCCGGGCAATGGCCGTTTGATCGTCAACGCCGAGGATCGGCATCTGGCCGACGTGCTCGCACAGGGAGCCTGGTCGCCGGTCACGACATTCGGCCTGGATACGGGCGACTGGCGCGCGCGCCTGATCGCCGCCGACGGTGCCGAATTCGCCGTGTCGCGCGACGGCAGCGAGCTCGGCGTCGTGCGCTGGAATTTGATCGGTCGGCACAACGTCACGAACGCACTCGCCGCGCTCGCCGCCGCCGATGCCGGTGGTGTCGACATTGGTCGTGCGATGGCCGCGCTCACGGATTTCCGCAGCGCCAAGCGCCGCATGGAATTCATCGGCAGTGCAGATGATGTAAAAGTATACGACGACTTCGCCCACCATCCGACCGCCATCGCAACCACGCTCGCGGGCTTGCGCGCGCGCGTCGGCACGGCGCGCATCCTTGTCGGCATGGAGCCACGCTCCAACTCGATGCGCGCGGGCGCCCATGCCGCCGAGCTTGCGCCGAGTCTGGCCGAGGCCGACGCGGTCGTGTTCCTCCAACGCGCGGAACTGCCGTGGGATGCGTCCCAAGTCACGGCGGCACTGCATGGTCGCGGCCACACCGCGCCGACGGTCGATGCGCTGATCACTGCGTTGCACGAGCAAGCGCGCCCGGGCGACCACGTCGTTTTCATGTCCAATGGTGGCTTCGAGAATGCGCCGCGACGCTTTCTCGCGGCCTTGCGCGAATCGCGCTGACGGCGCGCAGCAGCAGCGGCATCACTCAATGACAGGCAGACTCGAATCCGGCGGCGTTCGGTCGCAAGCTGCCGTCGGCATTGGCCAGCGCGACGGCGCGATGGCCATCGCCGTTGAACCAGATGGCAATCGGCAGCCCCACGCGACGCGACGCGCCGAGCACGCCGGCGGGCCAGCTGGCTGAATCGTCGTACTCGCCCAGTTCCGTGCTGATGATGGGTTTGCCGGTGCGCTCGCGCAATAGTTTGACCACATGTTCGAGTTCCTCCGGATCGCGGCGATACCAGTGGAAATTGACGTAATCCAGGCCAATGTGGCCGTAGGCACTCAACAACTGCTCGGTCATCGCCGCCTTGCGCTGCGCACGGGCATTGTCGGGATGACGCGCGCCGCCACCGCGATGAGCGCCGTCTTCCTCGTTGGCGGCGACGCCGGGAAGCACCATCGACAGCGCACGATTGGTCAGGCCGCCATTGGTCACTTTTACGCCATGCGCATGCGCCACGTCGATGGCGACCTGTAATTGGGCCAGGTACTGATCGGCCGTGCCCGAATAGAAGCTCGGATCAACCTCTTCGTTTTCGATCGCGAGCACATCCGGGTGAAAATGATCGAGCACGTTGGACAAGCTCGCACGATACGCAGCCAAATCCGTCACCGGCCCGGCGGACGCGCCGCCCTCGTGCGTGGTGACATGCAGTACCACGCCCAGACCCGCGCGGCGCGCGGCCTGCAACTCGTCGTAGGGAATACGTCCATTCAAACGGGTGTTGATGCGCACGTAACCCGCACCCAAGCGCGTGGCGAGCGCGAGGCGCACCTCCTGCGTGAAGGGATGGGCCTGTTCGCCGTGACCCGGCGTCGGTGGGCCGGCATTGGCTTTGAGCGAAAACAGGCCGCACGGGTTTCTTGTCGATGTCGTCGGCGGCGACTGCGCCAACGTGCTCGAAGCTACCACCACGCCAAGGGAAAACAAGGCCATGACCCATTTCATTGCAGGCTCTCCATGTATGCGCATGCCAACGCTGCGTCTGTGCCATCAACGCACTATCGGCCCAGCGGATGACACGCCATCGCCTGGTCGCGAGGCGATTGGGCGCCTGGTCGGCGAAAAAGCACCGTGCTGTGCAATGCTAAACTGCCCGCGTGTCCGAACCTACGCTCGATGTCCCGCTGTTTCCCCTGCACACGGTGCTGTTTCCCGGCGGCGAGTTGAACTTGCGCATTTTCGAGCCACGCTATCTCGACATGGTGCGAGAATGCGCGCGTGACGATGCGCCGTTCGGCGTTTGCCTGATCGTGGCGGGCAGCGAGGTTGGCGAGGCGGCGACGCCCGTTGCGGTTGGCACCCTCGCGCGCATCGTCGATTTCTCGACCACGCCCGAGGGCCTGCTCGGCATCCGTGCGCAGGGTATGCAGCGCTTCCGCCTCGCCCGTTCGCGAGTGCGCGACAACGGCGCCATGCACGGCGACGTCGAACTCGTGCCGAACGAAGCACGCGTCGATATTCCGGTCGAACACCACTTGCTGGCGACGATCCTCGAACGCCTGCTCGAAAAAGCCGGCGGTATCCATGCCAGGGCGCCGCGCGAGCATTTCGACGATGCGGGCTGGGTTGGTTTGCGTCTCGCCGAGCTGCTGCCGTTGGAAAATCACGAGAAGCAGCAGCTCTTGCAAATGAC
>JAFEFR010000259.1 GCA_018240485.1 Pseudomonadota bacterium
GCGCGCGCGAATTGCTTGGCGAGGAAGGCCCGTTCGCGCAGGATGGGCCGAACTTCGCCCCGCGCGAATCGCAACAGGCCATGGCCGAAGCGGTGGAGGAGGCGATCGCGAATCGCGACATTCTGATCGCCGAAGCCGGTACCGGCACGGGCAAGACCTTCGCCTATCTCGTACCCGCATTGCGCTCGGGCAAGCGCGTGATCGTGTCGACCGGCACCAAGACCTTGCAGGATCAATTGTTCCATCGCGACCTGCCGCGCGTGCGCGCGACGCTCGGCGCGCGCCTGAAGACGAGCCTGCTCAAGGGGCGGGCGAATTACCTTTGCCTTTATCGAGTCGATCAACTCGGTCGCGACGGGCGCTTGGCCTCACGCGAGCAAGTCGCGCACTTGCAGGCGATTCGCGCGTGGTCCAAGCGCACGGGTTCGGGCGATCGCGGCGAGTTTGCCGAGGTGCCGGAGGATTCGCCGCTGTGGCCGCGCGTGACCTCGACCGCGGAAAATTGCCTCGGTGCGGAATGCCCGATGTATGCCGACTGCTTCGTGGTCAAGGCGCGCCGCGCCGCGCAGGAGGCCGATCTCGTCGTCGTCAATCATCACCTGTTGTTTGCCGATCTTGCGATGAAACAGGAAGGTTTCGGTGAAATCCTGCCGGGCGCACAGGCCTTCATCCTCGATGAAGCGCATCAGATTCCCGAACTGGCCGGCGGTTTTTTTTCCACCAGCGTAACCTCGCGCCAGATCAGTGAACTGGCCCAGGACACGCTGGCCGAATGCGCGTCGGTGACGGGCGCATTGGCGACCCTGCGCGAGCCGATCGAGGCCGTGGCGCCGGCGCTACGGCGCTTGCGTCTGGTGCTGGATTCGTTGCCGCCGAAGGGCGCCTTCGACCTGCTCGATGGCAGCGAGGATATCGAAGAAGCCTTGCGCGCGATCGAGGAGGCGCTTGCCAAGTTGGTCGATGCGCTGGCGCCGCATACCGAGCGTTCGCGCGGCATGGACAGCGTGCATCAACGCGGCGAGGCGCTTTGCCAGCGGCTGCATACCGTGCTCGATGGCAGCGCGCACGAGGCGGTGCATTGGTACGAACTGTCGCAGCATGGCTTTGCCTTCCACGCCACGCCGCTCGACCTTGCGCCGCCGATGCGCGCGCTGCGCGAAGCCGCGCATGCGAGCTGGATATTCAC
>JAFEFR010000025.1 GCA_018240485.1 Pseudomonadota bacterium
CGACAGCGAGTCCTTCCTCTCCCCCGTCAACGGGCCCGCCGCCCACGTCATCGCATGAAGTATACAAGTACCCGCGGAAACGCTCCCGCGCTCGGCCTGTCTGCGGCGCTCGCCGCCGGCCTTGCTCCCGATGGCGGCCTGTACGTGCCGCAAACCCTGCCTCGGTTCACGCTGCCCGATTTCGACGACTGCGCCGATCTGCCGAGCGTGGCCGCACGATTGCTCGTACCGTTTTTTGCAAGCGATGCGCTGGCGGACGAATTGACGACGATCGCCCGACAGGCCTTCACGTTCGATGCTCCGCTGCGCGCACTGGCGACACCGCATGATCACACCCTCGAACTGTTCCACGGCCCGACTGCCGCGTTCAAGGATTTCGGCGCCCGTTTTCTCGCCGCCTGCATGCAACGTCTGCCGCGCAATGCAAACAAGCCGCTCACGATTCTCGTCGCCACATCGGGCGATACCGGCGCCGCCGTCGGCGCCGCGTTTGCCGGATTGCCGGGATTCAAAGTGGCGATCCTCTACCCGGATGGTCGTGTCTCGCCACGTCAGGCGCACCAGCTCGGCTGCTTCGGCGGCAATGTGCGTGCGTTCCGCGTCGATGGTACGTTCGACGACTGCCAACGCATGGTCAAGCAGGCGCTGAGCGATCGCGAATTACGCGATGTCGTTGCACTCGGATCGGCCAATAGCATCAGCCTCGGGCGCCTGTTGCCGCAAATGGCGTACTACGCCGACACGGCGCTGCGTCACTTCCGCACAGCCAACACGCCGCTCAACTTCGTCGTGCCAACCGGCAACCTCGGCAACACCGTCGCCTGCGTGCTCGCGCGCGCGTGCGGCTTGCCGATCGGCCACATCGCCTTGGCGACGAACGCCAATCGCGTACTGCCGGACTTTTTTGCCGGCGCCGAATACACGGCGCAAGCGAGCTTGGCCACGATCGCAAACGCGATGGACGTGGGCGCACCGAGCAACTTCGAGCGTCTGAACTGGCTGTACCCCGATGCTGCTGTGCTTCGCGGCGAATTCGTTTCGGCATCCGTCGACGACGCCGCGATCCGCGCAACGATCACGGCACGGCATGCCCGCTACGGCGAGGTATTCTGTCCGCACACGGCAACGGC
>JAFEFR010000260.1 GCA_018240485.1 Pseudomonadota bacterium
GACGACACGGGCAAGGCCATGCCGTCAACCCGATCGCGCAATTCGACGATGATGCGTTCGGCGGTTTTTTTGCCGATGCCGGGAATGCGCGTCAGTGCGGCGATATCGCCCGCCAACACCAGCCGCGCAAAGTCTTCGGTCGATGTACCCGAGAGCACGGCGAGCGCGGTCTTGGCGCCAATGCCCGATACTTTCTGAAGGGTGCGAAACAGCGTGCGTTCGGCGTCGCGCAGAAAACCGTACAACGAAACCGTGTCTTCCTTCGCCGCGTAGTGGACGAACAGCGCGATCTCGCGTCCGGTTTCCGGCAACTCGAAGATCGTCGACATCGGCGCTTCGACCTCGTAGCCGACGCCGCCGACATCGATCAGCAGCCACGGCGGCTGCTTCGAGGCGAGGATTCCGCGCAGGCGGCCGATCATCGGAAGCTTCTCCACGACGAGGTGCTGCCGCGCGCGCGCGTCGCCAACGCGCCCCCCGCACGCAGCCGTTGCGCGCTCGCACGCGCATGCGCGTGCGTGAGCGCCACCGCCAGCGCATCGGCGGCATCGGCCTGTATTTTGCGTTCGATGTTCAAGAGCATGCCGACCATGTGCTGCACCTGGCGCTTCTCTGCACCGCCGCCGCCGACCACCGACTGTTTGATTTCTTTCGCCGAATACTCGGCGACGCTCAGGCCGTGATGCACGATCGCACAGATTGCCGCGCCGCGCGCCTGGCCGAGCTTGAGCGCCGAATCGGGATTGCGCGCCATGAACACGCGTTCGATCGCCACTTCGTGCGGCCGGTATTCGGCGACAATGGCGCCGAGCTCATCGAAAATTTGCTTGAGTCGCAACGAAAACGTGTCGTTGGCGAGCAAGGTCAATGCCGTGTGGAACACATGCACCGCACGCCCTGTCGCATCGACGTCGACGATGCCGACGCCCGTGCGTTGCGAGCCCGGATCGATGCCAAGTATACGGATGGTCGAACCTTCGCCCATGACGGATATCTTACGTCCCCTGGGGGTGCTGAAAACGTTTGTTGCGCAGAAACGCCACGGTCTGCGCCGCCGTTTCATCGGAAAACAACAATCCGGTATGCGTTGCGGGTACGACGATGTGATCGCAGATGCCCGGCAATTGCGTCTCCTCGACGCTGACCGTGCCGTCGTGCGGCATCGGCAGTGCGCCGAAGACGAGCCCCAGGCCGAACGGCAAGCGCCCGGCGATCGCGCCGACGGGGCGCTTGCCGTCCCAACGTTCGAGCCCTTCGAGCAGCACGTCGAGATTCTTGCCGATGAAAAACGCGCCGCCCGGCAACTGCGCGACGCTGCGCGCGATCGCACTGCCGCGCAATGGCGAGCCGAGGCAGACCACACTGCCGGGCGCGAGGCCGGGCAGCTTGCGCAAGGCACGCAGCGTCATCAAACCGCCGAGGCTGTGGCAAACGAAATGGATTCGCTCGGGGGTAGCTTCGGCGCGAGAGATCGCCCGCGCGAATTCGACCAGTTTGTCGACGCTGGTGTCGTGCGTGCCGAGCACGCTGGCGTAATCGAAAAAATGGACGATGTAGCCTTCGCGTTCGAGACGTCGATGCAACGCGGCCAAGGTGAAGGCGCGCATCCACAACCCATGCACGAGGATGACGTGTTCGCTCATACGGCCCCTGCCCGTTTCGCTTTTCCGTTGCCCTTTATGCCTTGACGGGCTTCACCACACGCACATGCAATTCCTGCAACTGCGCTTCGGCGACAGTCGACGGCGCACCGGTGAGCAGGTCCTGCGCGCTGGCCGTTTTCGGAAACGCGATCACGTCGCGGATCGACTCGGTGCCGGCGATCAGTGCGGCGATGCGGTCGATGCCGAAGGCAATGCCGCCGTGCGGCGGCGCGCCGTACTTGAGCGCCTCGAGCAGGAAACCGAACTTCGCCTCCGCCTCTTCGGCCCCGATGCCGAGCAGTTCGAACACGGCTGACTGCATCTCGGGGCGATGGATGCGAATCGAACCGCCGCCGATCTCGTTGCCATTGAGCACCATGTCGTAGCCACGCGACAGGGCCGTCGCCGCATTCGCTCTCAAATCGGCAATGTCGTCGATGTTGGGCGCGGTGAACGGATGATGCAGGGCGACGTAGCGCTTGGCTTCGGCGTCGTACTCGAACATCGGGAAATCGGTGACCCACAGTGGCTTCCACACATTCTCGACGAGGCCGTTGTCCTTGCCGACCTTCAGGCGCAGCGCGCCCATGAAATCGCTGACCGTCTTGTACGGGCCGGCGCCGAAAAAAATCACATCGCCATTCTGTGCACCGACGGCTTTGAACACGCCATCCAGCGCCTTGTCGTCGAGGAACTTGGTAATCGGCGAGGTCAGGCCATCGCGGCCCTTGGCGATGTCATCGATGCGGATCCAGGCCAGGCCCTTCGCACCGTAGCGCGCGACGTACTGGCCGAGATCGTCGAGATACTTGCGCGGCTGCGCGGCGCCATTCGGCAGGCGCAGCGCGGCCACGCGACCGCCAGCATCGTTGGCGGGGCCCGCAAACACTTTGAAGTCGACATGTTTGACGTGTTCGGCGACATCGACCAGTTGCAGCGCGATGCGCAGATCGGGTTTGTCCGAGCCGTACAGGCGCATCGCCTCGGCGTAAGAGATGCGCGGAAACGGATCGACCAGATCGATATCGCCGACTTCCTTGAGCACGGACCGAATCATCACCTCGACCGCGTCCTGCACATCGCGTTCTTCCACGAACGCGAACTCCATGTCGAGCTGGGTGAATTCGGGTTGGCGGTCGGCGCGCAGGTCCTCGTCGCGGAAGCAGCGCGCGATCTGGTAGTAGCGATCCATGCCAGCCATCATCAGCAACTGCTTGAACAACTGCGGCGACTGCGGCAGGGCGAAGAACTCGGTCGGATGCACGCGCGAGGGCACGAGGTAGTCGCGCGCGCCTTCGGGCGTGGCCTTGGTCAGGATCGGCGTTTCGATGTCCTGAAAATCGCGCGCATCGAGATGACGCCGCAGCGCGGCGACGAGGCGCGTACGCATGCGCAGCTTGCGCTGCATGTCCGGGCGGCGAATGTCGAGGTAGCGATAGCGCAGACGCGAGTCCTCGCCCGGCGTGTCGTCGAGCATGAAAGGCAACGGCGCCGCCGCATTGAGTACTTCGACTTGGTCGGCAACGACTTCGATCTTGCCCGTACGCAGGCGCTCGTTGATCTGTGCGGCGGGACGTGCGCGCACGCGACCGACGATCCGCAGGCAGAATTCATAACGCACATGCTCGGCCGCGGCGAATGCGCCAGCGTTCTCTGGCTCGACCACGATTTGCACCACGCCTTCGTGATCGCGCAGATCGACGAAGATCACGCCGCCATGATCGCGGCGCGTGTCTGCCCACCCGCACAACGTGACTTCGGAACCGACCAAGGCCTCATCGACGAGGCCGCAATGATGCGTGCGCATGCCCAAGAACTACTCCGTAGAATTTTTCAAACCAGCCCCAGCTCTCGACTCGGAGCGTCAAATCGAGAGCCGAGAAACGAGCCCGCACGAAACGGGTTCGGAATCCTACGAGGGTTTTTGTTGCACTGCAAACGAAAACGTCCGCGCAAGGCGGACGCTTCGTTGACTTTGTCCTTCATTGCGGGTCGGAAAGGCCGTACCCGGCCCGCTCGCACGCGACTTCGTCACCGCCCTCGCTACCAGCGACGATCGATGGTAAACACGCCGCGACAACCCTGCGTCACCCACACGCCCGCGCGATTCCAGCCCCACGTCTGACCATCGATGCAGGGTGAACGCGAATCCTGCCGTTCCAGGTACACACGCCCGCCATTGCCGACATCGACCTGGCAAAAGCGATTCTGGCCATCGGTGCTCTCGCAACGGACCGAAAAGCGCTGATTCCAGCCTGGATCCGGGCGCCACGGCGGCGGGGTCGGGCCACCATTGCCGGGATAATACCCGCCACCACCACCACCGCTGGCATCGACGAACTGCGCGGCGCAGCCACGATCCACCCAAACGAACCCGCGCCGATCAAAACCCCAATTCTGGCCGCGCCGACATTGCGTATCGGACAACTGTCGCGCAACACGCGCATCGCGCCACGGTACGGGGCACTGCGCATAACTGTAGCCGCTGCTCTTGCACTCGATCACGCCACCATAGCCACGATCATCGTTGCCGTAATACTGCGCGTGCGCTCCGCCACCCCACAGGACGCCGGCAACCAGGGTCAAACCCATTACAGAATTTCGAATCGACATACCCCACTCCCTTCGGTTGAGTCGTCGCCAGTGTAGCGGAGACTCCGCCCGGGAAAGCAAGCGAAACCGCCTGCGCGAAAATCGCGATTCAGTGGACAGTCGGCGATCGATCAAGTCTTGCTCGTTGCGGCGGAATCGCCTTTGGCTTTTGTCGCAGGCTTGGCCGCTTCGCCCGCTGGGGCGGGCGACTTGACCGCCTCCGCTTTCGGCGTGGATTCCGCACCGGATTTCGCCGCTTCGCCCTTGTCGGCCAGGTTGCGTTTCTTGTCGCCGTCCTTCTTGAAGTCGGTCTCGTACCAACCGCTGCCGGACAGCCGAAACGCCGGCGCGGTGAGTCGACGCGAAACACGCTCGGCGCCGCAACTCGGGCATACGGTCGGATCGGCATCGCTGAGTTTCTGCAAACGATCGAAACGGTTGCCGCAAGCGGCGCATTCGAATTCGTAGATGGGCATCGTGGATTCCTGTGGGTCGACCCAGCCTGCGCGGTACGCATGGCGCAGCCCGGGTGAGCGAATTGTATTTCATGTCGGCATCGGGCCGGCACGGAGGGGTGGCGAACGGCGCACACTTATTGCAAACTCGCCATTGACGATGCGCTCATCGCCGTCACACTCCGGGGGAGCGGAGTCTGCGCAGCATCCAGGAACCGTATGCTCGATCGCGGTAACGACAGCAGCCTGTACCCCGATCTCGTCGCCTTGCGCGCCGCGATCGCTGCCGGGCCGGCACGCCCGCAGCTATGGCGTCGTCTCGGCGATGGCCTGCTTGCTGCGGGCGATCGCGCCGCCGCCGCCGACGCCTACCTCAACCATGTTCGCCACAGCGTCCACGATCCGGCGTTGATGCAAGCCGCGGCAGCGCTGGCGGCCAATCGGATTCCCGATGCCGAAGCACGCCTGCGCGCGCGGCTGCGCGAGGCGCCGACCGATGTCGTCGCCATCCGCATGCTGGCCGAGCTGGCCGTGCGCATCGACCGCATCGAGGAGGCAGAAAATCTGCTGCGCCGCGGCCTCGAACTCGCGCCGGGTTTCCGCGAGGCGCGACACAACCTCGCCATCGTGTTGCATCGCGCGAACAAGCCGATCGAGGCGATCGCCGAACTCGATGCGCTGCTGAGCGAAGAACCCAGTCACCCGCAATATCGCAATCTCAAGGCGGCCGTGCTCTGCCGTATCGGCGAATACCCGGCGGCGATTGCGCTCTATGCCGATCTGCTGCGCGAATACCCGCAGCAGACTCACGCCTGGCTCAGCTACGGCCACGCGCTGAAAACCGAGGGTCTGACCGAGCGCGCCATTGCCGCGTACCGCGAGTGCATCGCGCTCGATCCCGGCTTCGGCGAGGCGTACTGGAGCCTCGCCAATCTGAAAACCTTCCGTTTCAACGACGCCGACATCGCCGCCATGCGCGCGGCACTGGCCGATCCGAACCTCGGCGATGCTGAGGCCGATCTGGATCGACGTCTGCATCTCGATTTCGCCCTCGGCAAGGCGCTCGAAGACCGGGCCGACTACGCGCAATCCTTCGTCCACTATGCGCGCGGCAACGCATTGCGACTCAAACTCGCGCCGTACCGCGCCGCGGACACGACGGCGCGTCTTGCGCGCGCCAAGCAACTCTATACGGCGGAATTTTTCCGCATCCGCGCCGGACACGGCGCCCCTTCGCCAGAGCCGATCTTCATCGTCGGCCTGCCGCGCGCCGGCTCGACCTTGATCGAACAGATTCTGTCGAGCCACTCGCAAGTCGAAGGCACGATGGAACTCCCTGAGCTGACCTCGATCACGCGCGCGCTGCGCCACAAGAGTCGCGAATCGGGCCAGCACGGCGGCGCCACGGCCACCTACCACGATGCCGTGGCGCATGCCTCGGCTGCGGAACTGCGCGCGCTGGGCGAGGAGTACCTCGCTCGCGCCGCCAAGCATCGCAAACTGGGGCGGGCGTTCTTCATCGACAAGATGCCGAACAACTTCGCTCACGTCGGCCTGATCCATCTCATTCTGCCGAACTCGAAGATCATCGATGCGCGCCGCCATCCGCTTGCCTGCGGCTGGTCGTGCTTTCGCCAGCATTTCGCACGCGGACAAAATTTTGCCTACGCTCTGGCCGACATCGGCCACTACTACCGCGACTACGTCGAGCTGATGCAGCACTTCGACGCAACACTGCCGGGCCGCGTGCATCGCGTGATGTACGAGAACATGGTGGCCGATACCGAACGCGAAGTGCGCGCCCTGCTCGATTACTGCGGCCTGCCGTTCGAGGCGGCTTGCTTGCGTTTCTTCGAAACCGAACGCGCCGTGCGCACGGCCAGTTCCGAACAAGTGCGCCAACCGATCTACCGCGACGGCGTGGATCACTGGCAGCATTTCGAGCCTTGGCTCGGCCCGCTGAAGGAGGCTCTGGAAAACCCGAATATCGTCGTCTGATTCGCTCCGCACGAGAACAATGCACCACGCGACGGGCCGCCAAGCTCGTTCGCATGCCAAGACAAACCGCTACTCGCCACTGGGAGAACCGTCGTGAAACAACATCGATCCGCCCCCCGATCTTCGCAGCTCATGCATTCGCACCTGATTCGACTGCCGCTCGCCGCGGCGATCCATTTCGCGTGCCTCGGCTCGGCTCTCGCCGCCGACGCCGATTCGGCCCAGGCGCAGCAGGCGCCCGCCGCCGCCTCGTCCGACAAGCCGACGGCAGCCCTCGGCTCCGTCACGGTGACTGCGCAAAAGCGCACCGAGAATGCGCAAGCCGTGCCGCTCAGCATCGACGTGCTCTCGACCGACAAGCTGAGCGAAATGAACGTCAATGGCCTGACCGACTACGTGAAAATGCTGCCGAGCGTATCGATCCAGAGCACCTCGCCCGGGTTTTCGCAGATTTACATGCGCGGCGTCGCCTCGGGCAGCAACGGCAACCACTCCGGCCCCTCGCCCAGCGTCGGCGTCTACCTCGACGAAGAACCGATCACCACGATTCAGGGCGCGCTCGATCTGCACGTCTACGATGTCCAGCGCGTCGAGGCCCTCGCCGGCCCGCAAGGCACGCTGTACGGCGCCAGCTCGCAGGCCGGCACGATTCGCATCATCACCAACAAACCCGACCCGAGCGCCTTCGCTGCCAGCGTCAGCACCGAGGTCAATTCGGTTGCACACGGCACGTTGGGCTACACGGTCGAAGGCTTCGTCAATCTGCCGCTGCGCGAAAACATCGCACTGCGCGTGACCGGCTGGGACGAGCACGACGGCGGCTATGTCGACAACGTTCTGGGCTCGCGCTTCTACCCCACTTCCGGCATCACGGCGAGCAACGCGAACCGCGTACACGACGCCTACAACGAATCCTGGCTGCGCGGCGCGCGCGCGGCGCTGAAGATCGACCTCAACGACGATTGGTCGATCACGCCGACGATCATGGGCCAACGCCAGAGCAATGGCGGCAGCTACGCTTTCGATCCGAAACTCGGCGATCTCAAGATCAGCCACAGCTATCCGGAATATCAGGAAGACCGCTGGGTGCAGTCGGCATTGACCGTGCAGGGCAAGATCGGCAACTTCGATCTGGTCTACGCGTTCGCCCACTTGAACCGCAGCGATTGGACCGACTCGGACTACAGCGACTATTCGTTCTGGTACGACACCCTCAGCGGCTACGGCAAGTACATCACCGACAAGAACGGCAACTACATCAACCCGGGGCAACACATCCGTGGCAACGACGGCTATGCCAAAACCAGCCATGAGTTGCGCATCTCCTCGCCGAAGGATCAGCGCTTCCGCTTCGTCGGCGGCGTGTTCAGTCAACATCAATCGCACCGCATTTCGCAGAACTACCAGATCGACGGCTTCGACCCCTCGCTGTCGGTCAGCGGCTGGCCCGGCACCCTGTGGTTGACCAAGCAGCATCGCGTCGACGACGACTACGCGGTATTCGGCGAGTTGAGTTACGACATCACCGACCGGCTCACCGCCACCGTGGGCGAGCGGTTTTTCCATACCGAGAACAGCTTGCGCGGCTTTTTCGGCTTTGGCCTAGGCTACGACAATCTCACCGGCAGCAGCCAGGGCGAAATCGCCTGTTACAGCAATTACAAATTCGACGGTGGGCCGTGTACCAACCTCGACAAGACCACCACGCAGAACGGCCACGTCGGCAAGGCCAACCTCACCTACAAGTTCGATGCGGACAAGATGATCTACGCCACCTGGTCGGAAGGTTTCCGCCCCGGCGGCATCAACCGGCGCGGCTCGCTGCCGCCATATCACGCGGACTTTCTGACCAACTACGAGTTCGGTTGGAAGACCGAGTGGTTCGATCATCGCCTGCGCTGGAATGGCGCCGTGTTTCAGGAAAACTGGAAAGACTTCCAATTCGCCATCCTCGGCCAGAACGGGCTCACCGAGATTCGCAACGCCAATCAGGCGCGCATTCGCGGCATCGAGTCGAACCTGACCTGGGCCGCCACGTACGACCTCACTTTGAGCGGCGGCTTCACATACCTGAAATCCGAGTTGACCGCGAACTACTGCGGCCAGCTCGATGCCAACGACAATCCAATCACGAATTGCCCAATCGGCTCCACCGGATTCCCGAACGGCCCGCAAGCGCCGGCCGGCACGGCGCTGCCGCTGACGGCAAAAGAAAAAGCCAATCTGTCCGCCCGGTATGTGTTCGACGCATTCGGCGGCGAAGGCTACTTTCAGGCGGCCGGTTTCGTCGAAGGTCGCCGACGCACCGATTTGCGCGTGATCGAAAACGGCCTGATCGGCGACATGCCCGGCTATGCCTCGCTCGATCTCTCCGCCGGCTTGAAGAAAAACGCCTGGGCGTTCGATGTGTACATGAAGAACGCCTTCGACAGCCGCGGCGAATTGAATCGCTTTGCCGAATGCGCCACACAGGTTTGCGTGCAGCCGGCTGGAAGCCCGAATTTCAATTCCTTCGGTCAATACTACGTCGTACCGATCCAACCACGCACGATCGGTTTTCGCGTTACACGAAACTTCGAATAGCGCTCAACCACGACGGCATCGCAAATACGCGAGCTGGGCGCAATGCCCGCTCGCTGATCGCGTTGAAACCCAATCCCGCACACCGTTCGGCGTCGATAACGACGCACGATCAGCGCGATGCCCGTGCCGAGAACGATGCGCATCGCATACTCCGCAAGTGGTGGCCAGGTGAGCACCAGCGCGAACGACTTGGCTGCGAACGACGCATTCGACAGCGGCCCCCATCTCATTGCCGCAGATGACAACTCGCGCTCCTTGGCGAATGCAAGTCACTCTTGCTTGGCATCCACTGCCGCCAGACTTTCCTCAGAGGACAAGCAAAAGCGTGGAGATGATCGAACCGCGTCGGAGATCAAGGATTCCTCGCTTCCTCCACAATTTGCGATTTGATTCATGTTACGTTGCGACCCGATTTCACAGGCCCGCCTTTTCCTAGGATAATCAATGAAAACCATACACGTTCCAAATATCGACCTGCGTTACTGGGCGGCCATCGCCCTGGCCAGCGTTTTCGGCACCAACATGGGCGATCTGTATGCGCACGAAAGCGGCTTGGGTACCGGTTTGGGACTGGTCGTGCTGGCGGCGCTCACCGCAATGGTGTTCCTTGCCGAACGATTGGAAGGACGGCGCCACGAGTTGTACTACTGGCTGGTCATCATCATCATCCGCACCGGCGCGACCAACATCGCCGACTTCTTCGCTTGGCGCCTTCGCCTTCCGGCGGTACCCCTGTCTCTGACACTGGCGGCGATTATCGCGGTTTTCGCCTGGCTGTGTGCGCGTGACCCGCGCAGCGTGCCGGGCTTGCCGCAGACCAATGCCGCGTATTGGCTCGCGATGCTCGGTGCCGGCGTTTTCGGCACCGCCGTCGGCGACTATATCAAGCACGCCCTCGGCATGGGGGTGTCCTCGCTTGTCCTGACCCTGGTATTGGTGATTGCATTGCAGTTCACCAAGAATCGTACCGCTCGGTTCGTGTGGATCTACTGGATCACGGTGACGATTGCGCGAACGACCGGCACGGCTGTTGGCGACTGGTTGGCAGAAGCCAAGTACCTGAATGTCGGTTTGCCGCTCAGCACCTTGATCAGCGGCATCGCGTTTGCCATCGTCGTCCTGCTCTGGAAAGGTGCGGCCAAGTCGGAACCGGTCTACTCCAAGGCGTGATTTCAACGCTACGAGACAAAACCTTGCACTTCATGCCATCTCGATACGCGCCCGCGCAGGGCGCGGTCACGATGGTGTAGGGCGACTCGCGAACGGAAATGAAAAACCAGGTGTCACCTCGTGCGTGAAAACGAGATCAGGCAACCGACTCCGAAACCGCCAAAGTTGCGCCGACACAGGTTATGAACTTTGCTTTTGGCATAGGCTCCTCGCCTCGTTGGCGGGAGCCTTTTTCTCATTTCAACCGGCCTGAAAACGCCGGACAGCGCCGATGGCATGCATGTCTCCCAGCGCTGCCACGATGAAAATCGCGCCACTGCAGGTGCAACTGAGTCATAGAGCGGACACCATTACACCGACTTTTGCCTCGCGAACACGAGGCGTCCATGATCGACGTCGACGGCCACCGTATCGCCCGACTGGAATTTGCCTTCGAGAATTTCCTTCGCCAGCGGGTTTTCGAGCTGTTGCTGGATCGCGCGTTTGAGCGGGCGCGCGCCGAACACCGGATCGAAGCCGACGTTGCCGAGCAAGTCCAGCGCCTTGTCGCTGATGGTCATGTGCAACTGGCGCTCGCCGAGACGCTTGGCAAGATACGCGGTCTGGATGCGCGCGATCTGGCGAATCTGCGCCTTGTCGAGCGGGCGGAACACGACGATCTCATCCAGACGATTGATGAACTCGGGGCGGAAGTGCGCCTGCACGACGCCCATCACCGCCGCCTTCATCTTGGTGTATTCCTCCTCGCTGTCGCCGGGCATGTCCTGGATCAGTTGCGAGCCGAGATTGCTGGTCATCACGATCACGGTGTTGCGAAAATCCACGGTGCGGCCTTGCCCGTCGGTGAGGCGGCCGTCGTCGAGCACTTGCAACAGCACGTTGAATACGTCGTGGTGCGCCTTCTCGACTTCATCGAGCAGGATCACGCTGTACGGGCGCCGGCGCACGGCTTCGGTGAGATAACCGCCCTCCTCGTAGCCGACGTAGCCCGGCGGCGCGCCGATCAGACGCGCGACCGAATGCTTCTCCATGAACTCGCTCATGTCGATGCGCACGAGCGCATCGGGCGAGTCGAACAGGAATTCGGCGAGCGCCTTGCACAGCTCGGTCTTGCCCACGCCCGTGGGCCCCAGAAACAGGAACGATCCGTTCGGTCGATTGGGATCGGACAGGCCCGCACGCGAGCGCCGAATCGCATCTGCGACCGCATGCACGGCTTCGTCTTGGCCGACCACGCGCTGATGCAATTCGTCTTCCATGCGCAGCAGTTTGTCGCGCTCGCCTTCGAGCATCTTGGCCACGGGAATGCCGGTCCAGCGGCTGACGACTTCGGCGATTTCTTCACCGGTCACTTTCTGCTGCAAAAGCTTGAAGCCGCGAGTTTCGGCTTCCTGCGCGGCGGCAAGCTGTTTTTCCAATTGTGGAATTTTACCATATTGGATTTCCGCAACTTTCGCCAAGTCTCCGTGCCGTTGCGCGGCGTCGATTTCTGCGCGCGCCGCTTCGATCTGCTCCTTTATTTTCGTGGCGCCCTGCACTGCCGCTTTTTCCGCCTTCCACACTTCATTCAAATCGGAAAACTCGCGTTCGAGTTTGGCGATGTCGGCCTCAAGATCGGCCAAGCGCTTTTTCGATTCGCCGTCCTTCTCTTTCTTCAGCGCCTCGCGCTGGATCTTGAGTTGGATCAAACGGCGCTCCAGACGATCGAGCTCTTCCGGCTTGGAATCGATCTCCATGCGGATGCGCGAGGCGGCTTCGTCCATCAGGTCGATGGCCTTGTCCGGCAACTGCCGATCCGGGATATAGCGATGGCTCAACGTCGCCGCGGCGACGATGGCCGGGTCGGTGATCTCCACGCCATGATGCAGCGCGTATTTTTCCTTCAAGCCGCGCAGGATCGCGATGGTGTCTTCCACGCTCGGCTCGCCGACGAATACCTTCTGGAAACGGCGCTCGAGCGCGGCGTCCTTTTCGATGTACTTGCGATACTCATCCAGCGTCGTCGCACCGACGCAGTGCAACTCGCCGCGCGCGAGCGCCGGCTTCAGCATGTTGCCGGCGTCCATCGCGCCGTCGGCCTTGCCCGCGCCGACCATAGTGTGCAACTCGTCGATGAACAGGATGACATTGCCTTCTTCCTTGGCCAGGTCTTTCAACACGGCTTTCAGGCGTTCTTCAAACTCGCCGCGAAATTTTGCGCCGGCGATCAATGCACCCATGTCCAGTGAAAGCACGCGCCGATCACGCAGGCCCTCGGGCACTTCGCCGTTGACGATGCGCTGGGCGAGACCTTCGACGATAGCCGTCTTGCCCACGCCGGGTTCGCCGATCAGCACCGGATTGTTCTTGGTGCGCCGTTGCAGCACTTGGATCACGCGACGGATTTCCTCGTCGCGACCGATCACCGGATCGAGCTTGGATTTCTCCGCACGCGCGGTCAGATCAATGGTGTATTTGTCCAGCGCCTGACGCTGGTCTTCGGCGTTCTCGCTTTCCACCTTGTCGCCTCCGCGCATTTTTTCGATGGCGCTTTCCAGATTCGTCCTGGTCGCACCGGCTTCTTTCAGCGCGCGTCCCACCTCGCCCTTGTCGTCGAGCGCGGCCAGCACGAACAGTTCGCTTGCGATAAAAGCATCGCCGCGCTGCTGCGCGAGTTTGTCGGTCAAATTCAACAGACGGGTCAAGTCGTTGCCGACATTGATGGTGCCTTCCTGCCCCGCGACCTTCGGCAGTTTGTCCAGCGCTTGCGCCATGCGCGTGCGCACAGCGGGCACATTGACGCCGGCCTGCGCGAGCAACGGTACGGTCGAGCCACCCTGCTGGTCGAGCAAGGCCGCCATCAGGTGCGCGGGTTCAAGCATGTTGTTGTCGCGCCCCACGGCAAGGCTCTGCGCATCGGCGAGCGCCTGTTGGAAACGCGAAGTGAGTTTATCGGTTCGCATCAGAAACCCCGGAAACAAAAAGCGGCCGAAGCCGCGGACTGCCTCTGATATTGGGCTGATTACGAGTGATTCAACCGTCCGTCCCCGCGCTCGATCCGGTGCGTGTCACCTGACCGGGGCTTTTTGCGTCTATCTCGGCAAGGCCGGCAAAACCCGCCGGTCTCTCAACCTGCATCATTGGAGATAGGTCATGCGCATCCGCTCGTTACTGCTCGTACTCGTACTCGTGCTCGCCGCGCCGCTGGCGAGCCACGCCTTTGTTCCCGAAAACGGTCACTACGGCACCACCACCCCCGACGCAACCGCCGGCGGCACCGCCATTTCGGTTGAAATCCAGAACGACTACCTGTTCGCGGCGGGCTACGTCTACAACCCCGACGGCACACCCACCTTCGTCACCATTCAGGGCCCGATGAAGTATGAATTCATCAAGTTTCCCGGCAGTATTCTGGGCTATTACGCTTGGCGGTTGAACGACCCAACCGCCTTGTTCAGCGCGCAGGGTGGGCAATGTATCGGCACCATCAGCCAATGCCCGTACAAGAAACCGACAGTCGTCCCGATCGGCGGCGTCGATATCCAATTCACCTCAAACAATCAAGGCACGATGACCTGGGGCACACCCGGTCACGTCGTCTCGGTTAAGCTGACCCGATTTCAATTCATGGGCGCGGATGCCGCCGACACGATGCTCGGCATCTGGGATTTCGTGCTGGATCGCTCCGTCTCTGAAGCCGCGACCAACATCCCCTACAACATCCCCGCCGAACGGCTGACCATTACCAGTTCGACGAGTACGGCTATCTCGAATTTCCCATACGGCGGCTGCGTCACTTACGACCGGGCGTGGGATTCCTGCTTGGTTGTCGGCGGCGTGCGCCAATTGGTTTCAGGCAAAACCATTGCCTGCACCAGCACCAACGCGAGCAGCACCTGCGAGGGCTGGTCCTATGGCAACAAGCACGTGATCCTGGTTTACAGCGAAAACGACTTCAAGGTTCGTCGCGTGTATACGTTCTACGACCACGGCTTGAAGTTCACCGGGCCCATCACCGGCACGGCGGCAGTATGCCCGGAAGGCCAAGCCGACTATCTCAAATGCACGACCAAAACCGGCATTGTCTTCGAGGCATTTCGTTCCGCCAGCGGCAACTACGCGACGACCGGCGTCGGCATGCACTGATGGTTCGTAGTTGATGTGGCGCCGGCGCGATGGTGCCGGCGCCAGTTCGCACACCCCGCAAGGCAACGACTCACTCCGCCGCCGTGCTCACGCATCGATCCAGGCCAGCGTCGCCATGCGTCCGGTTTGCCCATCGCGGCGATACGAAAAAAATTGCGCCGCCTCGCGGATGGTGCAGTGATCGCCCCCGCAAACCTCGCGCACGCCGACGTCGGCCAGACGCAGGCGCGCGAGGGCGTACAGATCAACGAGCCAATGCCCCGCGCGCGTCGGCGAGAACGCACTTGCCGCGCGCGGATCGTGCGCAACAAACGCCGCGCGCACTTCCACGCCAATTTCGTAGGCCGCCGGCCCCGCCGCGGGCCCAAGCCAGGCGACACACTGCGCGGCGGGCATGCGCATCGCGGCACAGGTCGCTTCGATGACGCCAGCGGCAAGGCCTTTCCAACCGGCATGGGCAACGGCCACCTCGCTGCCGTCGCACGCGGCGACAACGACGGGCAGGCAATCGGCAGTGAGCACCGCGAGCACCACGCCGGGGGTGGAAGTCACAGCGGCATCGGCCTGTGGTTCGTCGTCGTTCAATGAATCGTCCAAGCGCACGACGTGTGTGCCATGCACCTGACGCAGCCAGCGCGGCGCGCTCGGCAATGCGATTTGCACTTGCAGCGCCACGCGATTGGCGGCAACACATGCCGGATCATCACCGCTGTTGACGCCAAGATTGCAGCTATCAAACGGCGACTGTGAGACGCCCAGCAGGCGCCGCGTGGTGGTCAGCGCATGCACGCGCGCAGGCACGGGCCATTGCGCGCGCACGAGCGCCGCCATATCGATCATCGCTTCGCTACCGCCGTGTCCTCGCGCAAAGCGCGCACGAGGCCGAGAAAATCCTGCGGCACCGCCACTTCGGTGCTGATGGTGGCGCCCGTGACCGGATGGGCGAATTCGAGCTTTTCCGCGTGCAGCGCCTGCCGCTTGAAGCTGCGCAGGGTTTGGATGAGATCGTCCGTCGCGCCTTTGGGCAGCTTCAGGCCGCCGCCGTATTGCGTATCGCCCACCAGCGGATGCTTCGCGTAGGCCATGTGTACGCGAATCTGATGCGTACGCCCGGTTTCCAGGCGACATTCGACCAGCGTATGCGCACGAAAACGCTCGCGCACGCGATAGTGCGTACGCGCCGGCTTGCCGGCGGGTTCGTCGACGACGGCCTGCTTCAGTCGATCATGCGGGTGGCGTCCGATCGGCGCATCGACGCTGCCACCGGCGATCATCGCGCCAAGCACGACGGCGACGTATTGGCGATGCACGTCGCGCTCCTGCAGGGCCTCGACCAGTTTCGTGTGCGCACGCAAGCTGCGCGCGACGACCATGACGCCCGAAGTGTCCTTGTCCAGTCGATGCACGATGCCGGCGCGTGGAATTTCGGCCAATCGCGCATCGAAATGCAGCAGCGCATTCTGCAGGGTGCCCGCCGGCTGACCCGCACCCGGGTGCACGACAAGGCCGGCGGGCTTGTTGATGACGAGGACATCGGCGTCTTCATAGCGAATATCGAGCGCGATCTCTTCCGGTTTCATCGGCACTTCCTGCCCCGGTCGCGCATGCAGGGAAACGATCTCGCCGCCGCGCACGATCTGACGCGGCACCGCCGGCGCGCCATCGAGCAGCACATCGCCCGCCTTGATCCAGGCGGTCAGCCGCGAGCGCGAGTAATCGGGAAACATCTCCGCCACGGCCTGATCCAGGCGCAAACCCGCGGCACGAGTGGGAATGGGATGGCGGGTAAATCGGGTATCGTCGTTCATTCTGAATGCAATCTGGCCGAAAAGGCCCGCGAAAGTTCCGGGCGCACGAAGGTTTCGGCTATTATCGCCTCCTTTCCGGCCTGCGGCGGTCGATTCATGCGGATTCCTTCGATGCGATTCTCCCCCTTGGCCAAATTCTTCGTGCTCCTGTTGCTCGCCATCTTCGCCGTCGGCTGTCACCGCGAGAAAAAGCAGGACGACACCGAAGTGCTGCCGGTCGAGCAAATGTACTCGACGGCGAAAGACGCCTTGACCGTGGGCAATGAAGGCAAGGCGATCCGTTATTACCAGCGCTTGATCGCGCGCTTCCCGTTCGGGGCCTACACCGAACAGGCGCAGATCGAACTCGCCTTTGCGCAATACAAGGACGGCAAGCAGGATGAGGCCCTGTCCACGATCAATCGCTTCATCAAGACCTACCCCACGCACAAACACATCGATTACGCGTATTACCTGCGCGGCATCGTCAACTTCGATCGCGATCGTGGCTTTCTCGCCACTTGGGCCAACCAGGACCCGACCAAGCGCGAAATGGCCACCTCATTGCAATCGTTCGAGGATTTCAACGAACTCGTCACCAAATTCCCCAACAGCCGCTATTCGGCGGATGCGCGCCTGCGTATGATCTACCTGCGCGACAACCTCTCGCGCGCCCAGGTCGATGTCGCCAGGTTCTACTTCAAACGCGGCGCCTACGTGGCGGCGATCAACCGCTGCAAAGACATCCTCGAGCGCTTCGATCGCACCCCTGCCGCCGGCGATGCGCTCGCCATCATGGCCCTGTCCTACAAGTCGCTCGGTCAGACCAAGCTCGCCGACGACAGCGAGCGCGTGCTCAAGCTCAACTACCCCGGCCACCCCTATTTCGCCGGCCGTTGGCCCGACTACGGTCACTGGTGGATGCGGCTGGTGCCGTTCCACGGTTGAACCGGCACCCGCCATATCGCTGATCTGAGTGTCGCCTAAGGATTGACGGCACGCGCATCGCGCGCAAGCAGCGCATCGATCGCCGCGGGGTCGATTTTCTCGCCATCGCCCGAGCGCTCGGCGAGCTTGAACCATTCCTCGATACGCGTTTGTGCATCCGGTTCCGGGCTGGTGACGAATGACGGCGTGGCCGCTTCGTATCGCTCCCACGCCGCGCGCACCTCGCCCCAGAACGTGGCAGTACGCTTCCAATAGTCGCGGCCCGCGCTGAAATCGTAATTGGAAATATGAGTGTAGGTGTTCGTGCCGACCTCGCGCGCAAGCGCATGCGCCGCGCCGCTCGCATCGATCACGAGCTTGGTGTTGTCCTGCTCATGCACCCAGCCTGCCGGCGTCAAGGTGTGGCGGTTGACGGCTTCGAGCACGGAATAATCCTTGCGCGTGGTGTACTCGCGCCGCGGCAACGGTCGCCAAATGCGATCAGACTGCCAGGCATCGACACCGTGCGCATGGGTCCAGCGACCGATACCGGCATAACGCGGCACGTCATCCACCTCATAAACAATCTGCGACCACGCTCCCACACGCGCGTCGGGCGCCACGGCTTCACTCGTGAATTTCCCATTGCCGTGAAAGCGCAAGAGCGTGCTCGGCTGATACTGCCAATCCTGTCGCCAGTGCTTGACCACGACATGCTTGTCGCCGAGCACGAGGATATGTTGCAAGGCGATGTGCTCGCCGCTGTCTTCGACCACCAGCACCAGTTCGGTGCCGCCGCTGTGCTGCGCTGCGTGGGGTACATAGTCGGGTGCCAGCGCTGCGGTTTCCTCGAAGGCAAAGCGCACGCGGTATTCGCCCGCCATCGCGAGAATGCTGCGGCGATCGCACTCAAAGGGGGACAATCCGGGTTGCGCACACGGCGATGTGTAATTCACCGGCGCGAGCACGGCAGTGGATTCAGCATGCATGGCAACGGCTCTTGGTTTTTGTTGTGCACTGGCGCAGGCGCTCAACATCAATGTGGCGGAAATACAGAGCGCAAGGCTGGCGTATCGCGTTGTGACCTGGTTTTTCATCGGGTACGTCTCGGTGGGGCTGGGGGAGTGAAATCACGGGCAGGCGAAGTGCAGTTCGGCGCGCTCGTCCTCGGCGATCCGCTGTGCCAACTGCTGCCCCAGATCGGACAGCGCAAGCGGCGCACACAACCCGAGCACATGCAGGCGCGGCAAGTGCAGCAACGGAAAGCGCACGGTGCGTGCCTGCCAGCACTGACGCCTACCGCGCAACGCGCAATGCAGGAAGGCCGCATGCGCGCGCCAACGCGTGGCTGCCGAGGCCCCCGCGTGCGTGATAGCGCAATCGGCCAACATGGCATCCCAAGCGAGATAGTCTGAATCGGGCAAGAGATACAGGCGCGCGAGGCAGCAGGATTCCACATCGATCAATTCCAGCCACTCGCGTGGCCCGCGCGCGGTAACGACGCTGTGCGCCTTCACCTGTGCGCTGCCTGAAAATGCCGCCAGCGCCGGGTGATCGAGCAGGAGCACACCGCGCGACAGCAGGCGCGCATGCGGGAACACGCCATCACCCGCGCGATGCAGCCAGAGCACGGCGCCAAGGCGCGGCAGCCAGGTGGCAAATCGGTACCAATCCAGCGGCGTCGATGCCATGTGCGCAGAGGTGCGATCATCGAAACGCGTCGTCGGGTACGGCTCTGACGCACCGCACAGCATGTCGTCGTGGAAGCCATCGCTCATGGTTGCCCCCTCCTCGTACGGTGTGCGCGGGTTCACCGCCGCAGCGCTACAGGCTGATCTTGAAGCCCGCACTGATGGATCGCCCCGGCGCGGAATAGCGATCGATCGTGACCGGAACATACGCCGCGCCGCGCACATCGCCCCAGCGCCAATAGCGTTTGGCGCCGAGATTGGCGAGGCCGAGGTACAACTGCACCTGGGGCGTGGGCTGACAGTGCGCGTATACATCCACGAGCGCGTAGCCGGGCGCATGAAACACCGGCGTCACCACCGAATGGGTCTGCCCCGGCGATGACACATCGGCGGGCAATCGATTCTTCGCTGCGGCGAACGTGGTGATCGCCTCGACGCCCCAGCGGTCGCGATCATAGGCAAGGCCAAGCACTGCGCGCGTCGGATCGATGCTCGCGAGCGGCTGATGCGTCGTTTTGTCGTCACCGCGCGCCCAAGCGGCGCTGGCCTTGAGGGTGAAATGTTCGAGCGAAGAAACGAGTTCACCGAGCTTCACGCCCCCGCGCGCTTCGGCGCCGAAAATGTGCACGCGCGTGAGATTGCGTGACTGGAACAACATCAGGCGACTCGCGGGATCCACGCCGACGAATTCCAGTTCGTCGATGAAATCGCGATAGTGGTTGTCGTAGGCGGCGACGCTGAAATAGCCGAACGCAGAAGTGCCGCGCAAACCGAGCTCGGCGCCATCGCTCGTCTCCGGCTTGAGTTTGGGATTGGGCAGCGCGGTGTAGCCAAACTGAAGGTTGGTGAAACCGATGTTGACATCGTTGTACGGTGGTGCGCGAAATCCGTGCGCGTATTGCACGTAGGTACTCAAGGCATCGCTGTAGCGCCAGATCGTGCCGAACTTCGGCGACCAGCTCGTGCGCGCAAGGCCGACCGGCACCACGCCGGGGTTGCCCGCGGCAAACATCGCATCGTTGTTGTCCGGCGCCAATCGGTAATAGTCGACACGCACGCCGGGAATCAGGCTCAGGCGATTGTCGAGCAGCGCAATTTCATCTTGCGCGAAGGCCGCCGCCGTCGTGGTCTGGGTGATGGGAAAATCGCGTGTCGGGAAGGTATCGGGCACAACCACGTTCGTCTTCTCGCCAGTGGTCAGGCTGAGCTGATAGCCGTCGCGTTCTTCGCGTGTGTGTGTGCGCGAGACATCCAGCCCGTAGGTCAGATCATGCTGAACGGTACTTGTCGCAAACTCCTTGCGCACGGTTGTGTTGAACCCGATGAGATTCTGCACGAAGTCAAAGCGGCGAAAGCGTTGCACGGGTTTGACGGGAATCGTGCCGATCACCGTCGCAAGGCCCTCGAAGGTGTCCTGGCGCGTGCGGCTGACTTGCGCGTCGGCACGCCATGCGACGCTGTCGGCGAGGGCAAATGCCAGCGGAACATCCTGCCCCAGCGAGAGGCGCATGCGCTCGCGCAGATCATCGCCACGCAACTCGCTCGTCCGTGCTCGCGTCATCGGGTTGTAACCAAGGCCACTCAATACCACGGTGCGATCAACCCCCTGATCACCATCGAGCGTGATGCGATCAACTCGCCCTCCCGGGTTGTCGCGCACGTATTTTGCCAACACGGCAGTACTCGACGCATCTTGCGGATTCGGGCGGGTACGCATCGCATCCGCGCTGTCCACGACGCCTTGGTTGGCGAACTGCGCACCCTCTCGATGGGTGCCGACGAGCACGAGACCATTCGTGCCATCGCCGGCAGCATAGGTGCCGGTGGCGCTGGTTCCACGATCCACCGAAGCGTAGCCTGCGCGCAGCGAAGCGTATTGTCCCTTGCCCTGACCGAGGTAATCAGATGGGTCCCGGGTGACATAGCTGACCACGCCGCCGAGCGCATCCGAGCCGTACAGCGCGGAGGCCGCGCCGCGCACGATCTCGACCCGCTTCAAACTGTCTACATCTACACTGTCGCGACCCGCATTCGAGTAACTTCCCATTGCGAACGCATCCGGTACGGCCACGCCATCGACCAGGATGCGCACACGATTGCCATCGAGGCCACGGATGGTGAACCCGTTGAGGCCAAAGCGTCTGCCGTCGGCGTTGACGGAAACTCCCGGCTCGTAGCGCACGAGGTCGCGGATGTCCTGAGCCAGATGCCGCTCGATTTCCGCGGCATCGATCACACTGGTCTCGCCGACCACGTCTTTTTGCGCGCGCTCGTTCAGAGTCGCGCTAACAATGATGGTATCGAGCACATCGAATGGCGCCGGTTGCGTACGCGCCGCCTCCGCTGCATCGTCCGCGCGCGCGAGCGTGGGGGCGCAAAACGCCAATGCGACAGCAACGGCCAATGCATATTTGTATACTTTTCCGTAACCTGGTGTTCGTGCGTACATGCGAGCAGCGCCTCGTGGCGAGAGATGGGCGTGCTGGCGTGCGACACAGGC
The DNA here is from genome assembly GCA_018240485.1 of Pseudomonadota bacterium. Classification (GTDB taxonomy): domain Bacteria; phylum Pseudomonadota; class Gammaproteobacteria; order Xanthomonadales; family Rhodanobacteraceae; genus Rudaea. The sequence continues at coordinate 21,472 of JAFEFR010000260.1, forward strand.
TGGCGACCGCGATAATTGAATTATGAAATTGTGCGCAATGCCTCAATGGCAGGCGAGCGTATCGGATTCGCCATTGCCCGCTTTCGTGGAAAGGCGATTGGATGTGAAAAATTTGCGCAGCGCGGAACGCTGCGCGCGTAGAAAACCTATTTTGTCAGTATCAATTTGCCGTTCCGCGTCTGGCGCAAGCGATATTCCTGACCGTAATGCTCGATCCGCACCTCGTCCGCACCGCCGAACAAGGTACGACTGTCGAACTGGCGTGTCGGTGCGTGCTCAACGCGCGCGGCGCCCGAGCCGAGGTACAGGGAAACATTGCTGGGAAGGGATGGCAGGGTCGCGATGTGCATGGCAGGGCTCCATTGATTACATCTCAAATAATAATGATTCGTATTTGCATGTCAAGTCATTCTCTCACGTGATCACGGCAATTCATTCCCGCCGCCAACCGTGATGCACCTTCAACCGCCAATTGTGCAGAATTGCTTGCACTTCTTCACACGAAGTCCTAAGACAATTCACGTCCGCTACGCAAAAATACACGTACCCGTCGCTGTACTCCGGAGCCCTCGTGTCACGTTCGAGCTTCCTCATTATCGCCGCTCTCATCGCCGTCGCCGTCGCGGCGTTCTATGGTGGACGCCGCAGCGCACCGACCCCAAGCCGGGGGGGCGAAATCGACCCATCAGGAAATGTCGACAATGCAGCCATTTCCACAAAGGGAAAAATTACTTCTGCAAACACAACCAAAGCAATATCACCACAAACATCGAGTCGCAGCACGCTCGACAGCGCCGCGTCAAACCCGAGTGCGCGAATGCCCCTGCCGCCCACTGGCACGCAGCTCAAAGCCATCCTCGCGGAGTTGAAAGCTCGCGCCGATGCGGGCGATGCCGGCGCCGCCACGCGCCTGTTTCAGGACATGCAAACCTGCGCGCAGGTCCAGCGACTCAACCAGATGATGCCTTCGCTGGCCAATCGCGCGCTCAACGATACCTCGGCAGGTAACGCGCAGCGCAATGCACACTTTCTCGACGTCGTTCAACACAATCTCGATTTCGCCAATGGCAACGCCGCCCTGTGTGCCGGCTTGGGAGCCGCGGACATGGCGATGCTCGTCCCCGCCACCTTGCAAGCGGCCCAGCTCGGCAACGCACAGGCAGCCAATTGCTATGTCGGCGCCAACCTCAACAACTGGCCGGGACTCGTCAACAACCCGCAATGGGTTCAGGACTACCAGACCAACGCGCTGAACCTCGCCAACGGCGCGTTGCAACAAGGCGACTGGTCGATGGCCTCGCTGATGGCGCAAGCCTATGGCGGCAGCTCTCGCAACATGCTCAACCAGCTCACCGGAACCAGCGCCGCACAAGCCTATACCTACGCCAAACTGATGAGTCTGGGCCAGCCCACCGACAGCCAGCCTTCGAAGCGTTCGACCAATGCGCTGAGCAATTTTTCCAGCCAGCTGACGCCGGAGCAGATCCAGACCGCCGATGCGCAGGCGCAGCAGATGTTCCAGCAGTATTTCAACAACACGCCACGCCAGACCGGCCAGGTCAACAATGCAATGCAAGCCTGCCAGAGCGGCGGGCCGCCGGGGTTCTGACCCACCACGGCTCGAAGCTGCATTGCGAAAAAATTTGCCGTCATTCCCGCGAAAGCGGAAATCCATCTTGATCTTGCTCTTCAAGGCGAAAAGCAAAATGGATTCCCGCTTTCGCGGGAATGACGACGTTTGGGGAAGTTCCGGCAGATTGTTTGCTGCAAACGGGCTTGCGCGATACCGGAGAAATGCGCAGCATCGCCTCTCGAAAACGGATATTCGCGGAGAGCCGATGCGGCGCTATCTCTGGATCACTACGATCGTCATCGCGGCGCTCGCCGCTGGCTGGTGGTTGGGTCGCGATACGGCGCCTGCGCGTGGCTCGATGGTCGCGGAGAGCGCGAATGCCGACGCCAAAAATTCGGAAGCAGATGCCCTGTCCAATGCGCCGAAGTACCCGGCTGTGCATGCGCAATCAGGCACGCCTACAAATCAGGCGAGCGCCTCGAAATCGCTGCCGCCGCCTGGCGCACCATTGAAACAGACTTTCGACGAATTGAAAGCGCGCGCCGATGCGGGCGATGCGGAAGCGGCGTCGCGGCTGTATCGCGATCTGGAGCGCTGTGACGAAGCGAGCAGCTCTGCAAACAACATTGCGGCGTTGACTCAAATGGCGGAATCCGAAAACGCAATTTCGGATATCCCCGGGTTGATTGCGCATCAAGAAGAAATTATGCGCAGGCATGCTCTCCTGTGCGAAGGGCTCTCCGCCGCACAAACGGAATGGCGCATGTCGGCGATGCTGCGTGCAGCGCAGCTTGGCGACTTGGGTGCCAGCAATTGCTACGTCAGCCCCGGCGGATTGATCGACTCACCGGAAATCGTCAATCATCCGGAGTGGCTGATCGACTTCCGCAACAATGCTTTGGATTTGGCGAATTCTGCTGTCGAGTACGGTGACTGGGGCATGGTGATGCAGCTCGCCAACGCTTATACAGATGGCAGCCAAGTCTCGATGTTTGGCGCGCCAACTGGCTTGTTGTGGCAAGTAACTGGACAAAATGGCGCAATGAGTTATCGCTACTTCAAACTTGCTTCACTTGGCGTTCCCGATGATGTGAACGGTCGCGCGTACATTGAAACAGTTGCAGATCTCGGTAGAAAACTATCTGATGGAGATCGTGCCAGTGCAGATCGATGGGCGCGAAATGCCTATCGAGACTACTTCGCACAGAATCCGAACAACAGCGCTTATCAACGATTCGCCCTTTGCTCGAGCGACAGTGACGGCGTGAATTGATTGGCTGCCAAGACAACAACACCGCAGTCGTGTAGACTCGCCGCCCTCCACTGGGGAGTAGTCGGCCAGGTTGATTCGCAACCCGGCATTCCGCGTCAACACACTCGGGCGGGAGCCCGTGGCGCGGAAAACGCGATATCGTTCGCGCTCGACGAGACCTTTGGTTCGCTCGCGTCGCACCCAGGCCGGGGCCGCGCGGGGGAATCATTGCGTCCACTGCCCCGGCTTCGGAGTTTTCCTTGGAAACGCTACTCATCTCCACGCTGACCGTCACCCTCGGCGAGATCGGCGACAAGACGCAATTGCTCGCGCTGATCCTCGCGGCGAAGTACCGCAAGCCGTGGCCGATCTGCCTCGGCATCCTGATCGCGACGCTGTTCAACCACGCGCTCGCCGGCGCGTTCGGTTCGTTCGTCAGCCAGTGGCTGTCGCCGCAGACGTTGCGCTGGATCGTCGCGATCAGCTTCCTCGCCATCGCCCTGTGGACGCTGAAACCCGACAAGGCCGATGAGGACGAGGCCGCGCACGGCAGCGCGCACGGCGTGCTCGTCGCGACGGTGGCGAGCTTCTTCCTCGCCGAGATGGGCGACAAGACCCAGATCGCCACCGCCGTGCTCGCCGCGCAATATCACCCGCTGTGGCAGGTGGTCAGCGGCACCACGCTCGGCATGCTGATCGCCGACGTGCCTGTGGTCTGGCTCGGCGCGCGCTTCGCACACAAGCTGCCGCTGCGTGCGGCGCGCATCGGCGCGGCGCTGCTGTTCGCGGCGTTAGGGCTGTGGATACTCGTGGGGGCGTGATTCAGCGCCACACAAATGTCGCCACGCTGCGCGCCGGCATCGTGTACGCGAACGCGCGCGCTGCCTCGCGCGCGACGAAGCGCTGTGCGGACTGCGACGAGTTGGCCACGATCATCACCAGCGAACCGTCGTCGGCATTGCGGAACACGACGTTGTCGATGTCCTTGCCGCCCTCGCTCGATTCGACGCGCCGCGCGCCGGGACGCACGAAACGGCTCGCATGCGCGAGCGCGACGTAGTCGACCGTGCGCGTGTAGTTTCCCGTTTTCGAATCGATCGTGACGAGGCCGCGGCAGTTGTCGCAGCCGCCCGCGTGCGGGCCGTGGTTTTCGTCGAGC
>JAFEFR010000261.1 GCA_018240485.1 Pseudomonadota bacterium
CGGTTCAGCCTTGAGTCGATCCTGTCCGGCAGCGCCGGGCTGGACCGGGCGACCGAATGGATCGCGCTCGTGCCGCACGCGGACGCCGAGACGCCAGTCGACATCGCCGAAATGGAAACGCTCGGCGCGATTTCCGCATCCGCGTGGGTCGAACTCGACGAGCTGAAAGCGCATTACGCGCCCGGGATCCTCGATGCGCTGCTCGCCAAGCACCTGCTCGTCGCCGAGGACGGCGAGGCGGACCGGCGCGACCGCAAGCTGCGCGCGCGGCACTGGCGGCCTGCGTCGGCGATCGTGCACTACGCCTCGCGCTGGCGCGGCATCGGCGCCGAGGACAACAACGAGGACGTGTCCGCCACGCTCGGTGGCGAATTCGTCGACTGGCTCGGCACGCCGCCACCGCCGGTTCGCGAGTGGGTCGAGGCCGGTGCGCGCCGAGCCCTGCCGAAGGCGGCATCGTCGCCGTTGCAGGAGTTGCTGCACCGACGCAGCACCTGCCGCGAATTCGATGCGTCGCGCAGCCTGGGTCTGACGGAATTCTCTGCGCTGCTGTTCCGCGTGTACGCCGCGCGCGCGGTCGAGGAGCCCGCGCCCGGCATCGTGCTGTTGAAGAAAGGCGTGCCGTCGGCGGGCGGACTGCATCCGACCGAAGCCTACCTGTTGGTGCGTCGGGTCGAGGGCATCGATGCGGGGTTGTATCACTACCATCCGGTCGAGCACGCGTTGGAACCGATCGCGGCGCTGGAGGCGGAACAGGCGGACGCACTGGCGAACCGTTTCGTTTCCGGCCAGCAGTACCTCGCCGATGCGCAGGCGATGGTCGTGCTGGTGAGCCGCTTCGAGCGCAATTTCTGGCGCTATCGCAATCACAGCAAAGCGTATCGCGCGTTGATTCTCGACGTCGGTCATCTGTCGCAGACGCAGTACCTCGCCGCAACCGAACTAGGTTTGGGCGCGTTCGTCACCGCGGTCATCAACGAAGTCGACATCGAGCACGCATTCGGACTCGATCCCTGCGAGGAAGGCCCGCTCGCCGTGTGCGGTTTCGGGGTGCGCGCACCGGCGAGGGTCAACGTCGAAGGGTAGCCCGTCGCACGCTGCGGTCAGCGCAGGGCGCGCAAGTCGTCGGGATGGTCGATGTCGAACGCAAG
>JAFEFR010000262.1 GCA_018240485.1 Pseudomonadota bacterium
CCGATGACGCGGCCCGAGCAGGCGCGTCAATGGGTGCGCGACATGAAGGCCCGCGGCATCGTCGGCATGAAATGCTTCGGCTATCGCCCGGACGTGCTCGAAGCCGCGTTCGATGAATTGAAGAAGCAGGGCATGCGTAGCGCCTGCCATCATTCGCAGACCGACGTCGCGCGCATGAATGTGCTGACCACGGCACGCTGGGGGCTGACTTCGATGGAGCACTGGTACGGCCTGCCCGAGGCGCTGTTCGACGATCGCACCGTGCAGGATTATCCGCCGGCCTACAACTACAACAACGAGGCCGATCGCTTCGGTCAGGCAGGTCGCCTGTGGGCGCAGGCCGCGCAGAAAGGCAGCGAGAAATACGAGGCGGTGATCGGCGAGTTGCTCAAGCTCGATTTCACCATCGACCCGACCTTCACCATCTACAACGCCGCGCGCGATCTGATGCGCGCAAGGCGCGCAGATTGGCACGAAGAGTATACTTTGCCGCAATTGTGGGATTTTTACACGCCGAATCGCGACCATCACGGCAGCTTTTTCTTCGACTGGGGCACGGAAGACGAAGTCGCCTGGCGCGACAACTACCGGCGCTGGATGGCCTTCGTCAACGACTACAAGAATCGTGGCGGTCGGGTCACGGTCGGCTCCGACTCGGGTTTCATCTACCAGCTCTACGGTTTCGGCACGATCCAGGAACTGGAGCTGTTGCGCGAGGCCGGCTTCCATCCGCTGGAAGTGATCCGCTCGGCGACGCTGAACGGCGCGCAGGCGCTGGGCGAGGAGCGGCGGCTCGGTTCGATCGAGCCGGGCAAGTTCGCCGACCTGGTCGTGCTCAAGGAGAATCCGCTGGCGAATTTGAAAGTGCTCTACGGCACCGGCCATATCCGCCTCGGCGAGGACGGCAAGGTGCATCGCGTCGGCGGCGTCGAATACACGATCAAGGACGGCATCGTGTTCGATGCCAAGCAGTTGCTGGCGGATGTGCGCAAGATGGTGGCCGACGAGAAAGCGAAGCGCCACATCGAGCGCTTGCCGCAGCCGTGAATGGCGGCAACCTCTGCGCCATGCGGGTCATCCAGTACGCGACGCACAATGGGATACGCGTGCGTTCGCGATGAGGCGTGGCGGCGCGGAAGCTCGGCGAGTCGCACGCGGCGTCGACGGCGTGCAGTATGATGGCGCGCCATCGTGCAACCCGCCTTCAAGATCCAGCGCATGACTTCCGATTTCATCGTGGCCATTCCCGCGCGTTACGCTTCCACGCGCTTGCCGGGCAAGCCATTGCTGCCGCTGGCCGGCGAGCCGATGATTCGCCATGTCGTGCGGCGGGCGCAGGCGGCCGGCGCCGCGCAGGTCGTCGTCGCCACCGACGATGCGCGCATTGCCGATGCCCTCGACGGATCGGGGGCGAGGGTCGTCATGACCCGCACCGAGCATGCATCGGGCAGCGACCGTTTGGCCGAATGCGCCGCACAGCTCGGTTGGGCGAGCGAGTCGATCGTGGTCAATTTGCAGGGCGATGAACCGTTTGCGCCGGTCAGCGGCATTCGCGAAGTTGCCGCCGCGCTGGCAATGAACGATGCGCCGATGGCGACGCTGGCCACGCCCATCGCTTCGGTCGAGGAATTGTTCGATCCGAATTGCGTCAAACTGGTGCGCGCACTCGATGGCTCCGCACTGTATTTCAGCCGCGCGCCGCTACCGTGGGCGCGCGATGCGTTTGCGCGGGCGCAAACCGGGGCGGCGCGAATCATCGACTTGCCTGCGGGCGTGGCATTCCTTCGCCACATCGGCATTTATGCCTATCGTGCGGAATTCCTGTGCCGGTTCGCCGCGCTCGCGCCGACGCCACTCGAACGCGCCGAATCGCTGGAGCAGTTGCGCGCGCTCGAACACGGGTATCGCATTGCCGTACGCATGGCGCCCGAAGCGTTTCCGCCAGGCGTGGATACCGCCGACGATCTCGCGCGCGCGGAAGCGTTTTTGCGCGGCTGAGCGCGAACGCGGATTCGACGTCGCTCGTCGTGGCGTGCGTCGCGCTCAGTCTTTCCACGTTTTGCGCAGTGGGTGCGCTTCGGTATTGAACGTGATCGCGTCGAAATCGAGTGCGGTATCCGGCGAGAACAACAGGAAGTAGTACTTGAGCGTCTCCGCGAACAGGAAGCTTTCCTGGTCGTCCACCTTGCTTTTGTCGACAACGCTCTTGAGCGCGGAAAATCCCGTGTCGGTGCGGC
>JAFEFR010000263.1 GCA_018240485.1 Pseudomonadota bacterium
AGCAGCTCATAGGAATTGCTCATGTCGCGATCGGAAGAAATGCGCAAACCCAGCACGGGCTGATCGGAGCTGGAAAATTTCTGCACGGAATACCGTTGCAAATCGCTCGGCAGATCTTTGCGAATCGCGTCGATTTTCGCTCGCGCTTCGACGGCTTTGACTGCAACGTCCTGCCCCCATTTGAATTGCATGAAGACATTGGCACCATCCGCGCTCGTCAGCGACTGCATGTTTTGCACGCCGGTGAGCGTGGACAATGCCTCTTCAACTGGGCGCGTGATCGTGCGTTCGATTTCGCCCGGCGTGGAGCCGAGATACGGCACTTGCACCGCCATGAATGGGAATTGCACATCCGGCTCGGATTCCAGCGGCAGCTGAAACGAGGCGATCAGACCAATCACGGTCATCGACACGAATAGCATGACCGCCGTGACCGGGCGCTTCAGACTCAATTCGGCAAGCGTCATTGTGCATTGCCTCTGTTCGACGGCGGAAATCGATCGGGCATGCTCATGTGCCGGCCTCCTGCAGCGTCTCGGAAGCACGCACCCCCACCGCCATCGCCTTGCGCTCGCCACGTTCGCGGTAGTAGGCGTCGCCATGTCGATCGAGCAAGTTATAGACCACGGGTATCACAACCAGAGTAAGCAAGGTGGACACGGTCAATCCGCCAATCACTGTGACTGCCATCGGCGCACGGACCTCGGCGCCGTCGCCCAAGCCGATCGCCAGCGGCAGAAATCCGAACAGCGTGCACAAGGTTGTCATCGTGATCGGACGCAGGCGCGATTCGGCAGCCTGCTCGATCGCCAACAACTTCTCCGCACCTTCCTCGCGCAATTGATTGACGCGATCGATCAACACAATGGCGTTTTTCACCACGATGCCAGCCAGCATGATCAATCCGATGAATACGACCACGCTGATCGGCGTGCCAGTCAATTTCAATGCAAGCACCGCGCCCACCAACGCCAGCGGAATCGAGAACATGATGACGAAGGGGTGCAGCAGCGACTCGAACTGCGATGCCATGACGAGATAGACAAGAAAAATTGCAAGACCGAGAGCGAAGATGAGCGAGTTCGTCGATGCATCGAGTTCTTCGCTTTGCCCGCCGATGTGTGTCGTCACGCCGGCGGCAAGCGGATTGTCGCGAATCAACTTGCGTACCTCGCTCACCGCACTGCCAAGGTCGCCGTAATGCAAATTTGCCGAGACAATGGCGACGCGCTCCTGGCTGATGCGATGAATCTCGCTTGGACCGACAGAGGATATGACGTCGGCTACGGCGGATAGTCGAATTGGTGTGCATGTCGTTGTCGTGAACGTCTTCGCCGCACTTTGCGTACTGCCGTTCGACGCGGCGGTGCCTGTCGTGGATGTGCTTGCACTGCCCGAATTCAACGCAGTTCCCGTCGACGAATTCGCCGTTGTGGAAGCGCCGCACTGCGCATAACCGACGATCAAATTGCGAATGTCTTCGAGCGAGCCTCGCTGGTTTTCCTGCGCACGAACGAGAACGTCGATCTTGCGGTCACGAAAACTGTACTTGGTCGGTACCGAGCCTTTAACCTTGTTCACCACTTGATCGGCGATCTGCTTCGTCGTCAAACCCAGTGCGGCGGCACGGTCCTGGTCGAAGCGGATTCGAATCTCCGGGTAACCGCCTTCGACGGTCGACTTCACATCGGAGAATCGATCCGATGCGTTCATCAACGAGGTCAACCTCTTCCCGGCCTTGTCCAGCGAGGCAAGATCATAGCCACGCAACTCGATTTCCAAGGGGGTGGCGAGGCTGAACAATTGCGGTCGCGAAAACTTGACTTCGACCCCGGGGTGTTTCTGCATGCTTGCGCGCAGTACGGTGGTTGCAGCGCGCTCGCCGCTCGCGCCAACCCCCTCCTTGAGAACGATGAGCAGGCGCGCGATGTTTTCGCCCGACTCGGTCGGCGTGGCATCCAGGCGCGTTCCCGTGCCACTGACGCCATAGATGAATGCGATGTTCGGATCGTTCTTGCGCCCTGCTTCCAACTCCTTGACCAACGCATCGGTATCCGCCAGCGCTGTGCCGGGAGGCAGTTTCACCGTCATTTCGAAGCGGCCTTGCGCCAGTTGTGGAATCAAATCCATGCCCATGGTCGGAATCAGCGCCAGGCTGGCGAAAAATGTGAGCGCGGCGAATCCGAGAACCTGCCACGGGTGCGCGAGCGCCTTGGGAAGGAAAGCGTGATAGCCACGTGCGGCAGCGTTGTACGGACGCATCACAATGCGGCCAACCGCACACAATGCTTTGCCGACAAGCTTGCCGATCGCGGCGAATATGGTGAAGCCGATCGCGGCGAGCCAACGCGGAATTTTCTGTACCAATAGCGCCACGACCGGCGACACCACACGTTGCACGATACGGCCAAAAGCGCTCTTCGGTTGCCACCCCGGCGAAGGCAGCTCTTCCTTGTAGGCGAGTGGCGCGCGCCCCTTGAGCGAAGCCAGCATCGGAATCAAGGTCATCGCCACGATCAACGAAATCAGCATCGCGAATGTCACGGTCAGTGCCTGATCGCGGAACAACTGGCCACCGACGCCCTGCACGAACACGAGCGGGAAAAATACTGCCACCGTGGTCAAGGTCGACGCGATTACCGCCATCGATACTTCTTTCGCGCCCTTCACCGATGCGTCCAGAATGCTTGCGCCGTGCTCGCGCATGCGCGCGATGTTTTCGAGCACGACGATGGAATCGTCGACGACCATACCCGTGGCGAGCGCAAGACCTCCCAGAGACATCACATTCAGGCTCACGTTCGCCTGCCCCATGAAGAAGAACGTCGTGATCAGCGAGATCGGCAAGCTCAACGAGATGATGAAGGTGCTCCACGAATCGGCAAGAAAGAAAAAGATGATCAGGATCGCGAGCACGCCGCCGATGATCGCGTCATTGCGCACGTCGTCCAGCGAGGATCGGATGAAAATCGACTGATCGTCGATCGTGTCGAGCTTTGCATTGGGCGGCAGAATGTCCTTGAGCTTGGCGAGTTGCTTCTTGACGTTTGCGGCGACATTGACCGTATTGCCATCGCCTTCCTTGTAGATGGCCAATTCGATCGCCTCATGGCCATCGATGCGTACGATGCCTTCGCGCTCCTTGTAGCCTTGGCGAACATCGGCGATGTCCTTGAGTCGAATCGGCACGCCGTTGTCGACCTTGATCACCAGATTGCGCATCTGTTCGAGATCGACGAACTGGTTGACCGTGCGCACGAGATAGCGCTGCGAGCCGTTCTCGATGCGACCGCCGGACACGTTCACGTTTTCGTCGGTCAAGCGCTTGGCCACGTCGGCGATATCGAGATTGAGCTGGCGGAGCTTTTGCTGATCGATGTCGACATCGACTTGATCTTCCAGGCCACCGCCCACTTTGACTGCAGCCACGCCGGGCGTGGGTTCAAGGCGCTTCTTCAACTCGTCATCGGCAAAACGCCGCAACTGTTTCAACTGCGCTTCGCCAACGATGGCGTCGGCGCCTTTGCCGGAGAGGCTGAGCGCCATGCGGATGATCGGATCGGTCGATGGATTGAAGCGCAGCAGCACGGGCTTTTTCGCATCGAGCGGCAACTGGATTGTGTCGAGCTTGTCGCGTACGTCAAGACCGGCCTGATCCATGTTCGTGCCCCAGGCGAATTCGAGAATCACGTCGGATTGCCCGGTGCGCGACACCGAATGGACCTTGCGCAAATTCTTGACCACGCCGATCGCTTCTTCGACCGGTTGCGAAATCAGGTTCTCGATCTCCAGCGGCGCCGCACCCTCGTATTCGGTGCGCACGGTCAAAGTGGGATAGGACAAATCTGGCAAGAGGTTGACCTTGAGTCCGGACAAGGCAATCAGTCCGAATATCACGAAGGTCAACGTCACCATGCCAACGGTGACGCGCCGGCGCGTGGCGAGTTCGACGATGTTCACGGGTCAACCCTTCTTCGGCTCGTCGGATTTTTGTGCGGGTTGCTTGTCCTCGCCGGTGTTGAGCACTTGTACCGACGTGCCGTCGCGTACCGCATTGCGACCGACGGTAATGACCTCGGCACCCGCATCGAGGCCCGAGCGAATTTCCACTTTGTCGCCTTCGCTGTACCCGACTTTCACACTCTTGCGATGTGCGACCCACGACGGCACCGCAGGCTTGTCGCCAGTTCCATTGACGACCTTCGTATCCGGTTTTTTGACTGCATCCTTTTTCTGTCCGGCTTCAGCGAGTTTGTCTGCTGCCTTTTCGACCACGAATACGGCCGTCTCCCCGTCTTCTTCGACAAGCGCTGCGCGCGGTATCGTCAACGCATCCGCACGTTGATCGTAGACAATGCCGATGCGACCGAACATGCCGGGTTTGAGGTTGCCCGTTTTGTCGTGAAACTCGCAGGTCACGCGAAAGGTACCGCTGTTCGCATCGACCACGGGTGCGATGCGCAAAATTTCGCCCACAAACGGCTGCCCCGGCAAGGCATCGACATCGAGTGTCACCGGTTGCCCGTTCTTGAGAATGCCGAGTTGGCGTTCTGGCACATTGAGCACGGCTTGCAGAGGGTCCATGCCGACGATATGGAAAAGATTTTGGCCGTTCTGAACCAGATTGCCGCGCTTGACCGAGCGTTCGGCAATCACGCCGTCGACCGGGGCGACGATCGTGGTGAACTTGAGATTGAGCACGGCCTCTTCATAGGCAGCGCGCAGGTTCTGCATGTTGAACTTGGCTTGTTCGAAATCCTTCTGCGCAATCAACTGCTTTTGGATTGCCTTGTCGCTGTAATTGAAGCTCGCATCGGCTGCGCGCATTTGCGCCTGCGCTTGCGCGACTTTGGCGCGCGCCATGTCCTGGTCGAGTTGCGCCAACACTTGCCCCGCTTTCACCGACTGCCCTTCTTCGACGAAGAGTTTGACCAACACACCTGAAGTCTGTGCGGAAACCTGGGCTTCGTGATCGGCTGCGAGTGTGGCCGTTCCACTGAAATTGGCAGAAATTTGCGAGCGCATAGCCCTCGCCGTTTCCACGGGCACCGCGTTGACGGCATCGAGCTTGGTATCCTTGGCATGAGCCGAATCACCACTTCCACAACCAGAAAGTGGCAGTGCCGACGCGCATACTAAAGGGATAGTCGCGAAAAAACTAAGCTTTTTATCTTTTATTTTCATATGCATAAATTATATTTTTGAGTGTATGGATTAGAGTTAAGTTCGCGCAGTGTTATACTAAACTACATCACCAATCGTCATGCAATCCCCCAAAAGTCATGCCCGAGTTGCAAGCGCATCTGGAATGAGGGGGCGGCGCACAATTCGACCATGAGAGCGCACGCTACGTTCGATGCCTCTCGGTACGACGCTTCTGCGTGGATGGCATTGAGCCGAACAAAGGTTGCAAGCGTAAGCGCCAGTAGTCACGCTCACACTTCCAACGGCAGAAGCGTTCAGCGCCAGTTACGATTGCCGACGTTGAACGCGCATTCGCGGCTACGTCGATTGCCTTGTCCCAGTAGCCGTGCCGGCATATCGCGACCGACAGTTTCACCATGCAGACAGCAACGTGGGCGATGCCACCTTCAGTTTGGCATCGTGCGATCCGGCATGATGCGAATGCGGGAGCGACGGCGATGTCTCCAGTCATTTGCGTCCCATGGGCTTTCACGGTTCGGGTCGCTGTCGTTGGGGAGATGCGGGCCCGCTGCCACGACGTTTTGACGTCGCGCTTCGCGTTCGTCCCGATCGACCTGGATCGCTAGAAGAAAGTGGGCGTGGGTTGATATACTCTCGCGCCATACTTCAACCGTTGCCGGCCCCGAAAACATGACCAGAACGACGTCAGCCTGCGCTTTGATTCTCCTGACTGCGGCCTTCGCCGCTTCCGCCTTCGCCGCCGAGGCGATCGACGCAGCGAAAGGCGATGCGAAAGCGGGCAAAGCGCTCGTGTACACCTGTGGCGGCTGTCATGGCGTCACCGGCTACATGAACGCCTACCCCAATTATCATGTGCCGCGCATCGGCGGGCAGAATTACGATTACCTCGTGGCGGCCTTGACCGAGTACAAGACCGGACAACGCAATCACCCCACGATGCATGCCCAAGGCGAGAGCCTTTCGGATCAGGACATCCGCAACATCGCGACCTACCTTTCGAGTATCGTCAAGTGAACGGCAACGGAGCACGACACGCAATGAAATTCGCCCCCCTACTCCTCGTCGCCAGCCTTGGCATGAGCGCCGCCCACGCACAGCCGATTCCATTGGAGAAGGTCAAGGAAAAGGCCGCTACCTGTGCCGCCTGTCACGGGGCCGACGGCAATTCCGACACGCCGGCGCAGAGTCAATATCCGCGCCTGGCGGGCCAGTATCACGACTACCTCGCGCGCGCATTGCATGAGTACAAATCGGGCGGGCGCAAAAATCCGATCATGGCGGGCATGGCTGCGCCGCTCAGCGATACGGAAATCGATGCGCTATCGCGTTACTTCGCCGCCATGCCGAGCAAGCTCGACGATCTTTCCCGGCACGAGCAGGGCGACTGAGCGCAGTTCCCGCACGGATATCGGCTCTGATCAAACGTCTCAACCGGCGGCGCTGGTGCCGTCACGACCACGGAAATAGGGCATCGCCCCGCTGGCGTGATCCGTCGCATCGCGAACTGCGCTGATCTCGGGAAAATGCCGGCGCAGAGTGGTTTCGATGCCCTGCTTCAGGGTCACATCCGCCATGCCGCAGCCGTGGCAGCCGCCGCCGAACTGCAACAGAACCACGCCGTCATCGCTGATGTCGACCAAACGCACGCGCCCGCCATGCGCGGCAATCTGCGGGTTGATTTCGGATTCGAGCACGTAACTCACGCGCTCGCTCAGTGAAGCGTCATTTCCCGGCGCGTTGCCCTTGATGTGCGGCGCGCGGATGGTCAGTTGCCCACCGGTCGTGCTGGCTTGATAGTCGATCTCGGCTTCGGCCAGCCACTTTGCGCTCACCGCTTCGACATGCACGTCGAAGCCATTGCAGGGCAAGCAGACTTCATCGCCGACGAGATCGCCCGCTTCGACATAGTCGAGGACGCAATCCGCCTTTGGCGTACCCGGATGAACAACTTTGATGCGAATGCCCAAGCCATCGATATCCTGCTGCGCGAGCAAGTGACGAAAATAGTTCTGGGCGGAATCGGAAATATGGATCATGGTCTGACAATCTGGCCGGCAGCGTGAATGTGGACCATTATAGTCCCCATTGAGTCGTGCTGCCGAAGTGGCGTGTCGTAATGGCTATTTCACGCCGGGAATGGTGCAATGGCACATCGAACCTGCCGACACAGACACCATGCCCACCACCATTCCCACGTTCGCCGATCTCGCCAGCGCCGCATGCGCACCTTTGCATGGGCCGGAACACGCCATATCCACCGCCCAAGCGCAGACCTGGATTGCCGCTCTGCCCGGCTGGCGTGTTGCCCCGGAGGGTTCGGATCTGCGCAAGGAATTTCGTTTTCCCGATTTCGTTCGCGCACTCGCCTTCGTCAACGCGCTCGGCGATATGGCCGAGCGCGAAAATCATCACCCCGATCTGGAGCTGGGCTGGGGGCGCGTACTCGTGCGTTTTTCCACCCACGACGTCGGCGGCTTGTCGCGCAACGATTTCATCTGCGCGGCAAAAACGGAAATGCTTTTACCTCCTTGAGTCGATTCAAGGTGGCTTCCGGCTTGCCCCGGCTTGCGTAGCAGCTCTCTTCGGCTGGGTCGCCTGACGGCTGCCCAGTTTGACGATTTCGGGCTTGTCCCAAGTGCCGGCGACTTTGTATTCGGACTGTGTGGCTTGATTGATCGGCTTGCCGAGCACGCCGCCAAGCAACCCGCCCACGGCGGCGCCCGGTGGGCCACCCACCACCGCGCCGATACCGGCAAATACCGTTGCGCCAATGTGCGGCGTGACCTCGACGCGCAAGTTCCAGACACTGTTTTTCAAACCGATCGCACCACGAATCAGCAGATCCGCAGACGGGCTTTTCACGCTGAATCCATCGGTGTAGGCATAGCCATCGGTAAAGGTGAACGCCCCGTCTGCCGAGTCGAAACTGAAGCCCTTTCGGAACAAGTCGCCAAAATCGAACGCGAGACGGCGCGGTAATGCGGCAAGATTGAGCAGGCCAGCGAGGCGCCCTGCGCCGGGATCGACATCGGGGATGCGCCCGTCGGCGATTTTCATGTGCAGCGCACCGCCATTGATTCGACTGAGCGCGAATGCCGATGGCGTGCCTGCCCAGCTCGCGTCGATCGATGCCGCTATCTCGCCCCCCGCCAGCTTGCCGCCATAGCCGAGTGCTTCGAGCATCGCGCCGAAATCTTTCGCCTTGAGCTCGATGCCGAACGTCGAGCGATGAAAGCCGTTGTGCCGCGTCCACACCCCATGCGCCCGCATGTCGATGTCTTGCGAATGCGCATCGACCTTGTCCAAGCGCATGCCTTCGGCAATCGGCGTGGTAGCGACTTCAGCCTTGCCGTAGTTGGCCTTGCCGAGGCGAAAATCGTCGATGCCGATGCGCAGTGGCGGAATCGCTGCCGGGTCGAGACTGTCGTCGCGAACTTCACCGATCGGGGCGGCGTCGGCAGGCGGCTCGGGCGATTCCGGCCAATACAACCGCTTGAAATCGGCGATGATCGTACTTGCATGCAGGTCTTTTCGCGGAATACCGAGTCGGCCTTCGATGTGCGGCCCGTCGAAGTCGACGTGAATCGTATCCGCGGTCATGCTCAGACGCAGTTTTGCGCTGCCAAAGGCGCGCCCCCAAGCAAGAAGCGAGGATGCCCGAATATCGACGCTCTGGAGAACGTCCTCGCCATTGCTACCACTGCGATCGGCGGCAAAATTCATCCAGCCCGAAAGATCAACCTCATGTGCTGCACCGCCAATCGCAAAGCCCGATTTCGGCAACACATCGCTCGCCTCGCCGCCGAAGATCGCGTTCGCCGCAAACGGCAGTGTGGGCGTTGGCAAACGCCCGTGCAGGTTGAGAATATCGCCGAGGCTCGCATCCAGACTTGCGCCAAGAAACGGCAATCCGAACACGAGTCTGAGCGGCAAGGTATCCGCCGCCGCTTTGTTCAGCGGCGCTGGCAGGTCGATGGCGATGTCGCGCAAATCCGAGGTCAAAGTCAGTCGCTGGCCGGATCCTTCTCGGGGTTTGTCGATGTCATCGCGATCGGCACTGAATCGAGCACTCCAATTCGTCTCGCCTGAAAGGTATTTTTCGTAACTTTTGAGTGCGGGTGCATAAGCGAGCACATCGCGCACCGGCAAGCGTACGTCGACCTTGCTTTCGACGACATGCTTGGTATCGTCGACATAACTGCCGACGGCGAGCGAAAATTTCGCCGGTCTGTCTTTGAACGTCGTCGTCAGTGCATCGGCGGAAAATCCGTTGCGATTGAACCGCAACAGCCCGGACGCCTTGTCGAATTTCAAATCGTATTTCGCATCGGAGAGATTGGCATCGGCGATTTGTACTTTTCCTTCGATCTGAAATTTTTCGATCGGGTTCATTGGTGCATTCAGCGCAAAATCGATTTTGCCCTGCCCGCCTGCTTCGACTCCCAGCAGCGGCGCGGAGAATCGAGTAGCCAATGGTGTTACCCTGATGAATCCGAGCAGATCGCGGCCCGAGCTTTGCGCGCTGGCCGCCACGGCGAGCGTCCCTTCACCATAGTCGCTGATGTCGACGCTGCCTTTGTTGATTTTCATTCCCGGCAAGTCGCCCCCGTCAACATCGGCATGCAGGCCCGCATTGACGAAGTCGACGAATGCATGAGCGTGTTCGATGTCCGGCCACTCGTCGACATAGTGAAAATGCAGATCCGCCACTTCCACCGCGGCCTCGAAACGGCCACGGTTGTTCCGGAATGGCCAATCGGAAAGATCGCCGCGAAACACCGCACGCCCGCCGACAATGTCGCCGGCGGCCAGCGCACGATCCAACCACGTCACCGCATGCGCGGGCATGACATTGATTGGCCAGAATCGATGCGCCGCAGGCACTTCGCCGTGCGCGATGACGGCGGCAAGGTCCAGTGCAGGCTTGCCTCCCGCATCGGCGAGATCGACCGTGCCGCGTAACTCACCGCCGAAACCGCTGCCTTGGGTTGCATTTTCGAAGCGCAGAGCATCGGTTTCGACACGCCAGCCTGCCTCGTTGCGATAGGCCGCAATGCTGCCGTGAAATTCCGAGAAGCCCAAGGGTTCGCGAAATACCCCGGGCAACGACACAGCGAGCGCGTTGTGCTGAGGAAGCTCGAAAGTGATCGCTTTCGGATCGGCCAGAATTTTTCCCGACAGGCCGTTGACACCCGGAATTTTGCCAAACGCATGGGTGGCGAACCCGTCGAGTTGGGCAGCAGCATCGAAATTGTCGGCATCGACGAAACGCAAAGTTGCACGGGCCAACGTGCCAGATGGATTGGCTGCGTAGAGCCAGCGACGCAGATCGACGGGCAATGCCTCCACGAGCATGGCCGCGCTGGCGACCGCACCCAGATCGATGGCGCTGGCATCCACGACGTATTCCGGCATCGCGCCCGCTGCGGCATCGACCGACGGATCGCGTCGGCGCAAATGCAATTGCGCCGACGGGGCAGGCAGGCCATGAAGACTGAGATCAATATTTACGAGGTCGGCGCTCCAGCCACTCCCATCGCGCATCCAGCGCGCACCAAAAGCAATGCGATCCATCCCCACGCGCGGCAGGAAATCGTGCTTCTCGTCGAGCTTGATCGAAGCATTCGCGGCAAGCACCAAGCCGGTCACGTCGACCTCGGCACGAACTTCCCTCAATTCGCCGTCGCGCAACCAGGCCCAAACTTGCAACTTGCCGCCGCCACGATCGACGATAAGCCCCTTGAGCGGATAATTGCGCAGCACCGCCGCAAGATCGACACGGGTACCTCCAAGATAAGCCCGCCCTTCGCGTCGAGCGCGATCGTATTCGATCACGGCCTCGATCGGTGCGGCTGAATTCGCATCAGGGGTGTCGAGATTCCGGATCCGTCCACGCGCACGCAGAAAATTACCCTGCACTTTCAACCGCAACTCATCCGCGCCGAGGCGAAAATGCTTGTCGTTCGGCACATCGTCGATGGCGAGTTTCGCACCGCGAATCACCACCGTGCCCAGGCCGAACAGCGCATTGTCGTCCAGGCTCGGCGCTGCGTTCGACGACTCGGTATCGAATCCACCGAGGCGCCACTGCTTTTGCGCGTCGCGAACAAGATCGAGCTCCACGCCGGACAACCGGATTTCCGTCCAATTCGCTCCGGGTTGTGCCCATGCGAAAAAATTGATCTTCAAACCCGCGCTGGCAAGGACCAGACTGCGACCGGCATCCCCTTGAACGCTGGGGGTTTGTGGCACGCCGAGGTGCACGCCGGCGAGATCGAGCAAGGGGCCGGTGCGTTCCCAACGCGCATAGAGATGATCGATCACGACGGGGCGACGCAACGCTTCGCCCAGCTTGCGCGCGACCACTTCCGGATGATTCGTCACCCACGGCAGCAAGACGAGCTGAGTCAGGCTGCTGACGACTGCCATGAAAATGGCATAGGCCGCAAGCAGTCTCAGCAACCACCATCGCGCGCGATGCAGGCGGCGGTGCCAAGGAGTCATGACAAGCGACGTAGATGGATCGGAGAAACCCTGTCGGGGTGCGCGAGATCGCGCGCGTCACTGCCGCAACCACGATACCGTTGAGAACGCCAGCTTTCGCTCACTCGTTGCTTTTCGCCGATCGTTTGCGAGCCACTACAACAGAACCACATCGTACTGCTCCTGCGCGTAGTGCTCTTCAGCCTGAAAGCGAATGGTTTTTCCGGTGAATTCTTCCAGTTCCGCGACTGCTGCCGACTCCTCGTCGAGAATGCGTGTAACGACCTTTTGCGCAGCGAGCACGAGCAAACTCGCTGCCTCGAACTGACGTACCGCGCGCGTTATTTCGCGGAATATTTCGTAGGTCACCGTCTCGGCGGTTTTCACGTTGCCGCGACCATCGCAGGTCGGGCACGGTTCGCAGAGCTGACGTTCCAGACTGTCCGTCGTCCGCTTGCGCGTCATTTCGACCAGCCCGAGACTCGACATTTCGTACACCGTCGTCTTGGCATGATCGTGGGCCAGTGATTTCTCCAATTGACGCAGCACCTGGCGTCGATGCTCGGCATCCGTCATGTCGATGAAGTCGATGATGACGATGCCGCCGAGATTGCGCAGGCGCAGTTGCCGCGCCGCGGCCTGTGCCGCTTCGAGGTTGGTCTTGTAGACCGTCTCCTCGAGGTTGCGATGGCCGAGAAACGCACCAGTATTGACGTCGATTGTGGTCATCGCCTCGGTTTGATCGATTATCAGGTAACCGCCCGACTTCAATGGCACTTCCTTCTTGAGCGCACGCTGAATCTCGTCCTCGACGCCGTACAAATCGAAGATCGGTCGCTCGCCCGAATACCATTCGATGCGCTCGACCAACTCGGGCATGAATTTATGCGTGAACGTCAGGGTTTTTTCATAGGTCTCTCGCGAATCGACGCGAACTTTTTCAACGTCGCCACGCATCATGTCGCGCAATGCACGCAATGGCAGAGCGAGTTCCTCGTATACGCGCGCGCGCGATTCGACGCGGCGCATGTTCTCCTGCACCACGCGCCAGACTCGACTCAAGTAGGCAACGTCTTCGGCGAGCGCCTCACGCGTGGCGCCTTCGGCATTCGTGCGCACGATGTAACCGAGCGGTTCGGAACCGGCCAGATCGGTCATGAATTCCTTCAGGCGAACGCGCTCCGCCTCGTCCTCGATGCGCACGGAGACGCCGATGACCTTCGCGTAAGGCAACAGCACGAGGTAGCGCGAAGGAATCGACAGATGCGTGGTCAGGCGTGCCCCCTTGCTCCCGATCGGATCCTTGACGACCTGAACGATGATGTCCTGCCCCTCGTGCACCAGTTCGCTGATCGACGGTGCCGGCAGCACGGGCGCCTCGCCAGCGTCGCCTTCACGCCCCCACCCCCTGGGTTCCCCCGTCGTGACAGCGGTGGACGCATGTTCCTCGCGCGCGGGGCGAGAGGCCTCATCGGTTGGCGGCGGTGCCGAGCGCACGATGTCGTTGGCGTGCAAGAACGCAGCCCGATCGAGCCCGACCTCGACGAAGGCGGCCTGCATGCCCGGCATGACCCGACTGACGCGGCCGCGATAGATATTGCCCACGTAGCCACGCTTGAGTGCGCGCTCGACGTGCACTTCCTGCAAAACACCGTTTTCCACCACGCCGACACGGGTCTCGCGCGGGGTGACATTGATCAGAATTTCCTCAGACACGACCGCACGTTCCGCAACTTTTATCAATGTGTTTATAGCTTGTGGAAGGGCGCCTTGTCGATTACCGTTTGCCGATCGCCATTACATCATGCCGCAAAAGCCCGCTCGCTCGTTGAAAGTTCATATCCCGCACGAGCCTGTCCGCCGCGCATCCTGATCTTCAATCGTGCAAGCCGCGCCGCCGCAACAGCGCCGACGTCTCGAACAGCGGCAGACCCATGACGCCCGAATAACTGCCATCGATGCGGCAGACGAAAGCCGCAGCGCGCCCCTGGATCGCGTAGGCGCCGGCACGGCCCATCGGCTCGCCGCTGGCGACGTAGGCGGCGATCGTCGTCGCATCGAGCGTGGCGAAAGTCACCGCAGTGCGCGAGATCGCATGCTCTTCGTGCCCATCGCTCACCAACCAGACGGCAGAGATCACCTCGTGCGTACGCCCTGACAATTTACGCAACATCGCTGTGGCGTGATCGGCATCGGCCGGTTTGCCGAACACCTCATCATCGAGCACCACCTCGGTATCGCCACCGAGCACGATGGCATCGCGCACGCCGGAGAGTTTCAACAGACCGGCGCGCGCTTTCTCGCGTGCGACGCGACTGACGTAGTCCGCGGGCGGCTCGCCCGGCGCGCGTACCTCAGGCAAGTCGAGTTCGATGGTGTCGTAACGAACGCCAATCTGTTCGAGCAGTTCGCGGCGGCGCGCGGATTGCGAGGCAAGATAAAGCATCAACGGTACCCTCGGATCGATCGAATGACGTGCCCCACCGGCAAGGTCGCCGTCCAGCGCAGCGTACACGCTCAAGCGCGATGGTAAGGATGGTTGCCGAGCATGCTGACGGCACGATAAAGCTGCTCGGCAATCACGATCCGCACAAGCGGGTGCGGCAACGTGGCCGTGCCGAGCGACCAAACCTGATTCGCGCGCTCCAGTACGGTTGCCGCCAACCCTTCCGGCCCGCCGATCAGGAAAGCAAGGTCGCGCCCATCCATGCGCCAGCGCGCAACTTGCTCGGCGAGCTGTTCGCTGGAATACATCTTGCCGCGCCCATCGAGCGCGATGGCATTCGCGCCCTTGGGAATCGCAGCAAGCATCTGCGCACCTTCGTCAGCAATGATGCGCGCCGTGTCGTTCGTGCGCCCGCGCAACTTGCTCGCGATTTCCACGAGTTGAACCGGCAATTCGTGCGACAGTCGCTTGGCGTATTCGCCATATCCCTCGGCGACCCATGCCGGCATCTTTTCACCAACGGCGATCAAGGTTGCGCGCATGCGCCACCTCGCGCGGATGCCGCATGGCGCGGCGTCCTTCGCGGCAACGAAAATGCGCTCAACTCTCCGTCGTTTTCGTTGCGACGTCGCCGACCGTCCACAATCTTTCCAAACCGTAGAACTCCCGCACGCGCGGCAGCATGACGTGCACGACGATGTCGCCGAGGTCGACGAGCACCCATTCCGCCTCGCGTTGCCCCTCGACACCGAGCGGCGCCATGCCCGCTTTTTTGGCGAACTTGACGACTTCATCGGCCAGCGATTTGACGTGCCGGGTCGATGTACCACTGGCGACGATGAGGTAATCGGCAATCGATGTCTTGCCACGCACGTCGATCGCCGTGACGTTATGCGCCTTGAGATTGTCGAGCGCGTTCAGCACGCGCAGTCGCAACAATTCGACCGGGTCGCTCGGGAGCAGGGGCTTGGGCGACTTGGCCGGCGCCTTGACGACGGGTTTGGCGATTTTTTTCGGCGCTTTTGCGGCTTTTTTCGCTACCGCTTGCTTTGCGGAGGTTTTCTTCGCGACCGTTTTCTTCGCCGCGATCGATTTCGTGGCGGCGGTCTTCTTCGCAGCCGCCTTGCGCGGCTTTGCGGGAGATTTGGCTTGGCTTGGCGTAGGCAAAAACGGTACCTGGTTGGGGCATGGGCGGCCTGGAGCCGCAGCGCGGACTATACGCCGATTCGCCACCGAAGGAAGGGCGGCACAGGCCGCATTCCGACCATCCTCAGGCGCGGTCGCGATACGGTTCCAGTATCGCCGGATCGCTCACCAATGCCTCCGGCATCAACCAACGCGGCTCGCGTCCGGCGGCCAGAAGCGCACGCACTTGGGTCGCGGAAATATCCAATGGCGTCACCGGAATGCTCCAGACCTTGCCAGCCGATGCGGTTTGCAACTCCCTTGGCTCGCGGGCACGACGCGGCGCGACTTCTTCGATCAATTCGCCCGACCACGGCTCGGTGCGCCCCGGTCGCGTCAACATGACGATGTGGGCAAGGCGGAACAACTGTCGCCATTCGCGCCAGGTCGGCAAATTGCCGAAGGCATCGGCGCCGACCAGCAAAATCAGCGATTGCGCTTCGCCGAATTCGACGCGCAAATCACGCAGGGTATCGACTGTGTAAGACGTGCCCTCGCGACGCAGTTCGCGCGTGTCGACGACGAGTCGAGACTGCCCGATGAGCGCACGTTCAAGCATCGCGACGCGTTGCGCAGCGCTGGCCAGTGGCGCGGGTTTGTGCGGCGGCACATGCGCCGGCATCAGGCGGACTTGTGCGTCGAGCGCTTCGGCGGCTTCCCAGGCCACGCGCAGATGACCGTTATGCACCGGATCGAACGTGCCGCCGAGGATCGCGATCGGTTGGGATGCAAAACCGACGCCGACATTGGAGGGAGTGGGCATGGCGCGCGCTGGCACGTTGCGTCGTCGATCAACCCTGCGCGGCCAGCAGTCGCACGTGCGGTTGCGCCATCGCCACAAGCAAGCGTTCGAGTTCGACCCAGGCATCGCCCACGCCCCTGCCCTTGCCGAGGCGATCGACCTTCCCCGCTTGAATCAGGCAGGCGTCCCAGTGCCCGGCCTTGGCACGCGACAGGGCTTTCTTGTAGACCGCCTCGCGCGCCGGCCAGATGCGCTCGGCCTTGAAGGCCGCAGCAAGATTGCCGCGCGCATTCGCCAGACGCGCAAGCAGTTGCAATTGGTTCAGCAGCCAGCCAAGCAAACCGACGACCTGTTCGCCTTCCATGCGCAGGCCGGCGAGAATGCGCAGTGCGCGCGAAGCATCGCCGGTCAATGCCGCATCGGCAAGTTTGAATACGTCGTAACGCGCACTGTCGGCCACGAGGTCTTCGAGGGTTGCCGCGTCCAGCGGCGCATCGCCTTGCAGCAAGACGAGTTTGTCGATTTCCTGGGCGGCGGCAAGCAGATTGCCTTCGATGCGTTCGACCAAGACATCGATCGCATCGCGGCTCGGCTTCAATCCGCGCGCGGCCATGCGCTGAGCGACCCAGTCGAACAACTCGTTGGGTTTCAACGGCCACATCGGCACGAACACGCCGGCTTTCTCGACCGCGGCGACCCAACTGGTTTCGTGCGCCTTCGACCATTGCGTGGCGGTGATCAGCAGCACCGTATCGGGCGGTGGATTGCCGCAATACTCGATGATCGCCGCGCTGCCGTCTTTGCCGGGCTTGCCGCTCGGCACACGCAGGTCGATCAGTTTTCGTGTTGCGAACAGGCTCATCGCGCTCGCGCAGCGGGTGAGCGCATCCCAATCGAATCCGGATTCCACATCGAGGATTTCGCGTTCGACATAGCCCAGTTCGCGCGCGCGCGCGCGCAGCGCATCAGCCGCTTCGAGCAAGAGCAGGTGCTCTTCGCCCGCAAGCAGATAGACTGGCTTGATGTCGCCCGTCGCGAGTTGCTTGCGCAACACCTGCGGAGAGGTTGGCATGGCGGGGTTTGAGAGGCTTACCGGGTCAGGCGCCGTTCAACCGCGTCGACCTTGCGCATCACGGCTTGCGCCATGTCGCGCTCCATCTCGCGACGGATCACATCTTGCTGCGCTCCCGTGCCGATGGCCTGGGTCTGATCGAAGGTGTAACTACGTGTCTGTTCGATTGGTTGCTTGTCGAGCACGGTTTTGCCGGCGCCATCGACGATCTCCAGATCGACGTGGTAAACCATGTTGAATTCATTGACGCGCGCATTGCCGCCAACCGAGCCAACCAAGGTTTGCATGCCGACAGCGGTCAGGCGGATTTCGCCGACGCCTTCGCCTGCTGCCGGCGCGATCGTGGCGCCCGCGCGTTGCATCGCATCCTCGACGCTGCGTTTCAACGGGCCGCCCGGATCCGAACTGATTACGATGACGCGTTGCAAGCTCGGCGCAAGCTTGATCTCGCCGCGCAAATGGAAACCGCAGGCCGAAAGCAACGCGGCAGCGAACAACGGCAGTGCCGCTTTGGCGAATATCGAATGGCGGATATCGAAGCTCATGCTTTCATCCTACGACAATATTCACGATCTTGCCCGGAACGACGACGATTTTTTTCACCGACTGCCCCGCAACGAACTTGGCGACCCCCTCGTCGGCGAGCGCGGCTTTCTCGATCGCCTCGCGTACCGCGTCGACGGCGACTTCGATCTGACCGCGCAGCTTGCCGTTGACCTGCACCGCGAGCATGACCGCGT
This sequence comes from Pseudomonadota bacterium, assembly GCA_018240485.1. Lineage (GTDB taxonomy): Bacteria > Pseudomonadota > Gammaproteobacteria > Xanthomonadales > Rhodanobacteraceae > Rudaea. Next base: position 17,835 of record JAFEFR010000263.1, read on the forward strand.
CTTTGGTGCGTGCCGCCGGATCGGCCTTGGGCCAGGCGGCGTCTATGACCGGCGTCGCGTGACCCAGCGCAAGCCACATCGCATGACAAACGTGCGGCGTGATCGGATTGAGCAAGAGCACGATCGTCTCGAACGCTTCGTGGCGCACGGCGCGGCCCTGGTCGCTCATGTCGTCGAACTTGCCGATGGCGTTGAGCAGCTCCATCAACGCGGCAATGGCGGTGTTGAACGAGAGACGGCGACTGTAATCGTCGCTGACCTTGGCGATGGTTTCGTGAACCTGCCGACGCAATGCTTTCTGCCCCGCATTCAGCGCATTCGGATCGACGCCGGGGTGATCCGGCTGAGCCACGTGCGCATGCAGATCGCGCCACAGTCGGCGCAAGAAGCGAGCCATACCCTCGACCCCGGCATCGCTCCACACCATCGACTGCTCCGGCGGCGCGGCGAACATCGAGAACAGTCGCACCGTGTCGGCGCCGTACCTCGCCACCATCGTTTGCGGATCGATGCCGTTGTTCTTCGATTTCGACATCTTCTCGATGCCGCCGATCGCGACCGGCTTGCCGTCGCTCTTGAGCGACGCTCCGACGATGCGCGCCTTGTCGTCGCGCCGCATTTCGACATCGGTCGGATTGATCCAGTTTCTCGAACCATCGCCGTTATCGCGATAAAACGTTTCGGCAACGACCATGCCCTGACAGAGGAGATTGGTCGCCGGCTCGTCGCTGTGCGTCAGCCCCGCGTCGCGCATCAGCTTGTGATAGAAACGAAAGTACAACAGATGCAGGATCGCGTGCTCGATGCCGCCGATGTACTGATCGACCGGCAACCAGTAATTGGCGCGCGCGTCGATTTGCGTC
>JAFEFR010000264.1 GCA_018240485.1 Pseudomonadota bacterium
CGGCCATCATGCCAAGCCGTGCGTTCGCGCCAGAACAACCCATGCCAGTCGTGCGCGTTCCACAACGCGAGCAAGGCGGGATCGCCGACCTGCACGATCACGCCAGCTTCGTCGAAATGGGTCAGTGCGCACTGCGCGCGCGTACGCTGTTTTGTGCCGGCAACGGCAATTTCCGCGACTTGACGCGCATTCAACGCCGACTTGATTTGCGGATAGCGCAGCCAGATCAGTGCATTGAGCAGGTCGTGCCAGTTTTGTGTGCGCGTGGCAACTTGGCCGCGCTCGGCGATGCGCTGTTCGTAGTGCAGGCCATCGCGCAGCAATTGCGGGGTCTGTTCGACGAAATGCGGCAAGGTGGCTTTTGCCGCAATTTGTACTTTTTCGCGCAGCGCTGCCAGTTGCGCGAACGCAGGCCACGTCGGGCCGTGCAGCAGCGTCGCGAACTCATCCCACGCAGCGAGCGGTTGACGCTCGAACACGGCAGGCTCGACCGCAGCGCGCGCAGGCGCGACGAAACGCATGCCGTGCCGCCGTCAACCTGCGAGGCGACCGAACAGGTCGTGCTCATCCGCCGCCTCGACGTGCACATCGACGAACTGTCCCGACTTGAGTTTCTGGCCATCGTGAATATGCAGCAGGCCATCGATTTCGGGCGCGTCGGCGGCGGTACGTGCCACCGCGCCGTCCTTGCCGGCGTGATCGATCAGCGCTTGCACGGTCGTGCCGATCTTGCGTTGCAGGCGCGTCGCGCTGATTTGCGCCTGCTTGGCCATGAAGCGTTCGAGCCGCTCCTGTTTGACTTCCTCCGCCACCGCACCGGGGAGCTCGTTCGCTTTGGCGCCATCGACCGGCGAATAGGCAAACGCGCCGACGCGATCGAGTTGGGCTGCGTCGAGAAAGTCGAGCAACCCCTCGAACTCGGCGTCGGTCTCGCCGGGAAAGCCGACGATGAAGGTACTGCGCAAGGTGATTTCCGGGCAAGTGCGGCGCCAGGCGAGCACGCGTTCTAGCGTCTTCGCGCTCGCCGCAGGCCGCTTCATCAGCTTCAGGATGCGCGGGCTCGAATGCTGGAACGGGATGTCCAGATACGGCAGGATTTTTCCCTCCGCCATCAATTCGATGACCTCATCGACGTGCGGGTACGGATACACATAGTGCAGGCGCACCCACGCGCCGAGATCGCCGAGCGCGGCGCATAGTTCGGTCATGCGCGTGCGCACTTTTCCCTTTTTCCACTCGCGCTCGGCGTATTTGACATCAACGCCGTAAGCGCTGGTGTCCTGCGAGATGACGAGCAACTCGCGCACGCCATTTTTCACGAGCTTTTCGGCTTCGATCAACACGTCGTCGACCGGGCGCGAGACCAGATCGCCGCGCATCGAGGGAATGATGCAGAACGTACAGC
>JAFEFR010000265.1 GCA_018240485.1 Pseudomonadota bacterium
ACCGCGTCGAGATCGAGGTGGTTGGTCGGCTCGTCGAGCAGCAGCAGGTCCGAGCGGCACATCAGCGCCTGGGCGAGGTTGAGGCGCATGCGCCAGCCGCCGGAGAAATCGCGCACGTTGCGCGATTCGTCGCCCGTGGCGAAGCCAAGTCCGTGCAGCAGCGCGCCCGCACGCGCCGGCGCGGCGTAGCCGTCGATCGCGAGCAGGCGCTCGTGCAGATGCGCTTGGCGCAGACCGTCGTGGTCGGCTTCGGCAGCGGCAAGGTCGCGCTCGATCTGGCGAAATTCCATGTCGCCGTCGAGCACGTAGTCGAGCGCAGTGGCGTCGAGCGCTTCGACTTCCTGCTTGACCCAGGCGAGGGTCCAGTTTTTCGGGCGCTCGAAGTGCCCCGAATCCGGCTGCAAATCGCCGGCAACGAGGGCGAGCAGGCTGGATTTGCCCGCGCCATTGCGCCCGCTGATGCCGCAACGCCAGCCGGCGTGCAGTTGCAGGGTCATGGATTGGAACAAAAGCAGGGGGCCGCGCCGGAGCGCGAGATCGTCGAAACGCAGCATGCGGCCATTTTACCCGAAGGCGGCGGGCAACTCGAACATGAATGAAGTGCGGCGGGTGGGAACCGAGCCGGAAAAATGCTGTCCAAGCGCCCGACGTTGCCTTCGGGATGGCGGAGACGCACAATACAACGTCATTTTTGCCCCGGCCCTGCGCGAAAGGGATTGCCTTTCGCCGCGAGGCGCATCCCGATGACATCACCCGATTCCCTAGGAGTTTTCATGACCCAGTTTCTGCGCAAGTCCTTGCTCGCCACTGCCGTTGCGGGCGTGCTGTCTTTCTCTGTTGCGGCATTTGCCCAAGCGCCTGCGGCCAAGCCGGCGGCGCCTTCGGCCAACAAGGCCGCCATCGATGCCAAATTCAAGAACGAGAAGGAAAAATTCGGCTATCTCGTCGGCACCAAGGTCGGCGAGAATCTGGCGCAGATCAAGGGCGATGTCGATCAAACGGCGTTGATCGCCGCGCTGCAGGACAGTCTCAAAGGCGCCAAGGCGAAGCTGACTCCCGAGGAACTCAACGAAGTCAATCAGGAGTTCATGCAGAAACTTCAGGCCGAGCGCACGGCGAAGGTGGCCGATGAGGCGAAGAAAAACCAGGCCGAAGGCGATGCGTTCCTGGCCAAGAACAAGGCCAAGGCGGGCGTGAAAACGACGGCGTCTGGATTGCAGTACGAAGTGGTCAAGGAAGGCACCGGGCCGAAGCCGAAGGCCACCGATACGGTCAAGGTCGATTACGTCGGCACCAAGATCAACGGCGAGGAGTTCGATGCGTCGGCCAAGCATGGCGGACCGGCGACGTTCCAACTCAACGGCGTGATTCCGGGCTGGACCGAGGGCGTGCAGTTGATGACGGTCGGCTCCAAGTACAAGTTCTACATCCCGGCCAAGCTGGCCTACGGCGAAAACGGCCCGGGCCCGATCGGCCCGAACGCGACGTTGGTGTTCGACGTCACGCTGCTCGCCATCGAGCCGCCGGCGCCGGCCGGCAACGACAAGTCGATCCAACCGGTCGAGAAGCCCAGCGCCAAGCAATAAGCGTCGGTTTTGTTTCGACAAGAAAAGGCGCGGGCATCCGCGCCTTTTTCGTGGGCGCAGCTGAACGCGGAACCCGCAGGCGGGCATGCTGGCCGCCCACTTCAAATACAATGCGCACTCCGGCGAATACGTGTTTGGATCGAGGCAATGAAGATCAGTATTTTTGGCACAGGGTATGTGGGCCTCGTCACCGGGGCGTGTCTGGCCGATGTCGGCAACGAGGTCGTCTGCGTGGATATCGACGCGGCCAAGGTTGCACGTCTCGATGCCGGCGAGATTCCGATTTACGAGCCGGGGCTTGAGGATCTCGTCGCCACGAACCGCGCGGCATCGCGTTTGCGCTTCACAACCGACGCGCAAGCCGCGATCGCGCACGCCGCCATCATCTTCATTGCCGTTGGCACCCCGCCCGGCGAAGATGGCAGCGCCGATCTCTCGCACGTGCTTGCGGTGGCGCGGACCATCGGGCGCCATCTCGATCGCCCCGTCGTGATCGTCAACAAGTCCACCGTGCCGGTCGGCACGGCCGATCGCGTGCGCGAAGTCATTGCGCATGAACTGGCGGCGCGGGGAGCGGAGGTCGCGTTCGATGTCGTCTCCAACCCCGAATTTCTCAAGGAAGGCGATGCGGTCAAGGACTGCCTGCGCCCCGACCGTATCGTGATCGGCGCGTCGAGCGCGCGCGCAATCGAACAGATGAAAATCCTGTATGCGCCGTTCAACCGCAATCACGAACGCATCGTGCTGATGGATGTGCGCTCGGCCGAGCTGACCAAATATGCCGCGAACGCGATGCTCGCGACCAAGATCAGCTTCATGAACGAAATGGCGAACATCGCCGAGCGTGTCGGCGCCGATATCGAACTGGTGCGCCACGGCATCGGTTCGGATCCGCGCATCGGCTATTCGTTCATCTATCCCGGTGCCGGCTATGGCGGCTCGTGTTTCCCCAAAGACGTGCGCGCGCTCGAACGCACTGCGCGCAGTCACGGCTATGAGGCGCGCCTGCTCGGCATGGTCGAGGCGGTCAACGATGCGCAAAAAGAAAAACTGTACGAATTGATCGTGCGTCATTTCGGTGGCGCGCCGAGGGACAAGACGATTGCTGTCTGGGGGCTGGCGTTCAAGCCGAACACCGATGACATGCGCGAGGCGTCGAGCCGGCGCTTGTTCGAGCAATTGTGGGCGGCGGGCGCAACGGTGCGCGCTTACGATCCGGAAGCGCGTGAGGAAGCGCAACGGCTTTTCGGTGTGCGTCCCGACCTCGCGCTCTGCGCCAATGCCGACGAGGCGTTGGAGGGAGCGGATATCCTCGTCGTCGTCACCGAATGGAAAATTTTCTGGAGTCCGGATTTCGCCCGCATCAAAGCGCAGCTGAAGTCGCCCGCGATCTTCGACGGACGCAACATCTACGAACCCGCGGCCGTCGAGGCCGCTGGCATCGCGTATTACGGTATCGGACGCGGACGCAGCGTGCGCCGCGAGGTGGGGTCGCAATGACGGCGCCGATCGAGGATCGTCTGACCGATCTGGAAGTGCGTCTGTCGTTTCTCGACAGCACGGTACAGACCCTGGATGCCACGGTGGCGAATCAGGATCGCGCCCTGACCGAGATGCGGCGTGCGCTCGAACGACTGCGCGACGAATTGGTCGGCCTGCAGGTCGCCGGTACCGACGCCCGTGACGAACCGCCACCGCCACACTACTGAAAATTCTGCAATACTGATTCGCCTTCGCGCGGGTGTCGCGAGGCGTACAACGAATGCATCCAGATCATGTCCGAATCGCTCCGCGATCAACTTCTGAAGTCCGGCCTCGTCAAGAAAATCAAGACGCAGGCTCCGCCGGCGCACGACAAGTCCGGGCATGGCACGCGACCGCCCAAACCGCCGCAGGCGGCTGCGTCGGCCAAGGGCAAACCCACGCCGATGCACGGCTCGGCGCGTGAGCCCGATCTCGCCCATCTGTACGCGCTGCGCGCCCGACAGGAAAAGCAGGAGCGGGATGCGGTGCAGCGCGAAGCCGAACAGGTCGCGAAGGAAAAGCGCGAGCGCAAGCAGAAGTTGACGCAATTGCTCGCCGGCAAGGCGCTGAATGCGGCTGATGCCGATGTGCCGCGACACTTTCCCCACGGCAACAAGATCCGCCGGATTTATTGCACGCCAACGCAACTGGCCGAACTCAATCGCGGCGAACTTGCCGTCGTGCAACTCGCAGGCCGCTATCTTCTCGTCGTGCGCGATATCGCCGTGCAGGCGCAGGCGATCGACGAGCAGACTCTCGTTTTGCTCTGCGATCCGAGCGCGCCCACCGAGGACGATGTGCCGGCCGATCTGGTCTGGTAGTTCGGGCCGATGGCCGACGCGTTCGCGCGCGCGAAGTCGGCAGCGTTGCGATCAGGGGGACAGCGGTTCGATCGAATCCACGCGCAGGCGGCCCAGCGTGTTGAGACCGGCGTAGAAATGCCAGGGATCGCCCTGGCCGACCGACAGGGCGATGTGCCCCGCATCGAACCCGTGCAGGGCGGCATCGTAACTGCGCCAGCGGCCATCGACGTAAGCCTGCGCCCAGGCGTGCGGCACGAACACGTTGGTTTTGCCCGCATAGTGCTCAATGTAGACGAGGCCATCGACGACGCGGGTGGGAATGCCGAGCGCGCGACCGAGCGCCGCGAGCAGCACGGCGTGCTCGGTGCAATCGCCTTCCGGGTTCTTCGCAACTTCGAGTGCGGACGCGTAGCCAACGCTCAGATCCTTGTTGCGAATGAACGCGCGCACGAAGTCTTCGAGATTGCGCATTTTCGTGGCGGGAGTATCCGCTTTGCCGGCGCCCTCGTGCGCGAGGCGAACGACTTCGGGCGCGGTGCTTTGCAGCCAGTCGTTCGCTTGCGTGTCGACCGCCGTCGGCGGGGGCGTGCGTGCGGGCGATGTGGCGGTGGCGCCGAGCGGCGCGATGCGCAGCTCGATCCGGTTGTTGCGGGTGAGCACTTGTTGCTCATCGGTGGTGGCGAACGTCAGTGGCTCGCCGTTCGAATCGGTCGCGCTGACCGCGAACGCCAACCCTTTGCGACGGTCTTGTTCGCTCAACGTCCGTGGCGCAGGCAACATCGTGTGCAGCAACAGATCCGGCGCCTGGTTGGGTGCGGTCGCGCAGGCTTTCGAGCAAGCGAGCATGGTCAATTCGTAACCCAGCATCGGTATGAGCGCCTTGCGCGTGCTGAAGGTCGAGTCGATCCATGAGACGGTTTTCGTCGGTGCGCCGCCCAGTTCGACGATTTGTTCGAGGCGCGTGAGCGTACTGCGGCCATCGGGGAGCACCACATTCTCTTGCGCGCCGACATGGGTGTCGACTTCGACCGCTTCGAGGTTTTCCGCCTGGAAGGCGATCGATTTGAAACGGGTTCCGGGAGTCAGGCCATGCGATTTTTCGGCCAGGCGCAAACCTTCTGCGAGCAAAGCGCCTTGCGGCCAATCGAGGATGCGCGTCTGCGCGACTCCGCCGATTTCACTCGTCGCTTCGAGCTTGCCGTCGGTGCGGACGATGCCGCGCTGCACGTTTTCTATCCCGGAAATTTTGCTGCGGACCTCGAAACGCAGCGGTTTGCCGGCGATCGTTTCCTCATCGATTTCGCGCGTGCTCATGCCGATCTTGAGGCCGGAGCGCTCGATTTCGATCTGCATCGACTGGGTCGTGACCACGCGCTCGCCCTGCGTCGAGCGCGTGGTTTGCATGTGCCCGATCTTGTGGCCGTCGAGCAGCACGCTCATCCAGACATCGTCGAGCGGCTTGGCGTGGGCGAGCGTAGCGAGCGAAAGCGCGAGCAGGGCGAAAATGGGGCGCAGCATGGCGGAATTTGCATGAAACCGGGCGCGCAGGATACCCGACCCGGCGAGCGCGCGCCGGGCTTTCGCTATACTCGAACGCATCGACCTACACGGATCGCGCATGAACGATACGACCCATTACGCCGTGTTCCTGTTTCCGCAGGCAATCGAGACCCTGGGGGCGGTGATCAAGCCGTATCTGACCGATGGGGCAACCGTCGGCCCGCACATCGTGTGTTCGGAAATCGATACGACCGGGCCGTTTTTCACCCTGACCGTGCAAGGCAGCAACGCCGAAGGCAAGGCCGTCGAGGCGGAGCTGATGCTGCCGCACGCGTTCGTTCGCATCGT
>JAFEFR010000266.1 GCA_018240485.1 Pseudomonadota bacterium
GTGATGCGCGGATCGAGCTGGCGCAACGAGCCCGCGGCGGCGTTGCGCGGGTTGACCAACGGCTTGATCTTGCCGCCGGACTCGCGCGCGATCTCGTTGTATTTTTCGAAACCGGCGCGCGGCATGTAGACCTCGCCGCGCACTTCGAGCACGGCGGGCCAGTCCTTGCCCTGCAATTTGAGCGGGATCTGCTTGATCGTGCGCAGGTTCGCCGTCACGTCCTCGCCGCTCTCGCCGTCGCCGCGCGTCGCGCCACGCATGAAGCGACCCTGTTCGTAGCGCAGGCTGATCGCAAGGCCATCGAATTTGGGTTCGACCGAGAATGTCAGCGGCATGCTTGTTTCGGCATCGAGTCGATTGCGGATGCGGCGCGCGAACTCGGCAATCTCCTCGTCGCTGAACGCGTTCGCGAGCGAGAGCATCGGCATTTCATGGCGCACCTCGGCGAACTCGCCCGAAGGCGCCGCCCCGATGCGCTGCGTCGGCGAATCGGGCGTGACCAGTTCCGGATGCGCCGCTTCCAGCGCCTCCAGCTCGCGCATCAGCGCGTCGTATTCGGCGTCCGGAATCGTCGGCGCATCGAGCACATGGTAGCGGTGGCTGGCTTCGTCCAGGCGCTCGCGCAGGTCCGCGGCACGCCGGCTGGCATCGTTTGCAACGGCAGGATTCATCGTGCCAGTTTACCAACGTCTTGCATATTGCACCGCGCTTGCCCGAAGCTTGTCGTCCGCAACGGAGAGACAACGATGGCGAAATCGAACTGGAAAGCGTTTCCGCATCCCGACAAGGCCTACGACTACGCGGGCGACAAGCTGGCCAAGGCCTGGGCCAAACTGCATGCGGGTGATCAGGAACCGTTTCCCGACGAGAAGCACATTGCCAAGCTGCTCAAGGCGAATCCGAGGCTCGGCAAGGACGCGGCCAAGATCGCCGATGCGCTGCAGGACGCCTGGCGCGCGTTCCATCGCGGCGATTTCCACGCGGCCTACGAGGCCGGCGTCGCGCTGAAGGCGCTCGGCGCCTCGGTCGCGATCAAGGCCGGCGGCATTCACGCGACCTATCTCGTCGACAACGACAAGGACAAGACCGCGCGCTTCGAGGCGCTGGCCAAACTCGCCGACGAGGCGATCGCCGCGCTGCCGGGCGAAGCGAATTCGCACTACCGGCGCGCGTTCGCGCTGGGCCGTTACAGCCAGACGCTGTCGATCACGCAGGCGCTCGCGCAGGGCATCGGCGGCAAGGTCAAGGAATCGCTCGACAAGGCGCTCAAACTCGCACCCAAACACGCCGAAGCGCACACCGCGCTTGGCCTGTATCACGCGGAGATCGTCGGCAAGGTTGGCGGCATGCTCGCCAAACTGACCTACGGCGCGAGCGCGGCCGAAGCCGAAAAACAGCTCAAGGAAGCGTTGAAGCTCACCCCCGACTCACCGATCGCTCACGTCGAATACGGCAACGCGCTGATGCTGCTGCACGGCGACAAGCGCGAGGACGACGTCGCCGAAGCCTACGCGAAGGCCGCGAAGCTCAAGCCAAAAGACGCGATGGAAGCGCTCGACGCGGCATGGGCGAAGGAACAGATCGAATAACCACCTCGGCCACGAAGCGGTGCGTCATTCTCAATGAACGTTCCGCACCTTGCTTCCACGAGGCAAAGCGTGCGCTACCAGACCTGCACGCGTTCCTTCGGTGCGAGGTAGAGTTTCTCTCCTTCCTTGACATCGAACGCCGGATACCACGCGTCGAGGTTGCGCACGGTGTCGCCGCGGTACATCGCCAGCGCGTGGCCATCGGTGACGATCGCGTTGCGCATCGCCGCTTCGCGCATCTTGGTGCGCCAGACCTGGGCAAAGGCGAGGAAGAAGCGTTGATCGCCGCTGAGGTTCTGCAAGGTCGGTGCGGATTTTCCTGACAGCGACAGCAGATAGGCGTCGTGCGCAGCCGACAGACCGGCGACGTCTGCAATGTTCTCGCTCAGCGTCTGCTTGCCGTTTTCGGCCAGATCGGGAAAGGGTTTGTACGCATCGAACTGGGCGA
>JAFEFR010000267.1 GCA_018240485.1 Pseudomonadota bacterium
AGAATGTAGTCGGCCTGTTCCTCGCTGAGCTTGAAGCGCGCAATGAGTTTCGGCTTCGGCTCCTCCTCGGTGCGCACGATGCGGATCACTTCGTCGAGGTTGAGGAAGGCGATGCGCAGGCCTTCGAGCAGGTGCAGGCGGCGCTCGACTTTATCGAGGCGATATTGCAAGCGGCGCGTCACCGTGCGTTCGCGGAAGATCAACCACTCGCTCAGGATTTTTTTCAGATCCTTGACCTGCGGCTTGCCGTCGAGGCCGATCATGTTGAGGTTGACGCGGTAGCTGCGCTCGAGGTCCGTGGTCGCGAACAGGTGCTGCATCATCTCGTCGAGATCGATGCGATTGCTGCGCGGAATCAGGACGAGGCGCACCGCGTTCTCGTGATCGGATTCGTCACGCAGGTCCTCGAGCATCGGCAGCTTCTTCGCGCGCATCTGCTCGGCGATCTGGGCGATGATCTTCGCGCCCGATACCTGGTAGGGCAGCGCGTTGACGACGACGTTGCCGTCCTCGATCGCGTAGCGCGCGCGTGCGCGCACCGAGCCGACGCCGCTCGTGTACATCGCCTTCAGCTCGGCCTTCGGCGTGATGATCTCGGCCGTGGTCGGGAAATCCGGGCCCTTGATCTTCTGGCACAGATTGGCGATCGACGCCTCCGGCTCGTCGAGCAGCAGGATCGCGGCTTCGACGACTTCGCGCAGGTTGTGCGGCGGAATGTCGGTGGCCATGCCGACCGCGATGCCGGTCGAACCGTTGAGCAACACATGCGGCACGCGCGCAGGCAACCACGACGGTTCCTTGAGTGTGCCGTCGAAGTTCGGGGTGAAATCGACCGTGCCCTGACCAATTTCGTCGAGCAGCAGGTCGGCGATCGGGGTCAGTTTCGATTCGGTGTAGCGCATCGCCGCGAACGACTTCGGATCGTCCGGCGAGCCGAAATTGCCCTGGCCGTCGATCAGCGGATAACGGTACGAGAACGGCTGCGCCATCAGCACCATCGCTTCGTAGCAGGCGGAATCGCCGTGCGGATGGAACTTGCCGATCACATCGCCTACTGTGCGTGCGGACTTCTTCGGCTTGGCCGCGGCGTCGAGGCCGAGTTCGCTCATCGAGTAGACGATGCGCCGCTGCACTGGCTTCAGGCCGTCGCCGATGAACGGCAGGGCGCGGTCGAGGACCACGTACATCGAGTAGTCGAGGTAGGAACGCTCGGCGAATTGCTTGAGCGGCAGTTGTTCGTAGTTGGCTTGCAGATTCATGTATGCCCGGGTTGCGCGAATCGAAGC
>JAFEFR010000268.1 GCA_018240485.1 Pseudomonadota bacterium
CGTACCACGCGATGAGTTCGTCGCGCAGCGAAATCACGGTCATCTGCATTCTCGCGCAACCGAAATCCTGGCGCGCGACGCGTTCGGCTTCCGCCAGAACGATCTTGCCGATACCACTCCCCTGCTCGACGGGATCGACGGCAAACATGCCGAAGTAACAACCATCGTCCTGCTTTTCGACGTGGCAACAGGCCAGCAGCCTGCCGTCATTCTCGGCGAGCAAAACCCGGCTGGCCGGTTTTTCCACGATCGCGGCAACCGCTTCCGCGTCGATACGCTGGCCATCCAGCAGATCGGCCTCGGTGGTCCAGCCGGCGCGGCTCGCCTCGCCGCGATAGGCCGACGTCACCAGCGTCACGATCGCGCCGATGTCCTCACGCGTGGCTACGCGAAACTCGACGGGCAACCCTGCCGGCAGGGTCGAGGATGTGGTCATGACGCCGCGCCCCTTTCCGTCGTGATCCTGCTTTCGCCCGCGAGCGCCGCGCGCCAGGTCGCGAACGGCAACATGGCACATTTGCGCCGCGCCGGATAGCGCGAGAGCGCCGCCAGCGCGTTCAAGTCGCCAAGCGTTTCGTCGGCGGCGATGTCGCCGCATATCAAGCGCTCGAATCGCGCTTCGAGCATGGCGATATCGCTCGCATCACGTCCCAGACTTTGCTCGCTCAACAGCGAGGCAGTCGCTTTCGCGATGGCGCACGCCTCACCGCGAAAGGCGACCGCAGCGATGTGTCCGCGCTCGATCCGCAACTCGACGCGCAGCGCGTCGCCACACAGCGGATTGGCTCCATCCGCGGCATGCGTCGCCTCGGAAAGCGCGCCGAAGTGCCGCGGCGAACGGCTGTGCTCGACGACGATGTGCTGGTATAACGTGCTGGACATGCGTTCATTGTACTTCGCCGCACGACCGCCACGGCGGCCTCGGTCGATCGGATTGGGGTTACCATTGCGCAATGACCACGACGCCGTATGGCAAAACCGATCGCTCCATCGCTGGGCTGACGCCCGAGCAGTTCCGCGTGACACAGCAAAACGGCACAGAGCGACCGTTCCACAATGAATTCTGGGACAACCACGCCACCGGATTGTATGTCGACATCGTTTCCGGCGAGCCGCTGTTCGCCTCGCAGGACAAATTCGACTCGGGCTGTGGCTGGCCGAGTTTCACCCAACCGATCGAACCTGCGCATGTCGTCGAAAAACACGATGCAAGCCACGGCATGACCCGTACCGAAGTCCGCTCGCGCCACGGCGACAGCCATCTTGGCCACGTCTTTACCGATGGTCCGCGCGAGCGCGGCGGCCTGCGCTACTGCATCAACTCCGCCGCGCTGCGCTTCATCGCCGTGAGCGATCTCGAACGCGAGGGCTACGCCGAATACCGCGTACTATTCGATTCCGTAGGCATGGAGAATGCGCCATGAGTACGCCGAGCGAACGCGCCATCCTTGCCGGCGGCTGCTTCTGGGGCATGCAGGAGCTACTGCGGCATCGCCCCGGCGTACTGTCCACCCGCGTCGGCTACTCCGGTGGCGACGTCGCCGATGCCACGTATCGACATCACGGCACGCACGCCGAAGCCATCGAAGTCGTGTTCGACCCGCAGCGCATTTCCTATCGCGAGCTGCTCGAATTCTTCTTCCAGATCCACGACCCCACCACACATGATCGTCAAGGCAACGACGTGGGCACGAGTTATCGCTCGGCCATTTTCTATACCGACGACACACAGAAGCATATTGCCGTCGACACCGTCGCCGACGTCGACGCATCGGGATTGTGGCCCGGCAAGGTCATCACCGAAATCGCACCGGCTGGTGCGTTCTGGGAAGCCGAATCAGAGCACCAGGACTATCTGCAGCATTACCCCAGTGGTTATACCTGTCATTTCGTGCGCTCCGACTGGAAATTGCCCCGGCGGGACATGAGCGAACACCACCGCTGAGGCGTTCGGCGATCGCGCCGCACGATCTGTGCTGCGTTCGGCTACAACGGAGCGGAATGACCGGCTGCACGCACGGCTTCGTCCGGCATACACTGTGCTGCAAAATGGCCGCCACGAACGGGATCGCTCGATGAATTCGCAACGCCGCGCCTTGCTGCGCAGCATCGCTGCCGCCGCGCTCGTCGCCTCGCCGGCGAGCCGGGCGAACGATCCGCCATCACAGCCCGCCGCGCTGGCAACCGACGCTCCAGCGTGGCCGCCGGCGGAACGCATTGCGTTGTGGCCCGGCGATGCACCCGGGATTCCGACACCACCGCCGACTCCATCGTTGACGATGAACGGCACGCGCGGCGCACGGCAACTTCAGATCACCGGCGTCGCGCGGCCGGAAATCAACGTATTCCGCGCGCCGCGCGCAGACGGATCGGCGCTGCTCGTCGTCCCCGGCGGTGCGTACCAATTCCTGTCTGTGCAAAATGAAGGCATCGACATCGCACAACGTTTCACACCGTTGGGTACCAGCGTGTTCGTGCTGACCTACCGCTTGCCGGGCGAGGGTTGGCGCCATCGCAGTCGCGTACCGCTGGCCGATGCGCAACGTGCCATGCGCCTGCTGCGCGCCAGGGCGACGGACCTGCACATCGACGGCACGCGCATCGGTGTGCTCGGCTTTTCCGCAGGCGGCCATCTCGCCGCCGATCTCGCGACCGCCTACGATGAGTCCTGCTACGCGGCGATCGACGCGGCCGACAAACTGTCCGCGCGTCCGCATTTCGTCGGTCTGGGCTATCCGGTCGCGAGCCTGCTGCCGGGCGCGGGCCACGCCGATTCGCGCGACAATCTGCTCGGACCGACCGCATCCAGCGCGATGATCGCCCGCCATTCCCCCACCGAACGCGTGACGACCGCAACGCCGCCCGCGTTCGCCTTCCACGCGATGGACGACGACGTCGTGCCGATCGAATCCAGTTTGCGCTGGGTCACGGCGTGCCGCCGCGCGCATGTTCCGATCGAGGCACATCTGTTCGAGAAAGGCGGCCACGGCTTCGGACTGCACGCACCAGCCGGCTCCCACGCGGCCTGTTGGCCCGACCTGTTCTCGGCGTGGATGCGTCAACACCGGACCTGATTGCGCTTCGCGTCATCGAACGTCAGCACAGCCGGGTTTGTGCGGAGCCGCTGTGGCATGTTGCACGCTTCACGCGCACAATCCAGTCATGCAAATCGCCTACGACGCCATCGTGATCGGCAGCGGCATCAGCGGCGGCTGGGCGGCGAAGGAACTCTGCGACAGGGGCCTGAAGACGCTCGTGCTCGAACGCGGTCGCGACGTGCAGCATATCAAGGACTATCCGACGATGTCGCTGCGGCGCTGGGACATGGACCTGCGCGGCGACAATCCGCGCTCGACGAGCGAGGCGAATCCGCTGATCTCGCGCGCCGCGGGCTACGACGCGACGACGAAGCAATTCTTCGTCGAGGATGCCGACCACCCCTACGTGCAGGAAAAACCGTTCCTTTGGGTGCGCGGCTATCAGGTCGGCGGCAAGTCGCTGATCTGGGGGCGTGCCTGCGCGCGCTGGTCGCCGATGGACTTCGAGGCGCCGAAGCGCCTCGGCTACGGCATTCCGTGGCCGATCGGCTACGACGACGTCGCGCCGTGGTACAGCCACGTCGAGAAGTTCATCGGCGTCTGCGGCAGCAAGGAAGGCATCGCGACGCTGCCCGACGGCGAGTACCTGCC
>JAFEFR010000269.1 GCA_018240485.1 Pseudomonadota bacterium
GAGCGTCTGACCTCGCGGGCCGCCGCCGACCGATTCGCCGAACGGCGAGCGCACGGCACGGCCCGACGCAAACACGCCGCCGCGCTCGATGCGATCGCTGCCGAAATCATCGTCGAACAATGGCTACGGGATTCTTGCGCCCCTTCCTGATCGCGGGAAATCAAACCCCGTCGCCCCCCGCGCTTTTCAATAAAATGCGCGACCCCGGCCGCCTCTTTCGACCTCCCACTTCCACGCCAACCCATGAACGACTTGCAACTCGACGCCGATGGCCGCCTGCGCCACTTCATCACGCTCGCCGGATTGCCACGAGCGACGCTCGAACGCCTGCTCGATCGCGCCGAAGCCCTGCGGCGCGACAGCCTCGATGGCGCACGCCCGCTCGACGTGCTCGCCGGCCGCACCTTGATCAACCTGTTTTTCGAACCTTCGACGCGCACACGCACGTCGTTCGATCTGGCCGCCCAGAGGCTCGGCGCGCTGGCGATCAATTTCGATATCGAACGTTCCTCGACCGTGAAGGGCGAGAGCTTGCTCGACACGGTACATACGCTCGAAGCGATGCATGTCGATGCCTTCGTCGTACGCCACAAGGAATCGGGCACGCCGGAGACGATCGCGCGCAATCTGCATTCCCGCGCCGCCGTTCTCAACGCGGGCGATGGCAACCACGCACATCCCACGCAGGGCCTGCTCGATGCCCTGACCTTGCATCGCCGCGGCGCGGATTTTTCGAAACTCGCCGTCGTCATCTGCGGCGATATCCGCCACTCGCGCGTGGCGCGCTCGGACGTGGACGCCCTGCGCACGCTGGGCGTGCGCGACCTGCGTCTGTGTGCGCCGCCCGAACTGTTGCCCGATACTGCCGATGCGGACTTCGCTCAATGCACGTTTGTTTCCACCCTCGATGCGGCCATCACGGGCTGCGATGCGGCCATCATGCTGCGCCTGCAAAAGGAGCGCATGGAAGCCGCATCGATCCCCTCGGAGGCCGACTATTTCGCCCGTTACGGGCTGACCCGCACCCGCCTTGCGCGGGCGAAGCCCGGCTGTTTCGTCATGCACCCCGGACCGATCAACCGCAACGTCGAAATCGCCGACGATGTCGCCGACGGCGCGCAATCGCTGATTCTGGAACAAGTCTCCAATGGCGTGTTCGCACGCATGGCCGTGTTGGCCGAATTGCTTTCGAAATGACGAGTCCGACACGCGTCGACCACGACTTGCGGCACTACCGACTCCGGATGAAGCAGGCACAATGACTGGATCGTCTTGGTTCACCCGACATCTTCGGCGACTGTTTCCCCACCCATTCATCCGACGACTGGACAAACGCTCATGAGCAAGCCGTTTCGCTCCGCCCTGCTGCTTCTTTCCGGCGCCGCACTCGCCGCCTGCGGAAAACCGCCATCGAGCATCGACCCGCCGCTCGCCTACGCGCCGGCGGATACGCCCTATGCCTTTGCCAACCTGTCACCACCGTCGCCAGCGATGATCGACTGGTATTCGCATCAGATGCAGGCCATTTGGCCGCCCGCCATCGGCGTCTACGAAGGCCTCATCGATAACGCCGCCAGCCTCGATGCGCGCGACCAGAAACTCATCCGCGCGCTGCTCGACGAACTGCGCGACCACGGCTCCTACGAGAAACTGCGCGAGCTGGGCTACAAACCCGACGCGCACTTTGCGATTTATGGCGTCGGCCTAGTACCGGTGCTGCGTATGGAATTGTCCGATCCTGCAGCATTCAAGGCCACGATTGCGCGCATCGAAAGCAAAGCCGGCGAGAAAATCGCGACCGGCAAGACCGGCGATCAGGACTATTGGCAGTTCAGCGGAAAGAGCGTGACGATTGCCGTTGCCGTACAGGGGGCGCAGCTCGTGGCAACGCTATGGGCCGCCGACACCAGCGATGCCGCCAGGCAACTCCTGCTTGGCCTGAAGAAGCCGGACAAGAATCTGCTCGATGCCGGCACCCTGCAAGCCATTGCGAAAAAGTATAATTATTCGCCCTACGGCGATGGCTACGTCGATTTCGCCGCACTCGCCAAGCGCCTGTCGAGCGCGGCGACCGGGGCCGATCTTGAAATCGCCAAGGCAATGCAGCTTCCGACGGGCCCCGCGATCGACAATCCGGTGTGCGTTGCCGAAACGCAAGCGCTCGCGCAGAAATTCCCGCGTCTGGTGATCGGCGGCGAGTCGATGACACCGCCGCATTTCAAGGTTGCCGCGCAACTCGAAATCGAGCCCACACTCGCGCAGGCGCTCATGGCCGCGTTCACGGCCGCACCTGGCACCGGAGCGCCAGCCGAAGGCCTCATCGACATCAGCGTTGCAACGCCGCTGCTCAAACTCAAGAGTTTCTGGCTCAAGCAGGCCGATGCCGTGGCTGCCAAGCCGTTCGCCTGCCCCGAGCTCGCCGGTCTCAACGACGCCTTCGCCAAGGCCAGGGAGCGCTTGGGCGCGACCATCCCGCCGCCATTCAGCGATCTGACCGGCATGCGCGTAACCATCGACAAACTCGATCCACGCAAGGACACGCCAATTCCCGACATCGCCGCGCGTGCGTTGATCGGCTCGAACAATCCGCTGGCCATGATCGGCATGGCGCAGATGGCCGTGCCGCAATTGAAAGATTGGCAGATCAAGGCAGATGGCAAACCCGTCGCGCTGCCCGATGGGCTCGTGCCGGCCTCGGTGAAGCTGCCGCCGATTTCGATCGCCATGACCGACAAGGCCATCGGTCTGGCCGCCGGCGAAAGCGAAGAAGCCGCGCTGACCGCCTACTTCACCGCCACCCCTGGCGCCACGCCCGTGTTCCTGCGAATGCATTTTTCCGGCGCGGTATACGGACTGCTCGGCAAATACGCCAATGCGATGCAGTCGCGCATGTCCGCCGACAAAAAAGATCAGCTTGCCCAACAGACCCAGCTTTTCTCGCTGTACGAAAAAATGATCCGCTCGGGCGAATTCACCTTCGAGTTCAACCCGAACGGCTTCGGCCTGCGCGAAACGGTGGAATTGGGCGATTGAGCGAAAATCGGAACGCGGTGTGTCGACGCGCCGTCGTTCCCGCCCGCACGAAAACCCGGCTTATCGTTTTCGCGTTGCGCCGCAGGGAAACGCCGCGGCGATCCATCGTGGGAGCGATCACGCCACGCGGCGTGCCTCGATCACATTGGGCACGCCGGTCAGCCGCGCAAGCAATCCGGACAACTGCTCGAAGTCGGCCACGCGCACGGTGAAGTTCATCGTCACCAGGCCCGTGGCGGCATCGACGCGCGCATCGATGGCGATGAGATTGACGTTCGCGCCGGCGATGACGTTGCCGACATCCTTGTGCAAGCCTTTGCGATCGTAGCCGCGCACGACGAGGTCGACATCGTAGTCGGCCTTGCGAACCCCGCCCCATTCGACCTGAATCGCCCGGCCCGGATCGCGTGCGCGCAGGCGTGCGAAGCTGGCGCAATCGGCGCGATGAATCGATACCCCGCGCCCTTGCGTGATGTAGCCCGCGATGGCATCGCCCGGCAACGGCTGGCAGCAGCGCGCGATCGTGGTCAAGAGGTTGCCGACGCCTTCGATCACGATCGCGTCCTTGTCGCGCGCCGGCTTGCGCACCGCCGCCGGCGCAAGTGCGGGCATTGCGGGCGCCGGCGCTTCATGCAACAGGCGTGCGACATGGCCGACGGTGAGGTCGTTGAGCGCAATTGCGATGAAAAATTCGTCGAGCGACTTGTAGTGGAAGCGCGCCGGCAAGGAATCGAGCGCCACGTGCTGCAAGGCAAGGCGCTTGAATTCGCGTTCCAGAATTTCGCGCCCCGCAGCAAGATTGATGTCGTGATCGATTTTCTTGAACCAGGCGCGCACCTTGGCGCGCGCGCGCTGCGTCGCCAGAAAACCGCTCTGCGCGTTCATCCAGTCGCGACGCGGTTCGGCGGTTTTGCCGGTCAGTATCTCCACGCGATCGCCCGACGCGGGCGCAAACGTCAACGGCACGATGCGTCCATTGATCTTGGCGCCACGTGTGCGATGGCCCAGGTCGGTGTGCACGGTGTAGGCGAAGTCGAGTACGGTCGCTCCGCGCGGCAGATCGACGACTTCGCCTGCCGGGGTGAGCAGATAGACGCGATCTTCGAGCAGATCGGTCTTGAAACCCGCCAGCAACGCGACTTCGTCGGCGCCTTCGTCTTTGGTTTCCAGCAACGAACGCATCCAGGCGACCTTGCGCTCGAAACTCTGATCGGAGCCGCCGCCCTCCTTGTAGCGCCAATGCGCGGCGACGCCACGCTCGGCGAAGGCATGCATGTCGTGGGTGCGAATCTGCACTTCGAGCGTCTTGCCCGCCGGGCCGACGACGGCGGTGTGCAACGACTGGTAGTTGTTGCCCTTGGGCCGCGCGATGTAATCGTCGAACTCACTCGGAATCGGCGGCCACAACGTATGCACCACGCCGAGCGCCGCGTAACAGGCGGCGACATCGTCGACGAGCAGGCGCGCCGCGCGAATGTCGTACAACGCGGAAAAATCGCCGCCCTTGCGCTGCATTTTTTTCCAGATCGAATAGATATGCTTGGAGCGACCGGCGATGTCCGCCTTGATTCCCGCCTTGTCGAGCGCGCCGCGCAGCGCGCGAATCGTCGTCTCGATGAAACCGTCGCGCTCCCTGCGCCGCTCATCGAGCAGACGCACGATGCGGCGATAGGGCTCCGGTTGCAGATAGCGGAATGCGAGATCTTCCAACTCCCATTTGAGCTGCCCGATGCCGAGCCGGTTGGCGAGCGGCGCGTGAATGTCGGCTGTGAGCTGCGCCAATTCGCGCCGCTGCTCCGGGGCGAGTTTGTCCGCCGCGCGCAAGCGCGCGAGCTGACGCGCGAGCAGGATGAAAACCACGCGCAGATCCTTGATGATCGCGAGCAGCAGCCGGCGCAACCCTTCGGCATTGCCGCCACTGCGCGCCTTGTGCAGCGCACCGACCTTCTCCGCCGCCTGCTGACCTTCGATCAAATCGCGCAAACTCGACGGCAATTTCGCCAGTCGCGCCGGATCGAGCGCGACGCCGTGTTGCTGCAAGGTATGCAACAGATACGCCGCCTGGGTTTCGCGATCCAGATCGAGCGCTTCGAGCAACGGCAACGTGGCCAGCATTTCCGCTTCGACACCGGCGAGTTTCATCGTTTCCTCGCCGTGCGCCAGTGCGGCCGATGCCAGCGCGAAAGCCTCGTCGCCGTGCTCGGCACGCGCCAGCCAACCGGCGATGGATACGATTTTCGGTGAACCCGATTTCATGTCGGAATTCTACCGGCATCCGTGATCGATGGTCGCGGCACGAAGCGGCGACACATCAAGCCAGGCTCTGGACGCATGGGCGGGGTGAACCGCTACAATGGGCCACTCGTTGCGATCCAGGAGCGTTTCATGCGTTGTCTGCTCGGTATCGGTTTGTGCCTCGGTCTGCTCCCTGCCTTCGCCGCAGAACCGCCCTCACCCACGCTCGAAGAACGCATGTCGAAGAGCGAGTTCCACGCCGCCGGCCTCGACCGGCTTGCGCCAGCGGAGCTGAAGGCCTTGAACGACTGGCTGGCTGCACACGCCACCACGAAAATCGTCAAGGAGTTCGTCACCCCGACCGGCAAACCCGTGTTCGACACCGATCAGGGCGAGCGTCAGGTCGTCGATGCACG
This sequence comes from Pseudomonadota bacterium, assembly GCA_018240485.1. Taxonomy (GTDB): domain Bacteria; phylum Pseudomonadota; class Gammaproteobacteria; order Xanthomonadales; family Rhodanobacteraceae; genus Rudaea. The sequence continues at coordinate 5,685 of JAFEFR010000269.1, forward strand.
CATCGTCGGTACGTTCCGCGGCTGGTTCGGCAAGACCATTTTCACGCTCGATAATGGCCAGCAGTGGCAACAGGCCGAGTCGGGACAAATGTCCAACGGCAAATACGACAACCCCAAGGTGAAGATCAAGCCGATGCTGCTCGGCAGTTGGCTCATGTACGTCGAACCCTGCGGGTGCAGCGTGCGCGTCGAACGCACGAAATGAGGCCCTGATGGGGTTGCGCACCCCCGCTAGAAATCGTCGATCAGCTTGTTGAGACGCTTCGGCGATACCGCCTCGGCGGTTTTCAATTCCTGCGCGAACAGCGACACGCGCAGTTCCTCGATCAGCCAACGCAGTTCGCTCAGCTTTTCCGGGTCTCCTGCACCGCTCGCCTTGCGCTTCAAGTAGGTCTGCCAGTAGCCGCGCACGGTGAGCATGCGCGCCTGGTCGCGCGTGGCGTCCTGGCGCAGGCGTTCGGCGCGCAGGCGCATCGCCTTGAGATAGCGCGGGAAATGCCGCAGACGGGATTTGGGTACGTTTTGCACGAAGCCGGGATGGACGAGCTCGGCGAGCTGTTCGCGCAGGTCGTCGTAGTTGGCCTTGGCATAGCCGATCAGCGGCGGCTCCAGCCACGGTGTGAACTCGGCGTAGGCACCGAGCACTTCCTCGACCAGCCTCAGCCATTCGACCGCGGTCGCGAACAGCCTGCCGCCGACTTCGGCTTCGGCATGGCGGAACGCGCTGCGCTGGCGCAGATCGGGATCGCTGATATCGAGCAGCTCGTTGAGCGCGGCCTCGACGATGTCCTCGCGCAGTTCGTCGACGCTGGCGATGCCGGCGTACTTCAGCGCGAGCCGGCGCTCGATCGGCAACTGCCGGCGCGCCTGCTTGATTTTCTCCTGCAACGCGCGGCGCAACAGGCGGCGCACGCCGAGCGCATGCGCCGCGCGCGCCTCGTCGGCACGCTCGAACACGCGCAAGGCAACGCTGTCGCCGAGGTCGACCAGCGCCGGATACGCAACGAGATTGCCGGCACTGACGATGCGTTCGGGAATGTCCTCGAAATCGAACCCGGCCACTTCCTCGCGCGCCAGTTCCACGTCGGCACGGCGCGAGAACGCGGCATTCGCGGCGCCGCCCCATGCAGCGCGGATCGTCTCGATGTCGCGACCCTCGGCCAGCGTCTTGCCCCGATTTTGTCCGGCACTGTCGTCGTAGACGCGGAAGCGCATCGAGAAATGTGGCGGCAGTTCGATGCCGGCGAAATCGCCCGCGGCAATCTCGACGCCGGTCACGCGCTTCAGATACGCCGCGAGCGCGTCGAGCAGCGGTTCGTCGCGCGACCGTTCGGCCTCGGCGAACGCGCGCGCGAAGTCGGGCGCCGGCACGAAGTTGCGCCGCAACGCCTTGGGCAGACCGCGAATCAGCTCGGCCACTTTCTCGGGTAACAGTCCCGGCACCAGCCATTCGCAGCGCCGCGCCGGCACGGCATTGACGAACGCGAGCGGCACCTGCAGGGTCACGCCGTCGCCCGCATCGCCCGGTACGAAACGATAGTCGAGCTTGAGTCGGTGGCCGGCGCAATCGAGATGGGTCGGGAAGTCGCTGGCGCGCAGACCGGGTTGATTCGACAGCACGTCGTCCAGCGACCAGCGCAGTGCGGCCTGTTCGGCTGCCGACGCGCGTCGATACCAGGCGTCGAACGCGGCCGCCGTGCCGATCTCAGTCGGGAGCTTGCCGCGCAGCAGCGCGACCAGTTCGTCCTCGTCGCGCACCAGGCCGCTGCGGCGCTGCTTGGCCTCGATCTCGCGCGCCTGCTCGAGCACGCGCGCGTTCGCGCGCACGCAATCGGCGCGGCAGTCGATATCGCAACGCGCCAGCGCCTCGCGCAGGAATACTTCGTGCGCCTCGGCCGGATTCTGCGTTCCGAATTGCACCGTGCGCTTCTCGACCAGGGTGAGGCCGAACAGCGTCACCTGCTCGAACGCGAGCACCGCGCCGCGTTTGCGCGACCAGTGCGGCTCGCGCCACGATTTCTTGACCAGATGCGCGGCCTGCTGCTCGATCCACTCGGGCGCAACCTCGGCATTGAGCATCGCGTAGATTTTTTGCAGATCGAGAATCTGCCCGGATAGCAGCCAGCGCGGCGGCTTCTTCGCCAGCGCCGAGCCGGGGAATATCTGGTAGCGCCGCTCGCGCGTGCCGCGATACTGATTTTTTTCGTCCTTGAGCGCGACCTGTGTCGGCCAGCCACTGAGCAGACAGCGATGCACCGCTTCGTAGTTCTGCGCACTGTAGCCCTCTCCCCCGACCGCGTCGGGGGAGAGGGTTGGGTGAGGGGGAATCTGTTGGCTTTGCCGCGGCGGCGAAGAGCGCCCCCTCACCCCCACCCTCTCCCCCGCCGGTGACCCCGTCGAGGGAGAGGGGGAAGTGTGGTCCTCGAGCAGCAGGAGCTGCCGATGCAACTCGCGCCACTCGCGCATGCGCAGGTAGGAAAGAAAACGCCCGCCGCACCAGTCGCGCAGCTTCGACTGGGTGAGATCCTCGTGCGCTTGCGCGTGCGCCTGCCAGAGGTTGAGCACGCCGACGAAGTCGGACTTCGCATCGACGAACTGCGCATGCGCCGCGTCC
>JAFEFR010000026.1 GCA_018240485.1 Pseudomonadota bacterium
GTCGTTGCGCTGGGCGCCTGCGGGGCACATGCCGCCGTCATGAACGTGTGATCTGCGGTGACCACACTGCCGCCAATGCTGCTGCCATCCAGGCGATAGTGATACGTCGTGGCGCAGTTGAGGCCGCTCAGGTTGGCGGTTATCGCCGTGCTGGAGGTGCCGGTGATCGTATTGGGCACGGCAACGGCGGTCTGGCCGTAGCTTGCGCTGGTGCCGTATTCCCAAGTGAGCGAGGTGGCGAAACCGTTGGCGTTGCCGCTGCCAATGAGCGTGACGCTGTTGGCGGTGAGGTTGCTGACGGCGCTCGCCGACAATGTTGGCGGCGTGGCGCCGCAGGCGCCAACCGTCGCGGTGAGGTCGCCGCCATTGGTGGTGGCGACGAGGTTGGTCGCACGCGCGCGGAAGTGTACGGTGGTGCTGCACGCCGCAACCACGGTCGCGGAAACCGCGCCGTTGACCACGTTTGCGAGCACGGTGCCGGGCGTGCCGCCGATGACGTTGCCGTAGGCGTTGCTCGCGCCGTAGTCGAAGAACACCTGAGTGTCGCCGCCGTTCGCACTGACGCTGCCGTTGAAGGTGACCGACGTCGTGGTGATGTTGCTCGCGGCGAGGGTGGTTGCGCTCGGCGCCTGCGCAGGGCATGCGAGCGTGGAGAACGTCGCATCGTTACCGAACGTGATGCCGCCGGAGTTGCTCGCCTTGATGCGGAAGTGGTACGTGGTGGCGCAGACGAGCCCGGAAACTGGCCCGGTGACCGGCGTGCTGCCCGCACCTGCCGCAAGCGATGCGGGAATCGCCGTGACCAGCGTGCCGTAGTTGGTATCGGCGCCGTATTCAAAGCTGATCATGGTGGCCGCGCCGTTGTCATTGATGTTGCCGTTGAGCGTGGCGCTGCTTGTGGTGATGGTGCTCGCTGCATTCGTCGTTGCGCTGGGCGCCGGCGCGGGCACGCCGACGACGTTGGAAAATTCCGAGGTGTTGTTGGCCGGGCAGGCAGAAATAATCCCGGTCGGATCGCCGAACTTGCCGATGAAGCACTTCAAGCCCGCCTTCCAGTCACCGGGCGCGCCGGGCACATCGGTGAGCGCGGTGATGTCGGTTGCGGTGAGGGTCAGAAACTTGCCGCCGAACGCGCCGGGAATCTGCATGCTGCATCGCGCGTTGGCACAGTTGGCGCCCGTGGGTTGGCCGTTCGCGTCGGTGTCGACGACTTGCTCGGCGACCCATGTGAGCTGCGTCGCGGTATTCGCATCCGCGGTGTCGAGCGCGAAAAACTCCATGCGCAGGTGCGCATTCGGGCCGTGCGTGGTGATGGTCCACGGCACGTTTGCCGAGCCGCCGTTGGACACCGGCGCGCTCGATCCTGCGCACGCACCCGTATCGCCCGGGCCCGCACAGAGAACCGGCTGCGCTTGATCGAGATTGGCATAGTTGGTCGGATATTCCGCCGGCCCGCTAATCAGCGGATTGCTCGCGTTCTGCGCGCGGTCGAGATCGATGCCGACGCCCGCGAGCGCGACCGCGTTGTGATAGATGCGATTGCGTTGCAGCACGTTGCCCCAACCGTTGCTCGTGCCGCCGTTGACGATTTTGACGCCGTTGCGGCCGTTCGCGGCGATGGTGTTGAAATCGCTTGCACCGGTACCGCCGATCACGCTCGCGCTGGCATTGTCGATGCGCACGCCATCGCCGCCGTTGCCGAGCGCGAGATTGCCCGCAAAACCCGCGTGCACGCCGATGGCATTGCCGACGAGACTGTTGCCAGTGGTCGCGTTACCGCGCACGACAATGCCGTGCCGCGCATTGCCTGCGATGGTGTTGCCGAGGCCCGCTGCGCCAATCTGGTTACCCGAGGTGGTGACGATGATGCCATCGCCAAGGTTGCCGTAGAGTTTGGAGGCAAGCGGCGTGCCGGCGGGAAATTCGGCGATGCCGATGACATTGCCGAGCACTTTCACGCCCGTGCTCGTGCCGGTGATCATGACGCCCGCTTGGGTGTCGTTGGCATCATCGAGGTTGAGCGCGTTGTTCGTGCCCTGATTGTCGGCGATGACATTGAGCGGGCCGATGACGAGGCTGGTCAGGCTCGGGTTGAAGTACGCAGGGTCGGTCGATGGCGTGCTGTCGACCACGATGCCAC
>JAFEFR010000270.1 GCA_018240485.1 Pseudomonadota bacterium
CTGACCTGTTACGACGCCAGCTTTGCTGCACATTGCGAGGCGGAAGGCATCGACGTGGTGCTGGTCGGCGACTCGTTGGGCAACGTGGTGCAAGGGCGCGACAGTACCTTGCCGGTAACGCTCGACGACATGGTTTATCACACCGCTGCGGTGAAGCGCGGATTGGCGACGCCGCTGTTGATCGCCGATCTGCCATTCATGACGTATCGCGACATCGATACCGCCCTGCGTTCGTCTGCGCGACTCGTCGCCGAAGGCGGTGCCGCCATGGTCAAGCTTGAAGGGGCCGACTACGTGCTCGATGCGATCCATGCGCTCGATCGACGTCAGATACCGGTGTGCGCACATCTTGGATTGACGCCGCAATCGGTGCACAAATTCGGCGGCTATCGCGTGCAAGGCAAAACGAAGTCGGCAGCCGAGCGACTGATCGCCGATGCGCAAGCCGTCGAAGCCGCAGGCGCTTCGCTGCTTGTGCTCGAATGCGTGCCGGCGGCTGTGGCGAAGTCGATTACTGCGCAACTGCGTATCCCGACGATCGGCATCGGCGCTGGCATCGACTGCGATGGCCAAGTGCTCGTGCTCTACGACATGCTGGGCATCACGCCGGGCAAGCGACCGAAATTCTCCCGCGATTTCCTCGCCGCCACGGGCTCGATTTCCGAAGCGATCGCGGCCTACGCAAAGGCGGTGCGCGGCGGAAAATTCCCTGCGGCGGACCATGCCTTTTGATCGAGATGGATACGGTCGAGACGGCATCGGATCTGCGCACGCGCGTCGCCAAGTGGCGTCGCGAAGGGGCGCGCATCGGCTTCGTGCCAACGATGGGAAATTTGCACAATGGGCACTTTTCCCTTGTTACACTTTGTCGGGAGAAGACCGACCGCGTCGTCGCCAGTGTTTTCGTCAATCCGACCCAGTTCGGCCCGAATGAAGATTTCGCGCGCTACCCGCGCACGCTCGGCAAAGATCAGGAAGGGCTCGCATCGCACGGCTGCGATGTGTTGTTTGCGCCCGGCATCGAGGAAATGTACCCGTTCGGCATCGACGCGGCGGTACGCATCGAAGTGCCGAAAATCGGCGAATCGCTTGAGGGCGCAATGCGCCCGGGACATTTCGCCGGCGTCGCCACGGTCGTGACCAAGTTGCTCAATCTCGTGCAGCCGGATGTTGCCGTATTCGGGCGCAAGGATTACCAGCAATTGCTGGTCATCGAACGACTCGTGCGCGACTTGTGCTTGCCGGTCGACATCATCGGCGCGCCGACGCAGCGTGAGGCGGACGGGTTGGCGATGAGTTCGCGCAATCAGTATTTGTCCGTCGAAGAACGCGGCAAGGCGGGTACGATTCATGCCACGTTGCGGGCGATGCGCGATGCGCTGCTGGTCGGCGAGCCGTTGGAAAAAATCGAATCCTTGGCGTGTCGGCGCCTGGTAGAAGCCGGTTTCGTGCCGGATTATGCCGTGCTGAGGAAGCGCGAGGACCTCGGAGAACCGTCGCGCACTTCGCGAGATGGTCTGATTGCCTTGATTGCGTGCCGGCTCGGCAAGACAAGGCTGATCGACAACCTGTTGCTTTGACGTATTTGCTGTGGTAATCTCGCCACCGTCATTGGGATTTTCGCAACGCGAGCTCGTTGCCCCAGTGCACGCAGGGCGCATGTTTGGTAATCGTCACTCTATTTACAAACCCTCGCTGGATTCAGTCGAGGGTTTTTTTTCGCCCGCAATATGCTCATATCTCATTGAAATATATGAAACTTCTAGCCATTTGTTGCAATGCGGCCTATCGGCGCGAGACAATCGAGAACCGTCCTCTAGGGCCGGCGGGCGGTGATGGCGACCAAGATTGACGTCAGCGGCGCCGTGGCGGGCCAATACTAGCGTCGAGATTTGCAATATCGACTTGTTTTGTGGTTTTTTTACTACGGTGATGATGATGCAACTCACTCTACTCAAGGCGAAGATTCATCGTGCGACGGTTACGCATGCGGAGTTGCATTACGAGGGCTCCTGCGCGATCGACGGTCGCTTGCTGGATGTCTCCGGTATCCGCGAGTACGAGCAAATCCATATTTACAACGTCAACAACGGCGAACGCTTCTCGACTTATGCGATTCGTGCCGACGAAAACTCCGGCATCATCTCGATCAATGGGGCGGCTGCCCATCGTGCGGCGCCCGGCGACATTATCATCATCTGTGCGTATGGCATGTTGAGTGAAGCCGACGTCGCCAATTTCAAACCGACGCTGGTCTACGTCGATCATCATAACCGGCTCAGTCACACGAAGAATTCGATTCCGAAGCAGGTAGCCTGATGTTGCCGACGGGCGGTTGCATTTTCTGATCGCGCGCGATTGCCGGGTGGGTGGCGTGCCTCGCCAGTGCCCATTGGACATGCTCGCGCACCAGTTCCGATGCGTGCTCGCTGCGGGTCGATAGCGCGGCGACAATGGCGGCGCTGTGAGGGGCGTTGCCCAGCGCCACCGCGATATTTCGCAGCCAGCATTCGTAGCCGATGCGACGGATCGCCGAGCCTTCGGTGCGCTTGAAAAACTCGTCCTCGCTCCACGCGAACAGTTCGATCAACGATGCCTCATCGAGGCCATGACGAGTTGCGAAATCCGGCTCGACGCTTTTTCTCGCGAACTTGTTCCACGGACAGACGAGCTGGCAGTCGTCGCAGCCGTAGATGCGGTTGCCCAGCAAGGGCCGCAATTCGAGCGGAATACTGCTACGCAGCTCGATCGTCAGATAGGAAATGCAACGGCGCGCGTCGAGTTGGTTCGGCGCGACAATGGCCTGGGTCGGACAGACATCGATGCAGCGCGTGCAGGTGCCGCAATGCTCGTCGGCAGGCGCATCGACTGGCAATGGCAGGTCGGTGAACAATTCGCCCAGGAAGAACCACGACCCGGAGCCCTTGTTGATCAGGTTGGTGTGTTTTCCGATCCAGCCCAAGCCGGCGTTGCGCGCCAACGCTTTCTCCATCACCGGTGCGGAATCGACGAACGCGCGATAGCCGAACGGCCCGATTTCCGCCGCGATGCGATCGGCCAGTTTCTGCAGACGCGAGCGCATCAGCTTGTGGTAGTCGCGACCCAGCGCGTAGCGCGAAACGTAGGCCAGCGTCGGATCGCCGAGCACTTCCCAGGCATTGCGTGTCTGCGGCGGATCGTAGTCCATGCGTACGGAAATCACGCGCAACGTGCCGGCGTGCAGCTCGCTCGGACGAGTGCGCTTGGTGCCGTGGCGTTGCATGTAATCCATCTCGCCGTGGCGATTTTCGGCGAGCCAGCGCGACAGGTGCGCTTCATCCGTGTCAAGCGACGTTGCGCTGATGCCGATCTGCTGAAAACCCAGTTCACGCCCCCACAGCCGGACCCGTGCGGCCAGTTGCGCATAGTCGGCGCGGGCGATAGGTGTGTCGCTCATGGGGCGAAAATGGACTCTCAGGCCGCCCGCTTGCATGGGGTGAGCCGCGGATGAATGGGGAAAGAGTCCGGCGATTATACTTTCGCCATGATCGATAATTCTCTTTTCGAGGTGGCGCAGGTGCGCGCGCTGGAGCGTGCAGCCATTGCGACGCACGGTCTTTCCGAGCGCGAACTGATGGGTCGCGCCGGTCGGGCAGCATTCGA
>JAFEFR010000271.1 GCA_018240485.1 Pseudomonadota bacterium
GCCTGCAGATCGGCGCAGACCGTACTCAGCCCCTCCACGCCCATGTAATAGACCCGGGTCGTTGCGGCATCGCTGTGCGCGAGTGCGGGCATTGCTGGTGCGGCTCCCTTGTGACGTCGGGCGGTGGCCAACGTGAGCTGGTCGGCCAGACCGCGCTGGGTCAACGGGATGCCGGCATAAGCGCCGCAGGCCAGCGCCGCGGTGATGCCGGGTACTACTTCGTAGTCGATGCCGTGTGCGCGCAACACCTGCAACTCTTCACCGCCGCGACCGTAGACCAGTGGATCGCCGCCCTTCAAGCGCACGACCGTGCGCCCTTGACCGGCGTGACTGATCAGCAAGGCGTGAATGCGCCGTTGTGTGGCCTCGTGATCTTCGCCCGGGGTTTTACCCACGGCGATGCAGTGCGCATCGCGCCGCGCGAGGGCCAGCACATCCGCGCTGACCAAACGGTCGTAGAGCACGACATCGGCTTCATTGAGTGCGCGCAGGCCGCGCAGCGTCAGCAAGCCGGCGTCGCCCGGTCCGGCGCCCACCAGCAGCACTTTGCCGCGCGGCGCGCTCGCCGTGCCGGCCAACTCGCGTGCAAGCAAATGCTCGGCCTGTTGTGGGAGGCCGCGACGCAAGGCGGCGAGTACCGGACCATCGAGCAGACGCTCGTACAGACGCCGGCGCGCCCCCAACTCGGGGTGCGCCGCGCGGATCGCCCCACGCTGGCGCTGCATCAGCGCTGCCAGTGCGCCCAAGGCAGGTTCGACCAGCGCTTCGATTTTTTCGCGTAGCCGGCGCGCCAGCACCGGCGCCGCACCGCCGGAGGAGATGGCTATCGTCAGCGGCGACCGATCGATGATGGCCGGTACCTGTGCGCTGGAGCGCTCAGCGTCATCGACGACATTGCACCACAGTCGACGCTCGGTCGCGGCGCGGGAGACGGCGTCGTTGAGCGCAGCGTCGTTGGTGGCGGCGATGACCAGCCATACCCCGTCCAGGCAACTCGCATCAAAGACGCGGGCGTGCAGCGTTATCTCGCCCGCCTGCGCCCGCGCCTGTACCTGCGAGTGCGCTACGGGGGCTACCACCGTGACGCGTGCGCCCGCTGTCAGCAGCAGGGCGATCTTGCGCTCGGCCACCAGGCCGGCACCGACGACCAACACGGCGCGATCGCGCAAATCGAGGAACAAGGGGAAATGCTGCATGCTCGCCTCCTTGCATTAAAAAGTCAGCGCCGGGCGATTTGCCGGCGGTGTGACGATGGCGGCGCGCACGACGAAATCGCCGAAGCGCTCACCCGGTTGGCGCTCGGCGGCGAAGCGGGCCAGCACTTCATCGAGTGCGGCCAAAATTGCCTGCTCATCGACGTTTTCGCGATACACGCTGTTCAGACGCTGGCCGACATGGTCGGCGCCAAGGCGCAAGTCGTATTTGCCCACGGCGCGACCGACCAGCGCGATTTCGCCGCCATAGGGGCGCGCGCAGCCATTGGGGCAGCCCGACAGGCGAAAGTGAATCGGTTCGTCTTGCAAGCCATGGCGCGCCAATAGCTGCTCGAACTGTTCCAGGACACGAGGCAGGTAGCGCTCCGCCTCGGCCATGGCCAAGCCGCAGGTCGGCAGGGCGACGCAGGAAATGGCGTTGAGGCGCACGCCGCTGGCGCGCTCGTGATCGTTCAGGCCGTAGCGGCGCACCAGCGCCTCGATCGCGGCTTTTTCTTGCGGCGCGACGTTGGCGACGATGACGTTCTGGTTGCAGGTCATGCGCAAATCGCCTTGGTGCATGCGGGCGATTTCGCGCATGCCGCTCTGGCGCGCATGGCTGGGCACATCGCGCAGACGACCGCTCGGGATACGCAGGGTCAAATGCCATTTCCCGTCGTCGCCCTCGATCCAGCCGAAGCGGTCGCCGTTGTGCTCGAAGCGGTAGGGGCGTGGCGGCTCGAAGGCAAAGGGAAGGCGTGACTGCAATTCGTCGCGGAACCACGCCAGACCTCGATCGTCCAGCGTGTATTTGAGCCGCGCATGCTTGCGTTCGTTGCGATCGCCGAAGTCGCGTTGCACCGCGACCAGGTGCCAGCAGGTCTCCAGCAGATGCTCGGGCGGCACGAAGCCGATCACATCGGCAAGACGCGCATAGGTTGCCGGATCGCTTGCCGTGGCCCCCATGCCGCCGCCTGCCGCGACGTTGAAACCCAGCAGCCGGTGCTGGGCATCCAGTACGGCGATCAGCCCCAAATCTTGAGTAAAGACGTCTACATCGTTGTACGGCGGTATGGCAAAACCAATCTTGAATTTACGTGGCAGATAAGTCGCGCCGAGCAAGGGTTCGGCATCGTGCGCGCCATCGCTGGTTTGCTCCAGGCGATCGATCCACAACTCGCGGTAGGCCGTGGTTTTCGGGGCCAAATATTCCATCAGCTTCACCGACCAGCGGTACACCTCCGCATGGCCGCTGGAAATCTGCGGATTGACCGAGCACACGATGGTACGCACCACGTCGCCGCAAGCGGCCAGCGTCGACAGGCCAATGGCGTTGATGCCGCCGACCAAATCGCGCATATCCTCCTTGCGCACGCCGTGGTACTGAAACGTCTGCCGCGTGGTGATGCGCAGCCCGGCGTTGCCGTAGCGGCTGAGCGCATCCAGTTCCAGCCATTGTCGCGGACTGAGCACGCCGCCCGGCAGGCGCACGCGCACCATGAAGCTGTAGTCGGGTTCGAGCTTTTGTTGGCGCCGTTCCTCGCGCACGTCGCGATCGTCCTGCTGATAGCTGCCGTGAAACTTCAGCAACTTGCCGTCGTCTTCGCTGATGGCGCCGGTGTGTCGTGCCGCCAATCCTTGGGCGATGCTGCCGCGCAGAAAGCGGCTGTCGAGCTTGAGTCGTTCGGCCGGCGAGAGGTTGTTGGTATTGCCATGCGAGTCGGTCATGAAAAATCCTGGACGAGCGCAGTCAAACGCGGGACGTACATGGCGCTGGCTGAAAGCGGAGAGGGCGAAAGGACGAGGCTTAGTACACGTCGCGGGAACATCGTCCCTCGGCCAGCAGGCCATCGAACCAGGCTTGCGCGGCCTCGGAATTCAGCGAACCCTGCTCGCAGGCGATGTCGATCAGTGCCTTCTGCACGTCGGGCGCCATGCGCTCGGCGTCGCCGCAGATATACAGGTGCGCGCCGGCTTGCAGCCATTGCCAGAGCTGTGCGCCTTGCTCACGCAGGCGGTCTTGCACATAGATTTTTTGCGCTTGATCGCGCGAGAACGCCACGTCCAGTTTCGTCAGCACGCCTTCGTTCGCAGCCTGCAACCATTCGGTTTGATACAAGAAATCGCTGCGCCGGTGAGGATTGCCGAAGAACAACCAATTGCGCCCGCTGGCAGCGTCGGCTTGGCGCTGTTGCAAAAACGCGCGGAAGGGCGCCACGCCGGTCCCCGGGCCGATCATGATGACATCGCGTGCACCGTCCTGCGGCAAGCGAAAGCGCTCGTTCGGTTCGATGAAGAC
>JAFEFR010000272.1 GCA_018240485.1 Pseudomonadota bacterium
ACTGTACGACGCGCATCCTTTGCACCATCCCGATGCGCAGCCGATCGAATCGGTTGCCGCGATTACCCCGCAGGTATTGGCGATGGCGGGTGATGCCGGTTCCACGCACGGCACCGGCGGCATGCATACAAAACTGCAAGCGGCGACGAAAGCGGCGAATGCGGGCATCGCAACGGTGCTGTTCAACGGCGGCAATGCGCAAACGGTGGCGCTGCTCGGTGCAAACCATTTCCGCGGCACACGTTTTGCAGCCACGCAATCGCGCCCCGCAGCACGCAAGCATTGGTTGCGTCACGCGCCGGGGTCGGTCGGTTGCATCCGCATCGATTCGGGGGCGGCGCGCGCGATCGCGGGCGGCAAGTCGTTGCTGCCGGGCGGCATCGTCGGTGTGGACGGCGAATTCCGCCGCGGCGATATCGTCGAAATCGCCTGCGATGCGACGCCGGTCGCACGTGGGCTCGTTCAGTACAATGCCGGCGAAGTGCGCCGTCTTGCCGGGCACAACTCGCGCGACATCGAGGCGATACTCGGCTTTCACTACGGCGACGAAATTCTGCATCGCAACGACTTGGCGCTGTACGCAGCGCCGCACTCCGGCGACAACGCTGCCACGGATTCGCCATGACCGACGCCGCCACACACAACGCCATTCGCCAACTCGCCCTCGCCGCACGCGATGCGGGCATGGCGGTTGCCGCATTGTCCACGTCGGCGAAACGCCGCGTTCTGCACGCAATGGCCGATGAGCTGACGATTTTTGCCGGCGACATTTTCGCCGCCAACGAACTCGACGTCGCCGCCGCGCAAGCCAAAGGCCTCGCTGCGGCGATGATCGACCGCCTGCGCCTGGACGAATCGCGGCTGGCTGGCATCGAACAAGCGCTACGCGACGTCGCCGAACTGCCCGATCCGGTCGGCCAGATCACGCGCCGCGAACAACGCCCCAACGGGCTGACCATCGAGCGCGTGCGCATTCCGCTCGGCCTCATTGCGATGATCTACGAATCACGTCCGAACGTGACCGCCGACGCCGCTGCGCTGTGCTTCCACGCCGGCAATGCGGTGTTGCTGCGCGGCGGCTCCGAGGCGATCCACAGCAACCGCGCGATCGCGGCAGCGTTGCGGCACGCGCTGCGCGCGCATGGCGTGCCCGAAGCCGCGATCACGTTGATCGAAGATCTGCGCCGCGAAACCATCATGCAAGTGTTGCAGTTGACCGATATCGTCGATCTTGCCATTCCGCGCGGCGGCGTCGGCCTGATCCGTTTCGTCGCCGAGCATGCGCGCGTGCCGGTCATCAAACATTATCAAGGCGTGTGCCATCTCTATGTCGATGCGAGCGCCGACCTCGACCTTTCCTTGCGTCTTGCCATCGATGGCAAAACAACGCGGCCTTCGGCCTGCAATGCGCTCGAAACGCTGCTCATACACCGAGACGTTGCCGCCGAATTCCTGCCGCGCGCGGCTGCCGCGTTGCGCGCTCGCGGCGTCGAACTCCGCGGCGATGAAGCCAGCCGCGCACTGATCACCGACATGCTACCGGCAAACGAGGACGATTACGCCGCCGAATATCTCGATCTGATTCTCGCCGTGCGCGTGGTGGAGGATATCGACGCGGCGATTGCGCACATCCGCCGCTACGGTTCCGACCACACCGAAGTCATCGCCACGCGCGACGAGGCCGCTGCGGAAAAGTTCGTGCATGCGTTGCGCTCGGCGGTGGTGTTGGTCAATGCCTCGTCGCGGTTTTCCGACGGCGGCGAACTGGGCCTCGG
>JAFEFR010000273.1 GCA_018240485.1 Pseudomonadota bacterium
ATCACTTCGGTCTTGACCCGCTCGAGCATGGATTGGAACAAGGCAAAACCTTCGCTCTTGTATTCCTGCTTCGGCTGCTTCTGCGCATAGCCGCGCAGATAGATGCCTTGACGCAGATAATCCATGCTGGCCAGGTGTTCTTTCCAGTGCTGGTCGAGCACTTGCAGGAGGAAGAATTTCTCCGCCGCGCGCATGATTTCCGAACCGTACTGCGCTTCCTTTTCGCGGAAGTAACGATCGACTTCGTCGACGACGTGCTCGCCGATGCCTTCCGCGCCGAGATCGCTCTGGCCTTCGGCCCAGTGTTTGACGTCGATCTGGATGCCATATTCCGACTGCAAGGCGCGATCGAGCCCGGCGAGATCCCACTGTTCGTCCACGCTGTCCGCCGGCACATAACGGCGCACCAGATCGCTGATCACGTCATAGCGAATGTTGACGATATTCTCGGCAACGTCGTTGGCATCGAGCAGTTCGTTGCGCTGCTGGTAGACGACCTTGCGCTGATCGTTGGAGGTGTCGTCGAATTCGAGCAGGTTCTTGCGGATGTCGAAGTTGTGCGCTTCGACCTTGCGCTGCGATTTTTCGATCACGCGCGTGATCATCTTGTCTTCGAGCGCCTCGTGTTCCTTCATGCCGAACAGTTGCATCCAGCGCGTCACCCAGTCGGGCGCGAAGATGCGCATCAGCGAGTCGTCGAGCGAGAGGTAGAAGCGGCTCGAACCCGGATCGCCCTGGCGACCCGAGCGACCACGCAGCTGATTGTCGATGCGGCGCGACTCGTGCCGTTCGGTACCGATGATGTGCAGGCCGCCCGCCGCGAGCACCGCATCGTGGCGCGCTTGCCAATCGGCCTTCATCTTCTCGCGTTCGGCGTCGCTCGTGTCTTCGGGCAGCGCTTGCAGTTCGGATTCGAGCGAACCGCCCAGCACGATGTCGGTGCCGCGGCCGGCCATGTTGGTCGCGATCGTCACTGCGCCGGGACGGCCGGCCTGCGCCACGATCTGCGCCTCGCGCTCGTGCTGCTTGGCGTTCAGCACCTCATGGGGAATCGGCGGCTTCTGCTTGCGCAGCTCGTTCGAGAGCAGCTCCGAGGTTTCGATCGAGGTGGTGCCGACGAGCACGGGCTGGCCCTTTTCGTGGCAGGCCTTGATGTCCTCGATCACCGCCTCGAACTTGTACGGCTGCTTGAGAAAGACGATGTCC
>JAFEFR010000274.1 GCA_018240485.1 Pseudomonadota bacterium
GTGAGATGGATTGCGGCAGGTACTTTCCCAGATGCGCCCGACATGCGGCCGTCGGTAACCAGGGCCACTTTGTGGCCGCGATCTTGCAACACGCCGAGCAGGGGCGTCAGTTTGTGTAATTCGGGCATGCCGTTCGCGCGCGGACCCTGGAAGCGCACGACGGCGACGAAGTCTCGATCGAGATCGCCGCGCTCGAATGCGGCCTTCACGTCGTCCTGTTCTTCGAACACGATTGCCGGCGCCTCAATCACCGCACGCTCGGGGGCGACGGCGGAAATCTTGATGACGGCACGACCGAGGTTGCCGCTCAACGCTTTCAGGCCGCCATCGGGGCGGAACGGATTCGCCGCCGTGCGCAGCACAGTATCGTCGTGGCTTGCCGCCGCGACAGGGACGTACCCCAGTTTTTTATCTGCATCGAGCAACGCATGCTTGCGGTAGCCGTCGAGGCCGGTGCCGTTGACTGTCGTCGTATCAGCATGTGCAAGCCCGGCATCGAGCAGTTGTGCGATGAGAAAATTCAATCCGCCAGCGGCGTGGAACTGATTCACGTCGGCTTTGCCGTTCGGGTAAACGCGGGCGAGCAGCGGGACGATGCTGGCGATGGCGTCGAAATCGTCGAGAGTGACGAGGATGCCGGCGGCGCGCGCGATCGCGACGACGTGCAACAGCAGATTGGTGGAGCCGCCGGTGGCGTGCAGGCCGACAATGCCGTTGACGATCGCGCGTTCATCGACGACGCGGCCGATGGGCGTGTACGCATCGCCCAGCGCCGTGATTGCGGCGGCGCGCTCGACGGCGGCCACGGTCAGCGCATCGCGCAACGCGGAGTTCGGCGCGACGAAGCTTGCGCCCGGCAGATGCAGGCCCATCATCTCCATCAGCATCTGGTTCGAATTGGCGGTGCCGTAAAACGTGCAGGTGCCCGGCGCGTGATAGGCGGCGGCTTCGGCATCCAGCAATTCTTCGCGGCTCGCCTTGCCTTCGGCGAACAACTGGCGGACTTTCGATTTTTCGTCGTTGGAAATGCCGGTCGGCATCGGCCCCGATGGCACGAAGAGAGTCGGCAGGTGGCCGAACGTCAGCGCACCGATCATCATCCCCGGCACGATCTTGTCGCAAATGCCAAGGCAAAGCGTCGCATCGAACATGTCGTGCGATAGCGCGACCGCCGTGGAGAGGGCGATCACGTCGCGCGAAAACAGGCTCAACTCCATGCCGGCACGGCCTTGAGTGACGCCGTCGCACATGGCCGGTACGCCGCCGGCGACTTGGGCGGTCGCGCCGGCGGCGCGTGCCGCGCGGCGAATCAACTCGGGATACCGCTCGTAAGGCTGGTGCGCCGAGAGCATGTCGTTGTATGCGCTGACGATGCCGATGTTGGCGCGCACGTCGGCGCGAATCGCGGCCTTGTCTTCGCTGCCGCACGCGGCGAAGGCGTGAGCGAGATTGCCGCAGGACAGTCGCTTGCGATGCGGGCCATGGCCTCGCGCGCGCTCGATCTTGTCGAGATAGGCTTCGCGGGTGGCGCGGCTGCGCTCGACGATACGTGCGGTGACTTTGGCGATGTCGGCATTCAGGGGCATGGCAGTGTCTCGACGTTCAGGGGCACCAGTACACATCGATCGGCGCACGCGCATTGCGCAACACGGCACTGATCGGGTAGGAACGATTTCCGGGGGCGACATAACGTGCGGCTTCGAGCACTTCGCGTTTGCGGTCGCCTTCGATATGCAGATAGAGCGCGCGGCTGTCGAGAATCGTCGGCAAGGTCAATGTAAGACGCGGCACCTCGGCTCCCGATGCGCGCATCGACACGACCAGTGCGTCGGTTTCCGTGTCCGTCGCTTTGTCGAGGTTGTCGCCGCCGGGGAAAAACGAAGCCGTATGACCGTCCTCGCCCATACCGAGCACGAGCGCATCGAATGGCAGATCGAGCATCGCCACCTGCGCATTGGCGGCATACGCACCGATTTCGGGTGTCGCGGCGCTGTCGGGATTGAGCGGCACGAAGCGGGCTGCCTGTGCAGCGCCTTGCAGCAGGTTCGCGCGCACGAAGGCTTCGTTGGAGCGGGCATCGCTCGCGGCCACGCAGCGTTCGTCCACCAGTGTGACGACGATTTTGGCCCAGTCCAGCTTTTGCTGCGACAGGGCTTGCAGAAAGCGCTGAGGTGTCCTGCCGCCGGATACGGCGAGCAAGGCATGACCGCGTGCTGCGGTGCCGCGCGCAAGATCGGCGGCGACGGCGCAGGCAAGGGCATCTGCGAGTTGGAGGCCGTCGGCGAAGCGGTGAAATTCGAGCGCACTCATGGGTCGGTGCTGTCGGAATCGTGCCAAGTGCGGCCATCGCGTTCGATCAACGCGACCGAGGCGCTGGGCCCCCATGTGCCGGCGGTATAAGGCTTTGGCATCTCGGAGCCGGACTTCCACGCAGCGAGAATCGGATCGATCCAGCGCCACGCAGCATCGACCTCGTCGCGACGCATGAACAGCGTCAGGTTGCCGCGCACGACGTCGAGCAGAAGGCGTTCGTAAGCATCGGGTTGAGACACGCCAAACGCTTCGGCAAAGCTCATGTCGAGCGGCACTTCCTGCAGGCGCAGGCCGCCGGGGCCGGGCGATTTGATCATCAGCCAGAGCTTCACGCCTTCGTCGGGCTGCAATCGCAATACCAGCCGGTTCGGCGCGATCGGCCCGGCACTGGTGGCGAAAATCGAATGCGGGATCGAGCGAAACTGGATCACGATTTCCGATACGCGCGCCGGCAAGCGCTTGCCGGTGCGCAAATAAAACGGTACGCCCGCCCAACGCCAATTGTCGACTTCGGCCTTGATCGCCACGAAGGTCTCCGTCGTCGAGCCGGGTTTGCCGAGGTCCTCGATGTAGCTGGGCACGGCCCCCGCGTTGCTGGCGCCGGAGCGGTATTGACCGCGCACGGTGGTGATGCCGACGTTGTTTGCGTCGATCGGTTTGAGCGAGCGCAAGACCTTGAGTTTTTCGTCGCGTACCGCATCCGCGTCGAGCGAGGCTGGCGCTTCCATCGCCACCATGCACAGCAATTGCAGCAAATGATTTTGCACCATGTCGCGCAATGCGCCGGCATTGTCGTAGTACGCGCCGCGTTTTTCCAGGCCGACGGTTTCGGCAACCGTGATCTGCACGTGATCGATGCGTTGCGCATTCCACAACGGCTCGAACAAGACGTTGCCGAAACGCAAGGCGAGCAGATTCTGCACCGTCTCCTTGCCGAGGTAGTGATCGATGCGGAACACATGATGTTCATCGAAGGCCGTGGCGACATCGTTGTTGATCGTCGTCGCGCTGGCCAGATCGTTGCCGATCGGCTTTTCGATGACCACGCGTGCGCCATCGCGATTGAGTTCATGGGCGCGCAGGCGTTCGCAGATGGCCACGAACAGACTCGGGCTCGTCGACAGATAGAACACGCGGATACGGGACGGGCGCGACTTCAATTCGGCAGCGAATTCGTTCCAGCCGAGCTCTTGTGTCGCATCGAGGCCGAAGTAGCTCACCAGCGAAAGGAATCGCTCGATCGTGCTCGTGTCGGCGCCTTTCACGAATTGGGCGAGCGCTTCGCGCACGCTGGCGCGATAGCTTTCGTCGTCGCCGTGGGGGCGAGCGACGCCGACGATACGACTGTCGGCGGGGATCTGGCCGTCGGCAAAGCGTCGATAGAGTGCGGGCAGAAGCTTGCGCATGGCGAGATCGCCCGTGCCGCCGAAGATGACGAGGTCGAAAGCATCGACCGGTTTCATTTCTGCCATGGCGTGCTCCATTCGAGGAACGACGAGAGTTGTTTTGCGTAGCTCAGAATGATACCAGTTTCATACCAGATAGCGCAATCTCTTGTGAATCACCGGCTGGATTGGGGGGAAGTAGGAAATATTCAGTGATGAATTGAGTAATTGGTATCTTACTGGTAGCATTTGCAAATGCGAACGACATTGTATGGCGAATACCGCAAGCTCGATCATGCCGGTGGGGCGCAGCGCTCGCTGGCCTACTTGCGTTTGCGCCGCGCGATTCAGAGCACCATCGAGTCGGGCAGTCTTCCGCCGGGCCAAACGTTGCCGAGCGAACGCGATCTGGCGAAAAAACTCGCCTTGTCGCGAGTGACCGTACGCAAGGCCATCGGCGGACTGGTCGAGGATGGGTTGCTGACTCAGCGCCACGGTGCGGGGACCTTCGTTGCCGAGCGGATCGTCAAATCGTTTTCGCGTCTGACCGGATTCACTGACGATTTGCGTGCGCGCGGGCTCCAGCCGCGCGTGCAGTTTCTCGAACGCGGCGTGGGCGAAGTCACGCCGGAGGAGGCGATGGCGCTCAATCTTTCGCCGGGCGCCGAAGTCATCCGCCTGCGCCGTCTGCGCTTCGCCGACGAAAAACCGCTGGCGATCGAGTCGACCGTGGTGCCGGCAACGATCATCGCCGACCCGGATGCAGTCAAACTCTCGCTTTACGATGAACTCGAACGCATCGGCTGCCGCCCGACGCGGGCGCTGCAGCGCTTGCGTGCGGTTGCGCTCGATGCGACCGATGCCGCGATGCTCGATTGTCCGAGCGGATGCGCGGCGCTTGCGATTGAACGCCGCGCTTTTCTCGACGACGGGCGTGTCGTCGAATTCACTCAATCGCTGTATCGCGGCGACGCGTACGACTTCGTCGCCGAACTGCACGGCGAATAAGCCTCTTCATTTAACTTTGCGACGATCCAATCATGACGAAATTCGATGGCAACGATGTCAACGCCGCCCGGCAACCGGATCAGACAAAAATGTTCCGCGAGGCCGGCGAGGCGGCCGATGCGATCGCGCGCCAGCTTGCCTCCAACGACGGCATCGTGACCCGGCTTGTCGGTAAACTGCAGGCCGCACCGCCGCGTTTCATCGTTACCTGCGCGCGCGGAAGCTCCGATCATGCGGCGACGTTCGGTAAATACGTGTTCGAGACGCAAATCGGCTTGATGACGGCCTCGGCCTCGCCATCGATCAGTTCGATCTATCAGGCGAAGCAACAGCTCGACGGTGCGCTCTATATCGCGATTTCGCAATCCGGCGGCAGCCCCGATCTGGTGCGCGCCGCCGAAGGCGCGAAACGCGCAGGCGCCCATGTCGTGGCGCTCGTCAACGTCGAGGATTCGCCGCTTGCGTCCGTTGCCGATTCCGTTGTGCCATTGTGCGCCGGCCCCGAACTCAGCGTTGCGGCGACGAAGAGCTATCTTTGCGCGCTGTCCGCGCTGGTTCACATCGCCGCGCGCTGGAAGGGCGACGATGCCTTGTTCGCAGCCCTGCAAGCCACGCCCGCGGCGATGCGCGAAACCTGGGCGATGGATTGGCCGTCGTTCGTCGCGGGATTGGTCGATGCGAAAAACCTGTTCGTCGTCGGCCGCGGCCTCGGCTTGGGGGCGGCGCAGGAAGCAGCGCTCAAGCTCAAGGAAACCTGCGGTCTGCATGCCGAGGCGTTCAGCTCGGCTGAAGTGAAACACGGACCGATGGCGATTATCGGGCGCGATTTTCCGGTTCTGTTTCTGACCCAACAGGACGAATCGCTCACTGGCACGCAAGACGTCGCTGCGGAATTCGCCAAACGTGGCGCCAAAGTATGGGTGGCATCGTCCGACGCGGCTCAGGCACATCGTCTGCCGGTCGCGCCAGCAGCGCATCCGATCTGCGCTCCGCTGATTGCGGTGCAAGGCTTTTACAAGGCGGCCAACGCGCTCGCTCTCGCGCGCGGGCGCAACCCCGACGTGCCGCCGCATCTCAACAAGGTGACGAGGACGGTCTGATGGTCACGACGGCGCTGGTCAATGCCGAGGTATTGATCGAACAAGGTTTCCGCAAAGGCCTTGCGGTATTGCTGGACGATGGACGCATCGTCGATGTGGTGGCCGACGTCGACGCGCGCGCGCGCAGCGCCAATGTGCGCGATCTGCGGGGTGCGAAACTCGTCCCCGGCTTCATCGATACCCAAGTCAACGGTGGCGGCGGCGTGCTGTTCAACGATGAGCCGACTGTCGGTGCCGTACGCCGCATCGCGCAGGCGCATCGACGCTTCGGCACGACCGGCATGCTGCCGACGTTGATCAGCGACGATGCCGATATCATGCGGCGTGCGATCGTGGCGGTCGACGAGGCGATCGCGCAAGGCGTGCCCGGCATTCTCGGCATCCACCTCGAAGGCCCCTATCTCGCTGCGGCGCGCAAGGGCGTGCACGACGCAGGCAAGTTTCGCGTGCCGGATGCGGGCGAGGTTGCCATGGCTGCATCGCTACACCATGGAAAGACCTTGCTGACGCTTGCGCCGGATTGTGTCCCGAGCGCGACGATACGCGACTTCATCGCGCGCGGCATCGTCGTTGCGGCAGGCCATACGGCGGCCAGCTACGATCAAATGCGTGCCGCGCTCGATCTCGGCGTGCGCGGCTTCACTCATCTGTATAACGCGATGACGCCGCTCAATGGTCGCGAACCCGGAGTCGTCGGCGCCGCGCTCGACGATGCCGAAAGCTGGTGCGGCGTGATCGTCGACGGCCATCACGTGCACCCGGCCTCGTTGCGCATCGCACTCGACGCAAAGCGGCGCGGAAAAATCGTCCTGGTCACCGACGCGATGCCGCCGGTGGGCTCCGATTCACCGTCTTTCCGCATAAACGGCCAAATAGCGACGGCACGCGACGGCTTGCTCACCGTGCCCGATGGCACGCTCGCAGGCTCGGTGCTCGATATGGCGCAGGCGGTGCGCAACACCGTCGCCTGGCTGGGCGTGCCGCTGGACGAAGCGGTGCGCATGGCTTCGACGTACCCCGCGGAATTCATCGGTTTTGGCGCCACGCATGGACGCATCGCGCCGGGCTATGCTGCGGATTTTGTTGCGTTGGATGAGGATCTTCAGGTAGCGGCCACGTGGATTGGCGGCGTTGTCGAGGAATACACGCGATCCGCGCCTGGGTCCTGAGGCAGTGGTGATGCTCCCGCATTTCAATCGACCGGGAAGGGGCCTTCCTCGAACACTTCCTCGTGATACCCCTTCGCGCCGATTGCTTGTGCCAGCGGGCTGCAAAAATCTTCGTCGGTGCCCAGACGTTCGAGCACGTAGCCGAAGTCGTAGCGCGGTTTCCATCCCAGTTCGTGCCGTGCGAGATCGTTGACGTAAACGCGGTCGATCGAGTCGAACATGCGCCAGCCGCGACGCGCATATTCTTTGGCGTAAGCAGGCAGCAGCCTTTGCAGCACCGCCGGCGCA
>JAFEFR010000275.1 GCA_018240485.1 Pseudomonadota bacterium
A
This sequence comes from Pseudomonadota bacterium, assembly GCA_018240485.1. Taxonomy (GTDB): domain Bacteria; phylum Pseudomonadota; class Gammaproteobacteria; order Xanthomonadales; family Rhodanobacteraceae; genus Rudaea. Next base: position 2 of record JAFEFR010000275.1, read on the forward strand.
CCGGCGACATTGTCGATGCGCTCACCGGCAATCCGTTCGCCGAAACGAGCGCGTTGCCGTTCGAAGCGCCGCCGTTCGACAAGATTCGCCCCGACGACTTCCAGCCGGCGATCGAAGAGGGCATGCGCCGCCAGATCGCCGAGATCAAGCGCATCGCCGACGACAAGGCGCCGCCGACATTCGACAACACGTTGGTCGCCCTGGAAAAAACCGGCGCCTTGCTCAAGCGCGTCGAGCGCGTGTTCTCGGCGCTCGCCCAGGCGAACACGAACGACACCTTGCAACGTGTGCAGAAAGAAGAAGCGCCCAAGCTTGCCGCGCATCGCGATGCGATCTTCCTCGATCCAAAACTGTTCGCACGCGTGAAGTCGGTGTACGAACGGCGCACGCGCTTGAACCTCGATGCCGAATCGCTGCGTCTGGCCGAACGCTACTACCGTCTGTTCGTGCGCGCCGGCGCAGAGCTTTCGAAGTCGGATCAGGAAACGCTGCGCGGCTACAACAAGGAACTGTCCTCGCTGTCTACCGAATTCCGCAGCAAGCTGCTCGCGGCGACCAAAGCCGGAGCGCTCGTGGTCGACGACAAGAGCGAACTTGCCGGGCTGTCCGATGCCGATTTGTCCGCCGCACTCGAAGCCGGTCGCGAGCGCATGCTGCCGGGCAAATACGCGATCGCATTGCAGAACACGACCCAGCAGCCGGCGCTGGCATCGCTGACGAATCGCGCCACGCGCGAGAAATTGTTCCTTCGTTCGATCGATCGTGCCGAACAGAACGACGACAACGATACGCGCAAGACGATCACGCGCATCGCCGAGTTGCGCGCCGAAAAGGCGCGTCTGCTCGGCTACGACACCTGGGCCGCCTACGCGCTCGACGATGAAATGGCGAAAACCCCCGCGCGCGCGATCGCGTTGATGACCGACATGGCGCCCGCCGCCATCGCCAAGGCCAAGTCCGAAGCGGCGGAAATGGACAAACTGGCGCGCAAGGACGGGATCAAATTCAAACCCTGGAATTTGCAGTACTACTCGCCCACCGCAAAAAAGGAAGGCGGTGCGCTGCAACCTTGGGATTGGGCGTATTACGCTGAACAATTGCGCAAGCACCAGTTGCAGATCGACTCGGAACAGGTAAAGCAGTATTTCGAGCTCGACAATGTGTTGCAAAACGGTGTGTTCTTCGCCGCCAACCAACTCTACGGCATCACCTTCAAGGAGCGTCACGATATTCCGGTCTACCAGCGCGACGTTCGCGTATTCGAGGTATTCGATGCCGACGGCACCTCGCTCGCACTGTTCTACGCCGACTACTTCAAACGCGACAACAAGGCCGGCGGCGCATGGGCCACCTCGTTTGTCGGCCAGTCAACCCTGCTCGGGCAAAAGCCGGTCATCACCAACACCTGCAATTTCACCAAGCCCGCACCGGGGCAACCCGCGCTGCTCAGCCGCGACAACGTGATCACGATGTTCCACGAATTCGGTCACGCCCTGCATGGCATGTTCTCGAACGTGAAATACCCGTTGCTCGGCGGCACGGCCGTGCCGCGCGATTTCGTCGAATTCCCCTCGCAGTTCAACGAGCACTGGGCGGACGAACCCAGCGTGTTCGCCAACTACGCCAAACACTACAAAACCGGCGCGCCGATGCCGGCCGATCTTCTCGCGCGCCTGCGCAATGCCGGCACCTTCGGCCAGGGTTTCGCCACGACCGAGCAACTCGGCGCGTCCCTGCTTGACATGGCCTGGCATACCTTGCCGCGTTCGATGACGATCATCGACAACGTCGACGCCTTCGAGCGCAGCGCGCTGCACAAGTACAACGTCGACTATCCCCTCGTGCCGCCGCGGTATCGCACGAGCTATTTCGCCCATATCTGGAGCAACGGTTACGCCGCCAGCTACTACGCTTACCTGTGGACGGCGGTGTTGCGCGACGATGCGTTCTACGGGTTCCGCGAACACGGCGGCATGACCCGCGAAAACGGCCAGCGCTTCCGCAACATGATCCTCTCGCGTGGCGGTACCGAACCGCTCGACGAGCTCTACCGCGCCTGGCGCGGGCGCGATCCGAGCGTGGAGCCGCTGCTCGAGGTGCGTGGCCTCGTGCCGGACAAGCCCGGCAAGAAGAAGTGATCACCTGCTGCACCGGCGTGCCGCGCGGTCGTCGACCGCAACCGTGGGTTCGCGCGGATGCGCCGTATTCGATGGACACGACCACATGATCGTTACCTCGCCCGACGCGTTCCTCGCCGCGCTCGAACGCCTGCCGCCGCGGCCCGCTGCGCGCGCCACGGCGCAGGCGGCGTTTCTGGTCGCGCCGGCGGCAGCGGAACTCGCCGCGCAGTCGGCGCATGACAACCGCTACATGCAGATGAATGTGCCGTTCGATCCGCTGCGCGCGTTGGCTCAGCACGCCGCGCTTGCCGCTGCACTGCGCGCGGACTGCCCGGTGATCGTCTTCCCCGGCGATCCGGCAACGCCCGATGCGATGTTTCCCAACAACGTGTTCGGCACGGCGCCCGACAAATCCATCGTCGGCCGCATGCGCCATCCGGTGCGCCAGCGCGAAGCACAACGCGCCGACATCCGCACGTTCTTTCGCAACGTGCTCGGCCGCGCCGAAATCGATCTCTCGCAGCGCGACGATTGCGTCGCCGAGTTGACCGGATCGCTCGTCATCGATCACGCGCGCGGCGTCGGCTACTGCGGCCTCTCAGAGCGTTGCGACGAAGCCGG
>JAFEFR010000276.1 GCA_018240485.1 Pseudomonadota bacterium
ACCTCGCCGATCAGCACGCCGGCGGCGACGCGACGACGCGCCAGTTCCTGAAACGCTTCCGGCCCCGGCGCAACCTGGCCTTGCTGTTTGGCATGTTCTTGCGCCTGCTGGGCCAGCGACTGCGCTTCACGCTCGACCATGCCTCGCGGCAAATCGATATGTGCGTGCGCTTCGACCAATTTGCCCACGACTTCGTTCTTCAAACGCGTGGTCAGCATGCCCTTCAATTCCCGCTCGAGGTTCGCGCGTACATCGCTGCGGAATTTTTCGATGCCGCCATCCTTGATGCCGAAGGCGGCAATGAAGGCATCGTCCAACTCGGGAAGTTTCGATTCCTGCAGGCGCATGATCTTTGCGGCGACCTGCGCTTGGCGACCGGCCAAGGCCGGTTCGCGAAAGTCGGCAGGAAAATCCACCACCGTGGCCACGGCATCTCCGGCCGCATGACCGATCAACGCATCTTCGAGTTGCGTCGTCATCGAGCCCGAACCCATGATCGTACCGACGCGATCGGTGCCTTCGGGCGGATGACGAAAGGTGCCGGCGGCATCGCTGCCGTGAGCGGAATATTCGAACAACGCCATGTCGCCGGCCTGCGCGACGCGCTCGACCTGCGTCCATTCGCGGCGTTGCGCACGCAGGGTTTCGATCATCGCATCGACATCCGCATCGGCCACGATGGCGGTCGGCTTGACGATCGCGAGTTGGCTCACATCGATTGCGCCGACTTCGGGCAACACCTCGAACTTGGCTGTGTATTCGATCTGACCGTCCGTCGGCTGGCCTGTGGTGTCGATCTCTGGCGACATCGCCGGGCGCAAATTTTCCTTGCCAACGGCCTCGTTGAAGCTGTCGCGAATCAATTCGGAGATCGCCTCTCCGCGCACCTGCGAGCCAAAGCGCTGTTCGATCACGCTGGGCGGAATCTTGCCCGGGCGGAAGCCTTTCAGGCGCACGCTGCGCGCCACTTCGGCAAGGCGCGCCTTGACTTGAGTTTCGTACTGATCGGCAGGAACACGAACGGTAAGTTTGCGTTCGAGTTTGCCCAAGTTTTCGACGGAGACTTGCATAGTGAACACCTGAATGCTGGATTGAAAATTATATCGCGAGCTTGCACCGCAAGCGAGGCGACAAGTGGCAAATCAAGCTGCCGGCCGCATGACGATCGCCATGCAGAGTGTGCGAACGGAGAGACTCGAACTCTCACGGGTTTCCCCGCTGGAACCTAAATCCAGTGCGTCTACCAGTTCCGCCACGTTCGCCCGGCAAGTATTTCGATGACGCATCGCTGCGCAGCCGCAGCGCCTTCCCGCCCGATGGCTCGCCGGCGGTTTGTGAAGCGAAGGCGAGATCCGAAGCGATTGCGCTGACGACGTGCGGATCGCCGATTGACTTCGGGGAAAATGGTGGGCCGTCTAGGACTCGAACCTAGGACCAAGAGATTAAGAGTCTCCTGCTCTACCAACTGAGCTAACGGCCCCCGTGACAATCGATCGATACCGCGCGCAGCGCGACCATCATTTCCTCCCCGCTTGCGGGAGAGGCAAGGGGTGAGGATGGGGTGGATGATGGGATTCGAACCCACGACAACCGGAATCACAATCCGGTACTCTAACCAACTGAGCTACACCCACCGCCGAGCCGGTGATTGTAACGCATTATCCGGGGTGGAACACAACAGTACATCGTCTTTTTGCGTGGCGCGCCCGGAGGGAATCGAACCCCCAACCCCGGACTTAGAAGGTCCGTGCTCTATCCGGTTGAGCTACGGGCGCATCCGGGCAGTGTAACGCACCCGCCAATACAGCCAGAAAGCCGCCAGGCGCATCGGCTTTTCCTGAGAAGTCCGACAAGGATGCCGGTCTTTTCTTTCGCATGCATGGATGACGTGGTCGGGGCAGAGGGATTCGAACTCTCGACATCCAGCTCCCAAAGCTGGCGCTCTACCAGGCTGAGCTATGCCCCGAACATTCCGCACGTCGATCAGCCCGTGCGGGGCGTGCATGGTAAGAGCCTGCCTCGCTCCAGTCAAACCCGCATCATGGATGCTCCTCGCCAGGCAACGGCCCGCATGGCACTCGCCGATGACGTGAGCTAGCATCGACGCTTCTCGATACGGAGACGAATGATGAACCTTCAGGGCAAACGGATCGCGATCACCGGCGCCGCCGGCAGCCTCGGCAGCGCGATCGTACGCGCGGCGCTCGATGCCGGCGCCACGGTGGCGGCAATCGACCATGCCGCCGTAAACGCGGGCAGCGGCAAGGTGCATGCGTTCGGCGGGGTCGATCTTTCCTCCGCCGCGGCCGTCGAGAGCACATTCGCCGCGATCGGCGAGGCGCTGGGCGGGCTGGACGCACTCGTCAACGTCGCCGGCACGTTCCGCTGGGAGAAGCTCGAAGGCGGCAAGCTGGCGACCTGGGACTTGTTGTTCAACGTCAACCTGCGCACCGCGGTCGCCTCGTGCATGGCCGCCCTGCCCTTGCTCACGCAAAGCAAGGCCGGCCGCATCGTCAACATCGGCGCGGCGGGCGCGGTCAAGGCCGGCGCCGGCATGGGCGCCTATGCCGCGTCGAAGGCTGGCGTATTCAAGCTTACCGAGGCCCTGGCCGAGGAACTCAAGGATCGCGGCGTCACCGTCAACGCGATCCTGCCGACCACGAT
>JAFEFR010000277.1 GCA_018240485.1 Pseudomonadota bacterium
CCCCTCGTCTATCGCGTGCATGGAGCGAACCTCGATCGATGTGCGTACCAACTCGATCTGACTGCGGCGCAATGTGCCGGAAAACGCGCCGCCATCGCTTGCCACCAAACCCAAATGCGATTGAGTGGCGATCGATTTCTCGCTTTCGCCACGCCTGCCGAATATTTCGATGATATCGACGCCGCACCGCGCAGGGAGCATCCGCTTAGCGCACGTCTTCATCCCGGGCCTGGCCTTGCGTTGTGCGTGCGCAAACAACGCCTGCACAGTAATCGTCATATCCTGATCCTGCTTGCCGATGCACAAGGCCGAATCGATGCCCGGACGTGCCCACTGGCTACTCCAGGCAAGCTCACCGCGTTGCCAGAATCGCGCAACGACCTTCCCCCCGCCTCGCTGAACTGGCGTCGCAACGAGGGTGACTTCACCCTCGACATTGCGCTCCCGACACAGTTCGCTCCACATCTGGGTTTCGTCAAACTCACGCGCGCGCGCACCGGCTTAGTCGTTTTTGATCGCTTCGGTTGGCAGGCCATCGACGGCCTCTGAATGCCTCGTTTTGAAATGCGTACTGCTTCGTTCATCTCGCGTTGTGCCAATCGATACGACGCCCAGCCCCTGACTCAGCGGCACTTTGCGGCGATTTCCGACAAGAATTTAGGAAAAATTTAACGTCGAAAAGCGCTAACTGAATGCAGCTCGGAGACTTGCTGAATGGCATTCTGGGCGCGGATTGACAGGGGGAAAGCACCTGTCATTCTCTGCACCGCGCGCTTGGGACATTCCTCTCACGCGCATTTCATCAATCAATGGAGACGGCAATGAAAACGTTGTTGGGTTCGGTGGCAATCGGTTTGGGAGCGCTGCTGTGCCAAGGCGTCTACGCACAGGATTCGGCGACCCATACCGCACTGTGCAAAGACGGCACGTATTACGACGGCGCCACGCACAAGGGCGCATGCAAAGGCCATCAGGGCGTGAAGGAGTGGACTGACAAGGCAGCCGCGAAGAGCGATGACAAGAGCGCATCGACCGCTGCGGCAACCGACGACGGGACGACCAAGAAGCATCACCGCAAGAAAGAGGCCGATGCGGCCGCCCCAGCCGCCGCCGCTCCGGCAGCCGCAGCCACGGCTGCTGCGACCGCTGCTGCCCCCGCAGCCGCTGCACCGGCCGCCGCAGCGACGGCGACCAAGGAAGCGACGCACGCCAAGCACACGGCTCCGACTCCGGCCAAAGACATTGCCCAAAAACCCGGTGGCGGCCCAGGCCTTGTGTGGGTGAACGGCGAATCGAAGGTCTACCATTGCCAGGGCGACGAGTGGTATGGCAAGACCAAAGAAGGTTCGTACATGAGCGCAGCCGATGCCGAAAAGGCTGGCGCTCATGCCGCACACGGCAAGGCTTGCAAGTAATCGCCGATAGCACCGCCGCGCAAGGATGCGAGAAGAAAAACGCCCGGCTCGTCCGGGCGTTTTTCGTTCGATGCCGTCCGAATCGAACGCCCGTGGCGGCGTCCGTGCGGCGCAAGAACTATTCCGCGCTAGCGATGGTATTCACCCATCGCCTCCGGCTGACGCACGATTTCGAGTACCTTGAGGTTCAGCGTGCGACCGCCCGGAATCGGCCAAGCGATCGATTGACCGACGGATAACCCGAGCAATGCACTGCCTACCGGTGCCAGAACGGACACCGCCCCGGCGCCCCCTGCGGCGTGCGGGTAGACCAGAACGAGCTCGTAACTGGCATTACTCGCCTCGTCGAGACAGCGTACGATGGAGTTCATCGTCACCACGTCCGGAGGAATCTCGACCGGTTCGACGACCTTGGCGCGATCCAACTCCATGCGCAACGCGTCGATGCCGGGCAAACCGGCGTATTTGCCCGAATCGAGGAGATCGTTCAAGCGATCCAAATCCAGGCTGGAGACGATGATGGCTGGCGCACTGGTCATGAAATTTTCCTCGGCGACGACGCGGAAATCGGATGCAAGGGCAGAAATCGAAAAGCCACCGCGTGCGGTGGCTTTTCGATTGCATCCGTGGTCGGGGTGAGAGGATTCGAACCTCCGACTTCTACCTCCCGAAAGTAGCGCTCTACCAGGCTGAGCTACACCCCGACTATGAAGGGCCCGCCACCTTGATCGGGATGCGCCGTTGGCGCATTGAGGGAGCGAGCCGCGCATGATAATGGGCTGCCGCCCCGCATGCAACTTTCTTGCGGATTTCTATTCGACGGGAACCACTGTCATCTTCACCCGCATGCGATCACCCGGATCGAACGGCAAACGAGCCATGTAAATTTCGCCCTTGTAGCGATATTCGACATCGTAGCCGACAATGTGATGTTCTGGTTTGGACGGTCGACGTGTCGTGCTGGCGTCGCGACAGTCGCGCAGCGATGCGGAAACAGCATCGCGCTCGGCGTCGGCTTGACGATCGGCATTGGTGTTTTGATCCTGCGCGGCGGCGATGCGGTTTCCGGCGACGCCGCCGGCGACCACGCCGGCAGCCGTCGTGACCTTGTTTCCGTCTCCGCGACCGAACGCATGCCCGATGACTCCACCTATCAACGCACCGATGACGGTACCGACCGCTCTGTTGTCGGCTTGATCGTGCGGACGGGCGGGCGGCGATTCGTCGCAATCCGGCGCGGGCCCCGGATTGGCTTGTATTTCGCCGGGCGAATCGCCAAGCGATTCGTACACCGGATCCACGCGCAGCACGTCGGCCCAGCCGTAGCGGGTCGATTCCACCGCGACGGGCGGCGGGTGCGCGGCAGTACGGTCTTCTGCATGGCAGAACCCCGCAAGCAGCATGCTCACGACGAGAATGCCGGGTGACTTCATCTTGTGCGACTCCAAACGATGCGGCTCGACCGCCGCACCGGCGGCGGCGAACTCGCATCTTCCGTGTTCGCATCGCGGCATCGGTTCCCCCCGATGTTCGCGC
>JAFEFR010000278.1 GCA_018240485.1 Pseudomonadota bacterium
CGTCAAGGTCATCGATGCGAACACGCACGAGGAACTCGTGTTCAAGGCCAAGGTGGTCTTCGTCAACGCCTCGGCGCTGAACTCGACGCTGGTTCTGCTCAACTCGACCTCGAAGCGCTTCCCGAACGGCCTCGGCAACGACCACGGCGTGCTCGGCAAGTACGTTGGCTTCCACAACTACCGCGCCGGCATGAGCGCGGAGATCGAAGGCTTCGAAGACTCGTACTACGAGGTCTACAAGCCGGCCGAGAACATCATTCCGAACTTCCGCAACGTCGACAAGCAGGACGCCGACTTCCTCGGCGGCTACGTGATCTTCAGCGGCGCAAGCCGGCGCCTGATCGACGACCACGACACCCACGGCGAGACAATCGGCGCGAAGTACAAGGAGGCGATCAGCCGGCCCGGCAAGTGGACCGCGTACATGTACATGCAGGGCGAGACGCTGCCGAACGCCGCGAACCATGTGCGCCTGTCGCCGGACAAGAAGGATCCCTGGGGCATTCCGCAACTCGTCATCTCGGTCGGCTACGACGACAACGCCGAGCGCATGGTGCGCGACTTCCTCGGCGAAGGCCGCAAGATGCTCGAAGCCGCGGGCTGCACCAACGTCAGCGCGAACGACAACCACTGGCCGCCCGGACTCGACATCCACGAGATGGGCGGCGCGCGCATGGGCAACGATCCGAAAACTTCGATGCTCAACGCGCACAATCAGATGCACCTGTGCAAAAACGTCTTCGTCACCGACGGCGCCTGCATGACCAGCACCGGCAGCCAGAGCCCGTCGATCCTGTACATGGCGTTGACCGCGCGCGCGGCGAACTACGCCGCCGATCAATGGAAGAAGCACGGGAGAATCGTGTGATGGACCGGCGCGAACTGCTGCGTGCCATTGCCGCGTTGACGGGATATGCGTTCGTCGGCGTCGATCGTGTTCTCGCGGACGCATCCGATTCCAACGTTTACACTCCCGCGCAAATCGTGCTGCTCGACGATATCGCCGAGACGATTTTGCCGCGCACCGGCACGCCCGGCGCGAAGGACGCGCAGGTCGGCGCCTATATCGCGCGTTATTCGGCGGCCTGCTACACGCCGGCCAATCTCGCGATCCTGCGCGCCGGCCTTGGCGAGATCGATGCGCGCTCGCGCAAAGTTCACGGCAGGGAATTCGTGAAATGCACGAGCGCGCAGAAGCAGAAACTGCTGATCGACATCGACGCGGAAGCCAAACGCCATGCCCGCAAATCCAGCGGCAACGGCGCGCGGCCGCCGCACTGGTTCACGCTGTGCAAGCAACTCACCCTGCTCGGCTTCTTTACCTCGGAAGCGGGCGCGACGCGCGTGGCGCGCTATCGGCCCGTTCCGGGTCCGTACAAGGGCGTGGTGGCGTACAAGGGCGAGACGTTCTGGGCGTGGTAGGGATTTCACTCGCCGTCATTCCGGCAGGGATTGCCGGAATCCAGCGCCATGGACGGAACGTTGCACGATTTTGATATGTTCACATCCCTGTGACTGGATTCCGGCAATCCCTGCCGGAATGACAAGCCAAGGTCATCATCGAGGATATTCCGTGAGGTACACCATTCTTCTTGCCGTCATCGCCGTCACTTCCAGCCATGCCGCGCAGATCGCCGATCACAGTCAGTCCGCCACCGCCAACATCCTTACCGCCGAGCAGCAGCGTGAAGGCTGGACGCTGCTGTTCGACGGCAAGACCACGGGCGGCTGGCACCGCTACAACG
>JAFEFR010000279.1 GCA_018240485.1 Pseudomonadota bacterium
TGCCTCGTGGTGGCGGCGTCGTCGGGATCGCGCGGCATCTACGGGGCGATTGCGCTCGCGGGCGCTTGGGGTTTGCCGCGCGGCTGTGCGGTCGCCTACACCGACAAAGGCGCGGGATCCGGCTACTTCGACACTGCCGACGGCAGCGGGGTCGCCCTCGATGGCACGCGCGCGCAAGCCGGCACGGCGCCGCTCGAGTTCGAGCCTGCACAGGCGCCGCGCGATGCCGGCATTGCGATCAAGCATCTGCATTCGCAGGACAACCCCGAGGCAGACTGGGGCAGGCATGTGCTGCAAGCGGCGCAGTTCGGCTTGGCGATGCTCGATCGCGCCTATCCTGATCAAGCGCCGTTCACGGCCGGCAACACACGCATCATCGCAACCGGGTTGTCCAATGGTGGTGGCGCCGTATTGCAAGCGGCGGGCCTCGACGAGTCGCACCTGCTTGCCGGCGTCGTGGCAAGCGAGCCGAATGTGCATGTCGCAGGCCACGGTCGTGCGCTGTTCGACTACGCCAGCGAAGCCGCGCTGTATCTGCCATGCGCATTGGCCGACAAGCGCTTCGATGCGACTCCGCTCGCGCGCGTTGCGGGCGCGTTGCCGCCCGCCTTCGCGGCACGTTGCGCCGGCTTGCGCGAGGCCGGTTCGCTCGATGGCGACGACTTTGCCGCACAGGCGCACGATGCGTTGCAACGGTTGCACGCCGGCGGTTGGACTGACGCGGTCATCGCCACGGCGGCGAGCACCACCGTCTTCGATCTCTGGCGCGCAGTCGCAGCGGGATATGCCAGCGCCTATTTGCGCAAGCCGGTTGGCGAGATGCCGTGCGGTTACGCCTATCGCCAAGTCGATGCGCTCGGCAAGCCGAGCGGCGATGCCGCCGTGCGTGCCGCGTGGTGGGCCGATGCGGCGGGCATTCCGCCGGGCAACGGCGTCGGTTTGATCGGCAGCATCGAGGCCGGCGCCGATCCTGCCTTGGCGAGCTTGCGCTGCCTGCGCGGATTGTGGGAAGGCGATTCGCCGGACGCGCGCGCACTGCATGCGTCGGTGGCGAGTCTGGCGGCACGCTTGCCGCGGGCGGATTTGCCCCTCTGGGTGGTGCATGGGGCGGACGACGGCCTCGTGCCGACGATGTTTACCTCCGAGCCCTATGTGGAATGGCTGCGCGCGTCGGGACGCACGCCGCGTTACTGGAAGGTCGCGCACGCGCAACATTTCGAGAGCTTCCTCGCCCTGCCTGGTTTCGGCGATGCGCATGTGCCGCTGCTGCCGTTCGCCTACCGGGCGCTCGATCGGATGTGGGAGCATGTGATCGATGGCAAGCCGCTGGCCGATCCGCCCGTGCCGCAAACGCGACCGCGCGGTAGCGCCGCGCTGGATGCATCGATGCTGGGCCTGACGAATTGATCGCGGCGGACTGCGATTCGCGGTTACCATAGGCGTTCTTTATCCGGAGATAGCGCATGAGCGACCTGCAAGCCCACATCAAAACTTCGCGTGGCACGATCCATATCCGTTTGACCCCAGAGCACACGCCGGTGACGGTGGCGAATTTCGTCAATCTTGCCCAGCACAAGTTTTATGACGGCTTGAGTTTCCATCGCGTGATCCCCGACTTCATGATCCAGGGCGGATGCCCGGAAGGCACCGGGCGCGGCGGCCCGGGCTATCGCTTCGGTGATGAGTTCGTCGCACACCTGAAGCATTCCAAACCGGGCGTGTTGTCGATGGCCAATGCGGGGCCGGGCACGAACGGTTCGCAGTTCTTCATCACTCACGTGGTCACGCCATGGCTCGACGGCAAGCACACGGTATTCGGCGAAGTGCTGAGCGCGGACGATCAGAAAGTCGTCGACGGTATTCGTCAGGGCGACGCGATCGAGTCGATCGCCATCGTCGGCGACACCGCGGCGCTGTTCGCCGATCCGAAGGTGGCGCCATTGCTGGAGCAGTGGAATCGCACGCTCGCCGCGCGCTGATTTTTCCATGCCGCCACGCAAAAGGCCGCCTTCATCGGGCGGCCTTTTGCGTTCATGGCGAGACAACGATTACATGTAGCCGAGTTGCTTGACCACGAACAGGATGATGATCGAGCCGAGAATCGACATGATGATGCCGGCGGGATGAAAAATCTGACCGCTGACGGGTTTCTTGAACAGGCTGCCGATCAGGCCGCCGACGAAGGAGCCGGCCACGCCGAGCAGGACGGTCAGCCAGAAACCCAGGTGCATGGCACCGGGGTAGAACCAGCGGGCAAGCAGGCCGACGATGAAGCCGATGATGATGGACCAGATGATATGCAGCATGCGATCTCCTCAGGGTGGGCGGAAGCAACGGTTCTGCGGTCGCGCCGCAGACAAGGCGGCGCGAGTTTAGCAAATCCGACTGTTGGCAAATGCTGAAATCGCGGGTATCTGCGTGCGCCAACGACCAAGGCGGCGTGATCGCTGCACCGCAGCAAATATGCTAAGCTGAAACACTCCATCGACGAGGATATTGCAATGCCTTTGCTAGCCGAACGCATGAGCCGAGCCAAACCCAGTGCGATCATGGCGGTGGCGGAAAAAGCCAAGCAACTCAAGGCAGCCGGCAAGGACATCATCAGCTTCTCGATCGGTGTACCGAATTTTCTGCCGGGTGAGCACGTCTATGCCGCAGCGCGCGAGGCGCTGGCTCACGACAGCGGACAGTATGGCTCCAATCGCGGCAGCGAGGCGTTGCTCGACGCCTTCCTCAAGCATCTTCAGGATGGTGGCTTCAACGGCTACGAGCGCAAAAACCTGGCCGTCGGCGTGGGGGCCAAACAGGTGCTCTACAACCTTGCCGAAGCGCTGCTCGATCCGGGCGATGAGATCGTGTTTCCGACGCCGTATTGGACGAGCTACGTCGACATTGCCGAGATCGTCGGTGCCAGAATTACGCGGCTGGCATGTCCGAGCACGCAAAACTACAAGCTCAAGCCCGAGCAACTTGCCAAGGCGTTGGCGAGCAAGCCCAAGGTGTTCCTGTTCAACAATCCGTCGAACCCGACCGGCATGGTGTACACGAAGGACGAAATCGCGGCGCTGGCCGACGTGCTCGCCGCGCATCCGGATACCTGGATCATTTGCGACGACATTTACAATCGCCTGGTGTTCGACGGCATCGGCTATCACAATTTTCTGCATGTGAGACCGGAATTGCGCGAGCGCACGATTCTCGTCGATTCGATCTCCAAGACCTACGGCATGCCGGGTTGGCGCGTTGGCTTCGTTGCCGCACCCGCCAACGTCGCGCAGGCGCTGGCCACGCTGAACTCGAACCACATCACGAGCCTGCCCGAGGTCATCACGGCAGCGGCAGTGGCGGCGTTGTCGGGGCCGCAAGACATTCCGCTGCAGAAGGCCAAGGAATTCGCCGCCAAGCGCGATCGCGTGCTGGCGGTGCTCGAGGCCATCCCCGGCGTGAAATGCCCGCGTCCGCAGGGCGCATTTTATGTCTTCCCGGATATTTCGGTCGCATTTGGCAAGAAGCATCCAGCGGGTGCGATCAGCAATGACGTCGACCTGTGCAGTGTGTTGCTCGATGCGAAAGGCGTCGCCTGTGTGCCGGGCTCGGCCTTCGGTGAGCCGCGCGCGCTGCGCATTTCGTATACCTGTCCCGACGCGCAGCTTGACGATGGCATGAAGCGCATCAAAGACTTCTTCGCTGAGCTGGTCTGACGGCGAAATTGGAGAGGGGCGACGGGCGCGTGAGACGCGCGATCCTGGTAATTCACGCCACTCGTTCGCCACCCTCGCAATTTCCGTTTCACACTTTCCACATCCGAGGTTCTCTGCATGAAATCCCCCGTCCGTGTCGTCGTCACCGGTGCTGCCGGCCAGATCGGTTATGCCTTGCTGTTCCGCATTGCCTCGGGCGACATGCTCGGCAAAGATCAGCCGGTCATTCTGCATTTGCTCGAAATCACGCCCGCGCTGCCGGCGCTACAAGGCGTGGTGATGGAATTGAACGATTGCGCGTTTCCGCTGCTCGCCGGCGTCGTCGCGACCGATGATTTGTCCGTTGCGTTCAAGGACGTGGACTACGCGCTGCTGGTTGGTGCCCGCCCGCGCGGCCCCGGCATGGAGCGCAAGGATCTGCTCGAAGCGAACGGCGCCATCTTCGCGCCGCAAGGCAAGGCGCTCAACGATCACGCCCGGCGCACGGTCAAGGTGCTCGTGGTCGGAAACCCGGCCAACACGAATGCGCTGATCGCGCAGCAGAACGCGCCGAGCCTCGATCCCGGCCAGTTCACCGCCATGGTGCGTCTGGATCACAACCGCGCCAAGTCGCAGCTTGCCGAGAAAACCGGCACGCACAACACCGACGTTGCGAAGATGATCATCTGGGGAAATCATTCTTCGACCCAGTATCCAGACATCCATCACGCCACGGTGAAAGGCAAGGCGGCGTTGTCGCTGGTCGATCAGGTATGGTACGAAAAAGACTTCATCCCGACCGTGCAGCAGCGCGGCGCGGCGATCATCAAGGCGCGCGGTGCTTCGTCGGCGGCGTCGGCCGCGGCAGCAGCGGTCGATCACATGCGCTCGTGGGCGCTGGGCACGACCGAGGGCGATTGGGTGTCGATGGGCATTCCGTCCGACGGTTCCTACGGCATCCAGCCCGGCGTGATCTACGGCTACCCGGTCACGGTGAAAGACGGCAAGTACAGCATCGTGCAAGGGCTCGCGATCAACGAATTCTCGCGCGCGCGCATGGATGCGACCGACAAGGAATTGCGCGAAGAACGCGCGGGCGTCGAGCATCTGTTCGCGAAGTAGTCGCGCGCGGAGCGGCAACGTGAAAAAACTCGTGGCAGTGTTGACGAGGGTGGGGCTCGGGCGGATGTCCGTTGCCGAATACCAAGCCAACCTCAACGGGTTGAACATGTTCTTTGGCGCGGTTTTGGGTTTCGTGCTGGTTGGAACCGAAACGTTGAGCAACGCCCAGTTTGGATGCGTGTTGTTTTGCCTTGCCGGCGCGGTGATTACGATTTTTTTCATCACATCCAGCCGCAGTCGTGTCCTCTATGCCGCGCTGGCCTTGCTCTATGCCGTGACCTTTCCCGAGATGATCGATTTCGTGTTGAAGGGACACGGCATTGTCCCCGGAAAGATCCGACCCACCCTGCTGGTATGGACGCTGATGACGATTCTGGTCGAATTTTGGGCGCGCGAGCCTGTGGGTGACGCCAAGCCAGTCACTGAAGATCGCTGACCCGGTGCGCGTGCGCCGACTAGTCATGACCAATGGCACGCGCTACCCGGCAGCGGCGGACACTACTTTTGTGCGCTTCATCGAGTCCCACCTTCCGTTGCGGTCGCGACGCGGCTGATCGGCGTCGAGGTCGGGGCAAGTACCTATCGCACCTCGGGAGGGTGCGCCCATGACGAATACGCGCAAACTTGGATCGTTTTTGAGATGTTTGGTGGGCGGTGCTGCCTTGCTCGGTTCGGCGAGCCTTTTTGCCGCCTACGATCAGCCGCCCAAAGCCCTGCTCGATGTGCTGCATGCACCGGTGCCGCCGTCGCCAGTCGTCAATTCTCAGGGCACGAAAATCCTGCTCGTTTCACCGTTGCAATATCCGGCCATGGCGCGCGTGGCGGAGCCGTTTCTGCGCTTGGGAGGCGTGCGCATCGAGCCGCGCAACCACAGCCGACACGATACGCCGGCCGGTTACGGCATTCGCGGGTGCATGAATTCGTTCACCCTTGTTGATGTCGCCAGCACGCAGGAGACGAAGATTACGTTTCCACAAGGCTTGTGTCCGTCGCTGCCTCGTTGGTCGACCGATGGCACACGCTTTGCGTTCGAGAATGCCGCGGCCGATGCCGTCGAGTTGTGGCTCGGTGATGGCGCGAGCGGGCAGATTCATCGCGTCGAAGGGGTGCGTTTGAATCCGATGTTCGATGATGCCGTGCAATGGCTCGGCGGTGGCAGTTCGCTGCTCGTCAAGTTGGTGCCCGAAGGGCAGGGCGCGCCGCCAGCGGACAGCAACGTGCCAGCGGGGCCGGATATCCAAGAGGCTATCGGTGAGAAAGGCGAGAGCAGCACCTACGAGGTGCGCGATACGCTGAGCAGCAAGCACGACGAGGATCTGTTCGACTACTACGGCGTCTCCCAACTCGCCGTCGTCGATGCGACGAGCGGCAGTGTGCGCCGTGTCGGCAAACCCGCGTTGTACACGGGGCTTTCGGTAGCACCCGACGCCACGCATGTCTTGACTGAAACAATTCGTCGCCCGTATTCGTACGCGGTGACCTATGATCGCTTTCCGCACGATGTCGCAGTGCTCAACCTTGCGCACGACAGCGCGCAGATAGTCGCTTCGCTGCCGTTGGCCGACCGCGTGCCAGTACACGGCGAACCGCTGGGCCCGCGTGAATTCAGTTGGCGCGAAAACGTGCCGGCCACGTTGATCTGGGCCGAGGCGCTCGACAATGGCGACTGGAAGGTCAAGGTTCCTGCACGCGACAAAGTCATGTCGCTGAAAGCACCGTTCACGGCCAAACCAACCGAAGTGTTACGTACCGAACAGCGTTTTGCCGGTTTCGCTTGGGGCGAGCAAGCGTCGCTTGCGTTCATGACCGAGTTCGATGCGAATCGGCATTGGTTCAAAACGACGATCATCGACGTCGATGCGCCGAAGCAGAAACCGCGCTTACTCTGGGACATGTCTACCGATGAACGCTACAAAAGTCCGGGCAGTTTCGTTGCACGTCGCTTGGCCAATGGCGCGAACGTCGTGCGGCAGGATGGCGATGTGGTTTACCTGCGCGGGCAGGGTTCCTCGCCGCAGGGCGATCGTCCGTTCCTGGATCGGCTCAATTTGAAAACGTTGGCTCGCGAGCGTCTGTTCCGCAGCGATGCTGCTGCGTTCGAGCGTGTGCTCGCGTTCGGTGCGACACCGGGGCAGTTCTTGACCTGGCACGAATCGATCACCGATCCGCCGAATGCGTTCATGCATACGCTGGGCGACCGGAGCGCGACACCCGCCGAAGGCGAAGCGCAGTTCGCCTCCAGCTCGGCAGCGATCACGCACCTTGCCGATCCAACGCCGGAATTACGCAAGATCAAAAAGCAATTGGTCAAGTACAAGCGCGCTGATGGCGTGGATCTGTCGTTCACGCTGTACACGCCGCCGAACTACAAGAAAGGCGAAAAACTTCCGGCCATTCTGTACGCCTATCCGCTCGACTACGCCGATGCCAAGCAGGCCGGTCAAGTGTCGGGCTCGCAGCAGACCTTCACCCGCCTGCCGCCGTATCGGCTGTTGCTGCTGGCAGGCTATGCGGTAATCGACAACGCGGCGTTTCCGGTGGTGGGTAATCCGAAAACGGCGTACGACACCTACCTTGAGCAACTCGTGGCGGATGCCAAAGCCGCGGTCGACAAGGCGGTGGATCTCGGCGTGGTTGATCGCGAGCGCATCGGCGTGACCGGCCATAGCCACGGCGCGCTGATGACGGCAAATCTGCTTGCGCATTCGGACCTGTTCCGCGCCGGCGTTGCCACCAGTGGCTCGTACAACAAGACGCTGACGCCGTTCGGCTTCCAGAGCGAGCGCCGCTCGGTCTGGGAAGCACAAAAAGTATACCTTGACGTGTCGCCGTTCTTTTATGCCGACAAGATAAAGTTGCCGCTGCTGCTCGTACACGGCGAGGACGATGCCAATCCGGGCACCGAGCCGATCCAGTCGCGCAAGTTGTATCAAGCCGTACGCGGCAACGGCGGTACCACGCGGCTGGTGATGCTGCCGCATGAGCCGCATTGGTACACGGCAATGGAATCCAATGAGCAACTCGTTGCCGAGATGCTCAAGTGGTTCGATCGCTACGTCAAGGACGCCAAACCACGCGAGGCAGCGCGACACTGAGCCTTGCAGGCCGCCCGTGTTGCGCTGCGTATCGACAGCGACTCCGCAAGCAAGCTCAAATCATTCACGGCACTTCATTCTGGAACGCACAATGACTCATTTACGTCGCAACGCAGTACTTGCTTTCGCCATCGCCACAGTCATCGTCACGCAAGGCGCCTTTGCCGATGAAGGCATGTGGACGCCGGACAACCTGCCGCTCGCGCAGTTGAAACAAAAATTCGGGTTCACGCCCGATGCCCATTGGGCCGAGCATGCGCAGCGTGCTGCGTTGCGTCTCGCCGGCGGTTGCTCGGGATCGTTCGTCTCGCCGACGGGCCTGGTGCTGACCAATCACCATTGCGCACGCTCGTGCGTGGAGCAGTTGTCCACGGCCGAGAAAGATATCGTCAAGGCGGGCTTTTTCGCGAAAGAAAACAAAGACGAGATCAAGTGCCCCGAGATCGAACTCAACCGCCTCGACACGATCACCCACGTCACCGACCGCGTGAAGCAGGCCACGGTCGGCAAGAGCGGCGAGGCGTACTCCAAAGCCGAGAAGGCGGTGAAGTCCGACATCGAGAAGGAATGCGTCGGCAGCGACAAGGAAGCCACCCGATGCGACGTGGTCAACCTGTATCACGGTGGCGTCTATGACTTGTACAAGTACCACCGCTATCAGGACGTGCGGCTGGTGTTCGTGCCGGAAGAGGCCATCGCTTTCTTCGGTGGCGACCCGGACAACTTCAACTTCCCGCGCTTTGATCTGGACATGGCCGTATTGCGCGCCTACGAAGGCGGCAAGCCGGCGAAAGTTGCGGACTATTTTCCGTTCTCGAAAAACGGCGCGGCGGACAAGGAGCTGACGGTGACGGTCGGCAATCCCGGTGGCACGGATCGTCAGCTGACCGTGGCCGAGCTTGAGTCCACGCGCGATGTCGACTTGATTCCGCGCCTGTTCGATTTGTCCGAGCGCCGCGGCATGGTGACGCAGTATCGCAGCGAAAGCGCCGAGAACGCGCGTGTCGCGCAGAACGATTTGTTCGGCATCGAGAATTCGTACAAGGCGCTCAAGGGGCGGCTCGAGGCGCTGCAGGACCCGAATGTATTCGCGTTGAAGCGCAAGGAGGAAGCCGATTTGCGTGCGTATGTCGAGGCCGATCCTGCGCGCAAAGCCAAATACGGCACGGCATGGGACAACATCGCCAAGGCGATGACGACTTATCGCAATCTGGAAATGCCGTTCAAGTACACCAACCTCGCCGGCACGAAATATTTCGCTTATGCGCGCACGCTGGTGCGTGCGGCGGCGGAGCGCAAGAAGCCGAATGCCGATCGACTGCGCGAGTTCACCGAATCGAAACTCCCAAGCATGACGCAAAGCTTGTTCTCGACGGCGCCGGTGTATCCGCAATTCGAGAAAGTGAAGTTCACTTACATCCTGACCAAAATGCGCGAGCATCTCGGCACTGACGATGCGTTCGTCAAGCAAGTGCTGGACAAACAGTCACCCGAAGCGCTGGCAGCGCAGATGATTGATGCGACCAAGCTCGGCGACCCTGCTGTGCGCAAAGCGCTGTGGGAGGGCGGGGCGGAGGCGATCGCGAAGTCGGACGACCCGTTCATCAAGCTCGCTATCGCGGTTGATCCGCAGACGCGCCAATTGCGCAAGCAAATGGAAGATGAAGTCGAGTCGGTCGTGGACAAGAATTCCGAACTCGTCGCTGCCGCGCGCTTTGACAAGTACGGTACCAGCGTGTACCCGGACGCGACCTTCACCCAGCGCTTTTCGTTCGGCACGGTCAAGGGTTGGGATGAGAAGGGCAAGCAGATCGCGCCGTTCACCGACATCGGCGGTGCGTTTGCGCATGCCACGGGGGCGGATCCGTTTGCCTTGCCGCAGTCGTGGCTGGATGCAAAGCCGCATCTCAACCTCGCTCAGCACATGAACCTCGCCACCAGCAACGACATCATCGGCGGCAACTCCGGCAGCCCGATGATCAATCGCAAGGGCGAAATCGTCGGCTTGGTGTTCGACGGCAACATCCACTCGCTCGGCGGCGACTACTGGTTCGATGAGAGCCTCAATCGCACCGTCGCGGTCGATAGCGGCGCCATCATCGAGGCGTTGCGCAAAGTCTACAAGGCGAGTCGCGTGGCCGACGAACTTCAGGCCGCGCAAAAGTAGTCTTTACTCACGAACCGGCGTGCGGATCGTTCCGCACGCCGTTTTTTTTTTGCGCGAACGCAAGCTCATCAACGCCAGTGGCCGCGAATCCAGACGCTGCCGGAAGGCCCGCCCCAATACCCCGGAACCCATACGGCGGCAGGGTAGGGACGCACGGGGTAGTAAACGCAACCGGTGGCGAACAGCGGGGCCAAGCCAGCCGCAATCATGAGCAACACTTTGGCACAACGTTTCATCGTCGTTCTCCGGTGGTTTCGTGCATGGTCTGAGGCAACAAAACGAGTGAGCATCACGCCAGTTGACGCGGCGCGGCAGTGTGTGCAGGCGAGGTTCAGGGATTTGCTATGCTTGCGCGCATGCGCGGATTCGAAACGTCCTTCCATGCATGACCTCGTGCAGCGGCTCAAACAACGCAAGTTGGTACAGTGGTCTCTGGCCTATGGGGCGTCGTCGTTTGCATTCATCCAGGTGCTCGATGTCGTCGCGCAGCGTTTCGGTTGGCCGGATCGACTCGAAAAGCTGCTGATTCTTGCGCTGGCAATCGGATTTTTCGTGACCTTGGTACTGGCCTGGTACCACGGCGAGCGGGGACATCAGCGCGCCACCGGTATGGAGCTGGTCATTCTCGCGCTATTGTTGGCGATCGGGGGCGGCTTGCTGTGGCGATACGAACGCGCTGTGCCCACCGACGCTGCGCCGAATTCCGCAGCGCCTGTGCAGGCGGGTGTGCCAGCCGCATCGGCATCTGTGATTTCGGCGAAATCCGTGGCGGTTTTGCCGTTCGTCAACGAAAGCGGTGAGAAGGATCAGCAGTACTTTTCCGACGGCTTGTCCGAAGATCTGATCAATGCGCTGTCGCAATTCGATGGGGTGAAGGTGATCAGTCGCAATTCGTCGTTCCAGTTTCGCGATTCGACGCTGTCCAGCGAAGCGCTTGGCCGCGCGCTGGGTGTGGCGTATTTGCTCGAAGGTAGTGTGCGACGTTTGCAAGACCAGGTGCGTGTGAACGCAGAATTGGTCAATGCGATCGATGGCAGCGCGCTCTGGTCGCAGCACTACGATCGACCTTACAAGGATCTGTTCGCGCTGCAGGACGAGATCACAAAATCGGTTGCAGATGTGTTGAAGACGAAGTTGCTCGAAGGCGGTGGCGCGGTCGTGCAAAGCGATCGTCCGCCCGGTGGTGATCTTGCCGCTTATGCTGCTTACCTGAAGGGGCGTTCGCTGGATCGACAGATTGGCGAAGCGCCATTGCGTGAAGCCATCGCCCATTTCGGAGAGGCAGTCTGGATCGATCCGAAATATGCCGCGGCGTATGCGGCGATGGCTCGTACATGGACCCAGATGGCAGGGTACGACCTGGGGGGAACCGAGGCGCAACAGGCCTACGCCAATGCCCGCGAGGCTACGGGGAAGGCGCTGCAACTCGATTCCGATCTGGCTGCGGGGCACGATGCGCGCGGCAGACTCGTGCAATTTGCGGATTTCGACTGGAGCGGTGCGGAGGCCGATTTCAGGCGCGCGTTGCAACTGGCGCCGAACGACGATCAGGCCAAGACCGGCCTGGCGTTCGTGTTGGCGGCGTTGGGGCATCCGCGCCAGGCCATCCCGTTGCTGCGGCAGGCCTTCGCCACTGATCCGCGTTCGGTCGACGCGAGCTATATGCTGAACTTGTCGCTCGCCGCGGTGGGCGAGTTGAATGAGGCCGAGCAAACCCTGACGAAGGCGTTGGTGCTGTCGCCGGATGAAACCTATCTGCACTATGGACTCGTTGTCTTGCAAGTGCAGCGCGGCATGCCGCGCGCAGCGTTGGCATCTGCGCAGAATCTTGCGCCGGGCTTGTTGCGCAATGTCGCCGTGGCCATGACTTTGTATGCCGCGCAGGATTACGGCGCCGCGGACGCCGCGCTGAAAACACTGATTGCCAAGGATGCCGAGTCATCGGCTTATCAGATCGCCTCGATCTACGCGTTGCGCCGTGACCCGGACAGCACGTTCATGTGGCTGGATCGTGCCTGGACCAATCGCGATCCCGGAATCGGGTTTCTCCTGTTCGATCCCTTCATCCTGCGTTACAAAGACGATCCGCGTTTTGCCGCGTTCTGCAAGAAGGTTGGCCTGCCGGTGACGACGGAATCAAAGGCGTTGCCTTGAATGCGAAGCCCCGTGCGGCAACTGTCGCACACAGACGGTCGCATCGGCGACGGCGATGCGTTCACGCAGCGGCAGCACCCTGACGCGCCATCCACATGGATCGGCTAAAATCAGCGCTTTGTTGGAGGCCGCATGAATTTGAATTCTTCCACAGGCGCGTCCGCCACCAATGGCGCACGCTTTCGCGCCGCACTGGCCGCCGAATCGCCGTTGCAGGTGGTCGGAGCGATCACGGCGTATGCCGGGTTGATGGCCAAGCGCGTGGGTTATCGCGCGCTGTATTTGTCCGGCGGCGGTGTTGCGGCGAATTCGTTGGGCATGCCGGATTTGGGCATTTCGACGATGGAAGACGTGCTCATCGACGCGCGCCGCATCGTCGAGGCGACGCAATTGCCGTTGCTGGTGGATATCGATACCGGTTGGGGCGGCGCGTTCAACATCGCGCGCACCATCCGCAGTTTCGAGCGCGCTGGCGTCGCTGCCGTACACATGGAGGATCAAGTCGGGCAGAAGCGTTGCGGCCATCGCCCCGGCAAGGAAGTGGTGTCGAAGGCGGAGATGGTGGATCGCGTGAAGGCCGCAGTCGATGCGAAGAGTGATCGCGATTTCGTGCTGATGGCGCGCACCGATGCGGCGGCAGTGGAAGGCATCGATGCCGCGATCGAGCGCGCGATGGCGTATGTCGAAGCCGGTGCCGACATGATCTTCCCCGAGGCGATGAAGACGTTGGAGGACTACCGCAAGTTCAAGGCCGCGGTGAAGGTGCCGATTCTCGCCAACCTGACCGAATTTGGGTCGACGCCGTTTTTCACTACAGACGAATTGAAGTCGGCGAATGTCGATATCGCGCTCTATTGCTGTGGTGCGTATCGCGCGATGAACAAGGCCGCGCTGAATTTCTACGAGGTCACGCGCCGCGACGGCACCCAGCAGGCAGCCGTGCCGACGATGCAAACGCGCGCGGAGTTGTATGACTTCCTCGGCTATCACGACTACGAAAACAAACTCGACGAATTGTTCGCCGGGAAAAAATGAATCAGGAGTGCACCATGAGCGATACCTCCATCCCATTCAAGCCGAAAAAATCCGTTGCCTTGAGCGGCACTGCCGCCGGCAACACCGCGTTGTGCACGGTTGGGCGTAGTGGCAACGATTTGCACTATCGGGGATATGACATTCTCGATGTCGCCACGGCCTGCGAATTCGAGGAAATTGCGCATTTGCTCGTGCACGGCAAGTTGCCAACGCTCGCCGAGCTTGCCGCCTACAAAGCCAAACTCAAGGCGCTGCGCGGCATTCCCGCCGCGGTGAAAGCATCACTCGAACTGTTGCCGCCGTCCGCGCACCCGATGGACGTGATGCGCACGGCGGTGTCGATACTGGGGTGCGTGTCGCCGGAGAAGGACGACCACAACCATCCCGGCGCGCGCGACATTGCCGACAAGCTGATGGCCTCTCTGGGCTCGGCGCTGCTGTACTGGTACCACTTCAGTCACAACGGCAAGCGCATCGAGGTGGAAACCGACGACGACTCGATCGGCGGCCATTTCCTGCATCTGTTGCACGGTAAAGCGCCGAGCGAAGAGTGGGTGCGCGCGATGCACACCTCGCTGATTCTCTACGCCGAGCACGAGTTCAACGCGTCCACGTTCGCCGCGCGCGTGATCGCCGGCACCGGCAGCGACTTCCATTCGTGTATCGCCGGCGCCATCGGCGCGTTACGCGGCCCGAAGCACGGCGGCGCGAACGAAGTTGCATTCGAGATCCAGAAACGCTACGACAGCCCGGATGACGCGGAGGCGGACATCCGCCGTCGCGTCGAAAACAAGGAAGTCGTGATCGGCTTCGGCCATCCGGTCTACACAGTCAGCGACCCGCGCAACAAAGTGATCAAGGAAGTCGCGCGCGACCTGGCCAAGGAAGCGGAGAACACCAAGATGTTCGACATCGCCGAGCGCCTCGAATCGACGATGTGGGAAATCAAGAAGATGTTCCCGAACCTCGACTGGTTCAGCGCGGTCAGCTACCACATGATGGGCGTGCCGACCGCGATGTTCACGCCGCTGTTCGTGATCTCGCGCACCTCCGGCTGGAGCGCGCACGTGATCGAGCAGCGCCAGGACGGCAAGATCATCCGCCCGAGCGCAAACTACACCGGGCCGGAGGATTTGAGGTTCGTACCGATCGCCAAGCGCAGATGATGACAGGTGGCCAGATCGATGCCGTGCGGCGGTACTCTCGAAACGTGCATCGGCAGTCTATCGTCCTGCCGAGGCGGGATTTCGGCGTGCGAAACTGGCCATCGCGTACGGAGATGGCAACATGAAAGTCGGTTTTTTTGGTGCGGCAGGGAAGGTGACGGGGTCGATGCATCTTGTCGAATCCGCCGGCAAGCGCATTCTGCTCGACTGCGGCCTGGTGCAGGGAGGCGTAGCGGATGAGGCGAGTAATGCCGATCCGTTTCCATTCGATGTCCAAACGCTCGATGCCGTCGTCATCAGTCATGCGCACATCGATCACACCGGTCGCTTGCCTTTGCTCGGTGCGCGCGGTTATTGCGGACCGATTTACGCGCAGGAGGCAACCTGCGATTTGATCCCGGTGATGCTGCTGGATTCGGCCTCGCTGCAGGAAAGCGAGGCGGCGCGTCACAATCGCAAGCGTGCCGCGAAGGCGCCCGAAGTTGCGCCGCTCTACACGCGCGAGGATGTGCGGAGGTTGCTGCCCCAGTTGCGCCCCATACCGTACCATCGGCGGACGACGTTGTTTCCCGGTATCGAGGTCAATCTGCGCGATGCGGGGCATATCCTCGGCTCGGCCATCGTCGAACTGTTTGCCGAGGGTCGCACGCTCGTGTTCTCGGGAGATCTGGGGCCCAAAGGCACGCCGATTTTGCGTGATCCGGAAACGCCGCCCGCGGCGAACCTTGTTCTGATGGAATCGACCTATGGTAACCGCAACCACAAGGATCGAGCGGATACCGTGCGTGAGCTGGGCGGTATTCTCGACCAAGCTTGGCAAGGCAAAGGCAATGTGGTGATTCCCGCATTCGCGGTCGGTCGCACACAGGAGTTGCTGTATTGGTTCGCACGATTCTGGGAGGAATGGAATCTTTCGCACTGGCGCATTTTTGTCGACAGCCCGATGGCGGCGAAAGTGATTCGGATTTACGATCGCCATCACGAATTGTTCGACGACGATGCGCAGTCGGTGTGGAGCGGTACGCCCAATCCCTTTCGATTGCCGAATCTGCGCACGACCGAATCGGTCGACGAGTCGATGGCGATCAATCAGATTCGCAATGGCGCGATCATCATTGCCGGAAACGGCATGGCCACGGGCGGGCGTGTCGTGCATCATCTGCGACACAATCTGGAACGACGCGAATCGCAAATCGTGTTCGTCGGTTATCAGGCGGAAGGCACGTTGGGTCGGCGACTGGTAAATGGGGCGCAATGGGTTCGTCTGTTCGGGCGGGATTATCGGGTCAACGCGCAGTGCCACACGATTGGCGGCCTGTCTGCCCACGCCGATCAGAGTGGCCTTCTCGAATGGTACGGTGGTATCGCCAAGCATCCGCCTGTGGTGCTGGTTCACGGTGAGGATGTTGCGCGCGAAGGATTGGCCGGCGAGCTGAATGAACGGTATGGTGTGACGGCAGAACTGGCTTGCACGTCAGAAACGCGTACGGTGTAGTGGAAATGTGCGCCGAGTGACGTGTTGTGAAAACACAACGAGCGTGGCGAATTTGACTCTCGATTGGAAAATGCGTCGGGCAGCGCCACAAATTGCGCCTCTGTGAGCGAGTATCGTTAAAGATGTCTTGACTGTGTGTGGTTTTTTAGCCAATATCGCAACCGACTTTGGGGATGGTTGGTGTGAGCTTGGAATCCATGCGACCGAACGTGAGCAAGCAAAGCAGTCTTGTTGCTCTGGCGAGCTTGGGCCTTTGCGTGCCTGCTTTTTTCGTGCAAGCTGCCCAGCCACCCGGTCGATTCCAGAACGTTGCCAGTACGGCGCATGCCTCCGCTTTGCAGGAAATGGCTGCCTCCGGCGATCTGGTAGAAAGCTGGGGCGATTACGCTCTCAGTAGCTTGAAATCGAATTTTGCGTGGGCGCGTGAAACAGGGGAAACCTTGGCTGAGCCGCCGACGATCTTCAATCGCGCGCGTTCGAGTTGGGCGCGCACTCCGGTATCACGTTTCCCAGGCACATCGGTAGGCGATGTCAAGGCACTGCAGGTCGTTGCGCAGTCCTCGCGTGTCTCGGAATCTCCCATCCACGCAGCAGCCACGGATGCCGGCAGTCTGCTTCCGGATCAAATGCCTGGGTTGCGGCGGACGATCGTGGCGCCGTCGTTCACGCATCGGCTGGACGACAATCAGTACTGGCGGCTCTCACTGATTCTTGCTTATCAGAAATTCAATCTGTTCACGCCGCCGACACAAGATGCGGTACAGGGGGCGTTCGACAAGAGTTCAGATGCGTGGAGTGGCCCGTCAGCGCTGCGCTACAAGGAGAACTCGGTCGGATTTGGTGCGCGCTTGGACGTGGGCGGAAGGTTGGTCGAGGGTCTTGATTGGCGTGGCGGCTATCAATCGCGTGTTTCGATGGATAATTTCTATACCTACCGCGGAATTTTCGGCCAAGCGGGCAGTTTCGACATCCCGCCCGGCATGAATTTCGGAGTGGATTGGACCCCGGCGCGCAATATTCGCTTGAGTGCCGATGCGGAGCGGGTCATGTACTCGCAGATCGCGCCATTCGCCAATTACTCCCTGCCCGCGGATTTTCAGTATTTCATCGAAATGACCCGGCGCCCGCTCGCTTGGGAAAATCTCAATATCTACTCGGTTGCCGCAGCCTGGAATGTGGGGGGATTGGGCGAGATTTCCATGCGCTACAGCACCCGGGAGCAACCATTCCCCACGCTCGGCGTATTGCAGCAGTTGCTGCTCAAGCATGATATTTCCTCGCGTGACTGGGAATTGGGGTACGCCAAGGCATTTGCTGGCGGCTCCGTTTTTCGATTTCGCGCCCTCTACGCGCCGATTCAACTGTTGGGTATCCCCAACTACACCGCGGATAGTGGTTACGGCATGAATCGGATGCGCTACGAGGCGCTACTGACCACCACTTTCTGACATCACTCACGATAAGCGAATTGCCCCGGTGGCGATTCCTCTGTGAGCAGACGGGCTTCGTTGCTTGCAGCCCCTTGTTTTATACCTGCGGTATGCTAGGCTGCCCCAGCCTGCGAGCGAATTTTGTTCGTGGGCGACGATTACCAAAATACCAAGAAAGAAAAAGAATCTACCCATGGCTTTGCGCGCTGCCATCACCGCGAGTCTGCTCGTTGCTGCCGGCTTTTGCCGTGCGCAGCAAGGCGTGGCGTATTCCGCGGGCGAGCTGGCAAACGACGGCAGTCAAGCGCTTTATCAAGTCAATTTGCCGACAGCGACGGCCAGTCGAAAGGGATTTGTCAAAGCAAACGGCGTCTCCGTCTCGGCGTTGAGTGGACTGACGTTCGGCACCAACGGCCAGTTATACGCGATAGGTCTTCTGAATTCGGCGTCGCAGCCGGCGCTCATGACCGTGGCGACGACCGTGCCTGCAGCGACCGTCGTCAGTTCAATCAATGGCTTGCCGGCCATAGCGTCCAGCGGGTTGAGTTTGTCGTTCGGCTGTGACGGTCACGTATGGATGTCCTCTGCCGACAGCAACAACTTCTGGGAGCTGACGCCAAGTTCCGGGCAAATACGCTTGGTTGGTAACTTGGGAGTGAAGATCACTGCACTTGCGACCTACAACAGCGTGCTTTACGGCATTGGCGGCAACGGCAACGCGAATCTCTATACCATCGCAACCGATACGGCCAAGACGACGCTGATCGGTTCGTATACGGTGGCGGCGTCGAATCCGGTCGACGCGGGGTTCGACTCAACGGGCGCGCTGTGGGGATTGGTGCGCAATTTCAATCCCAATGGGAACAGTCTGCCCAGCGGACTCAACGCGCTGTATCAGATCAATACCACCAGTGGAGCGATGACCTCTGCGGGCATGATCGCAAATCCCGGGCAAACGAACCTGCCATACCCGGTGACATTGAGCGGGTTGGCGATCGGGCCGCCGGTGTGCAATGCCGTTGCACCATCGACTTCGTCCAAAGAGGCGCCAGCCTCCTCACCGGTCGGTTTGGGGTCGTTGATCTTCGCATTGCTTTTATCGGCTTGCCTTATTTTCAAGCCGAAGCGGTTTTGAGCGCGAAGACGCAATGCCGATGGGCGTGCAAGCGAACTGAACACTTCCCGCATGGGTTTCAATTCCAACGCCGGCGTATGCGGTTTTGACGTATCATTCCGCGCTCGCATTTCGAACACGGGTACAAGCATGAAAAACGCGTCCAGCGTGGAATTGGCGACGTCGCCGCAAGGCATGGCCGGCGCGGTCGGGTTTGGCGCGCGGGGGTGGAGCTCGAGCCGTATTCTGGTCGGGGCCTTGATGGCTCTGTGTGCGCCCCTCGTTTGCGCCGCGCCATTCAACTACGTGGCGAACTATGCGGGCAACACCGTCTCGGTAGTCGATTTGTCCACGAATACCGTGGTGGCGACGGTGCCGCAAGCAGTGGCCGCGACGTCGACGGCAGCGGCGACGGCAGGCATCGGTTTGGGGCCGCTGGGGGTGGCGATCAATCCTGCGGGAACGCGTGTTTACGTTGCCAACTATGGCGATAGCACCGATTTGAAGACGCCGGGCACGGTTGCGGTCATCGATGCCGACCAAACCTCGGCGACGCTCAACAAGGTCATCGCGACGATCACCGTTGGCGTGCGCCCCGAAATCATTGCGTTCAATCCGAGCGGCACGTTGGCCTATGTCACCAATAGCGTCGGCAATACCGTTTCGGTGATCGATACGACGGCGAACAAGGAAACGACCAA